>JALOTP010000025.1 GCA_025457865.1 Thermoplasmatota archaeon | reverse complement strand
AGGATCTTCTACCTCATGAGATGGACCTACCATTTCATAACACCGTTCGGGATGTTCATCATACTCTGGGGTGTCTGGGAGGCAGCCACTGGAAAGCCCGAGGTCGCGTGGCCCATAATCGCCGGTGGTGCGGCGTTCACCTTCCTAGCCAACTACTTCAACAAGGCCCGTTAGGGTCGTTTTCGATGGAACGGACGGTTTGGCCTTGCCCAGGGCGGATCTCAAAGCAGTACTGTTCGATATAGGGAACACCATCGCCCCTTTCACAAGGCTCGAGTACGAACGCTTCATTGCATCATGGTACTCCCTTTCCGACCTTCATAGGACCGATATCACCTACGATATGTTCAGAAGCTCCTTCGAGGACGTATTCTCGACGGAGATGAAGAGGTCCAGGGACGGCTCATGGGAGACATCCCCCTCCATCAGGTCCCTGCTCCTCCTTGAGGAACTGGGGAACAGGGGCTTTGACGCCTATGGGTCGCTAGACCGTTTGGTCGTCTCCCACACTCAGGCATTCACCGGTTGCCTTTCGTTGGACCCGGATGCCAGGAATGTGGTGGAAGAACTGAGGGACATGGAGGGGCCGGATGGTATAAAGCTCCGCGTTGGAATAATTTCCAATGCCCCTGATGGGAGGTCCATTAGGGACTTTCTGAGCAGGGAGGGTGCCATCGACCTGTTCCACCCTCTTGTGATCTCTGCCGAGGTCGGGATATCGAAACCGTCCGAGGCAATATTCAGGAAGGCGCTGGACGAGATAGCTGTCGAACCCAAAGATGCGATCTATGTCGGGGATAGGTACAGGACAGACATCCTCCCAGCAAGAAAGCTCGGGATGAAGGCCATCTACATACGCCAGTACATAACCGATGGCGAGCCACCGGAAGGGGAGGGGATCCAAGGCCCGGTCATCCAGCATATAACCGGGCTTTTGGACCTGATCCCCCTATCGTCATGAAAAGGGAACTGTTGGGAGAAGGATTATCAACCCCACCCCACACTCTTCCACCGATGCTCCATCTCATCAAGCTCTTCCTTCTCGAGGAGCTCAGACTGCGAAGGTCGTTCTCATCCGCGCTCTCTCTCGTCATATTCCCCCAGCTCATCTTCCTCGGAGCTCTGTCCACCAGACTTTTCCACCCTCTTATAGAAGCCTCCGTGAGCGCAGACGACCTTCAGACAGGTGCTGTTGGGGCGCTCTTCATGTTCGGAATCTCCATGGGAGGCCTGGCATTCATGGGACGTGAGTTCATCGAGAGGGCGCTGGGCCCGGTTACGATGTTATCTGCCTCCACACAATACCAACCTGTGTCCGACAGGAGGATGTATGCGGCCTATTTCCTCCACGATGCGATATTCTATCTGCTGCTGGTGCTCGCACCACTTCTGGGAGGACTCTTACTGGGATGTCTTGTCAGGCCTGCAGACCCGATTGAGGCGCTGGTCCTTACCTCTGCCCTTTGCTCCTCCTTCTTCCTGGGCCTCTCCTTGAGCATGACGGTATCGGCCGCTATAAACAACAGGAGGCGCACCCATCTGCTGTTGGTCCCCCTCTCCCTCGTCCCGCTCATAGTGGTCCAGCAGACCACCGGCCGTCTCGAGGGTTTCCTCCCTCCGATGCTAGCCCTGATAAGCTCTCCGCTCATCTGGCTGTCGGTCTCTTCCATCCTTGTTGTCGTGTACTGCACTGTCGGGATCATCGCATTCGATGGAATGCCCATGGAAGGTCAAGGACCTGTATCAGGTTCCTACTCAAGGGCCTACAAGGCCGCGGGAATGGTCTATCCTAAGGACCCTATAGGGCGCTCCCTGTTCGCCAGGGACATGGTGAACCTGCTCAGGGGCAAGGCATACGTAAGGATAGCCTTCTCAATGCTCTTTCCGGTGATGATCATCTCCCTGATGGTCGGCCTCATAGGCAGCTTCGAAGGCTCAGGGCTAAGGTTCAATACGGCATTCTTCGCGGTCATGGTCTCCTTCTTCACCATTTCCATCTATTCGCACCTGGTGAGCATGGACTTCCTCGAGTTCGACCAGACGATACCGGTAGATGCGGTTTCCCTGATAAGGGTCAAATTGAGGGAGCACATCCTAATCGCACTGCCCATATCCCTGCTCTTCCTCCTGATCATGACCGCAGCCACCGGTGATTGGAAGGAGCTTTTGTTCTCTGTACCGCTCCTCCTGGTAGCTATACCCTATATGGCCCATGTCACCGCCTACCTGACGGGCCTCTGGACGAACACCCTCCTTCTGGACTCGTCCGTTTTCGTAAGATACATGGTCTTCACGGTACTGCCGCTCATGTTCTCAATGATGCTGTCCCTACTTATGACATCCGCGTTCCTGCCCTCGGTCATAGGAATGGCGGTCATCATGGTCATGGGCGCCGCTGCCACGGTCATAATATCGAAAAAGATACCTTCAAGGTGGAAAGGAACGGTCCTCGATTCGGCTGGGGGCGGGTCCCCTGGATGACCATCAGTGGGTCTTGGCCCAGGCGTAATGCCTCATTCTGGGTGAGTTGCCGAAACCGCAAGAGGCGCAGGCCTTCTTCCTTATATGGTATGCGTGGCTCCCGCATCTCCTGCACCTTATGTGGGTCTTCTTGTTCTTCTTTCCCTGGGACGGCGTTCCCTTTGACAACTTGGACACCTCTTTTTCTCATCATGGGGATATGTATATCACATTATCTCCCCTAACTATGGTCGTCTCCGAGCGTCTGATGGTCTCACCATCTATTATCTCCGTTGCGTCCTTGAGGACAAGGTTCATGTGAACATCGAACCCGTCCAGAACGCCCCTGAACTCCCTGCCGGCCCTGAGCTCTACGATGACCCTACCAGAGACGGCCTGGCTCAACACGCTCAGGGGTTTTTGGGTCATTTCAGGGACCTCGAGTGGGGGACTACATACAGGTTTGTTATTTAAGTGTTGTGAAAAAAATGGACCGATTTCCAGTATCATTTCAGTACGTCATCCATCACCTCTTCCAGGTCGGTGATGAGCTCGTCGGGGGGCTCCATCATCTCCTCTGGTACGGGAGGTTCGACCGCTTCCATCTCCCTTCTGGCAAGATCGCCCTCTATCTCCGGAGGTGCCGGGGGAACGGAAATGGTGTTCTCCTTGCCCTTGCCCGGGGGAAGGCTGTGGAGGACAGCGTCCGAGATGGATTTCGCCTCAAGGGGCGAATCGGTCCCAACACCTTCGAGGACCGCCCTCTGCTTCACCTCTTGGACCCGGATGAACACACCGTAGCCTATCAGGACCGCGAGCAGGACAATGGTTATGACAATGATCACCATGGTGTTCCCCCGAACTTCGTCCACAACGACCTCTATCATGACCTGGACATGGGCAGTCCCGTTCCCGCCACCGTCATCCACCCAGATATCGAGGGGATAGGACCCCGGACCGATGGATTTGTTGACCTTCAGGGAGATCAGGCTCGTATTCCCTTTGAAGGTCCCGAACTGCCATGAGGCGGTGACAATGAAGACCTTGTCCCCATCCTGGTCCGTTATGTCCAGATCGATCATCAGCGTTCTGCCTGGTCTCGTGGTCAGTAAGGGTGGTGCTATGACGGTCGGTGGGTCGTTAGTGGGCCCAACCCTCAGGTTAATGTCCCAGGATGCGTCCCCTCCCGAACCGTCCACGACATCGATCGTGAGCTTGTTGTCCCCGACCAGTGAGTTGTCAGGTAGGAATGTGATATTGAACGTATGGACCTGCCCGTCCCTGGATGAGTTGATGTCATAGCCCCCTGAGCTGAGCGTGAGCTCAAGTCCTTCGGAGTCCACATCTAGGATGCTGACCAAGAAGGAGTAGGGGCGGTCCTCGCGGGCCTCGATCTCGTAAGGGACGCTCAGGAACTCCGGTGGGTCGTTCACAGGCAGGACGGTTATGTCCATTGTTCCGAAGGCGGTCGTCGGTCCGTCCGAAGCCTCGATCCTCAATGAGACATTACCGTACCAATCCTTTTCGGGCATTACATCAAGTACCATGCCGCTCGAGAGCGTTGTATTGACCTTCCCGGAAAGGACCTCGACCCTGGTCGTGACCTTCTGAGGGTACTGGTCCAGATCCTTGATGTAGGAGCTGAGGTTCAGGTTGCCGATCACCTCGGAGAGGGGGGTGTCCTCCATGGTGGTGATGCCTTCGGGGAACCCTTTGGGCGCAACGGATACAGGTTCGTTCGCCACGAATGTCACGATGACCTTGTTGTCATCATCGCTCATCTCCCTGTTGGGGAACCCGATGATGTCGGCCTTTGCCTCGAGCCGGTTCTCTCCCTCGAAGGCCGTGAACCTGGTGAAATGCTGGACGAAGCTGTTGCCCGGCCCTATAGATGGTATGAGCTTCACCTCCGTGACCGGGGCCGCCGACCCGTCCAGGACGGAGCTCAGGGTCACGGTCAAGGTTATGTTCCTTATGGTCGAAAGGCCCGTGTTCAGGACCGTGAACGCCGCGTCCATTAGCCTGCGGGACGTGGGCGGGGACGGGTCATATTCGACCAAGGGGTCGACCCTGACGTTCCAACGGGACCCTACCCCGAGGTCCTTGACCAACGGTATGGCCCCATCAGAGGTTACGGTCACCAAAAGGTCGTTCAATCCAGTCAGGGCAATGTCGAAAGCAAAGGTCCCGGTCCCATCGGACCTGGTCACATAATAGACCGACGGGTCAGATGGGTCCATGAGCGTGAGGATGGCGCCTTTCAGGGGGTCGCCTGTGACCTTGTCGCGGACCGTTGCCTTGAAGGTCCCGTTGTCCTGGTAGAACGGGTCAGGGAGGTCGACCTCCATTTCGCGGGGTACATCCGTCCATATAGGCCCCTCGGGGTCGCCTAGAAGATTGTAGGCAAGATTGTTGTTGTAGAACATCCTGAACTCCTCTATGGAGTAGTCCCTTTCTGTGAAGACATGCTGGATGTAGTTCCATTTCTGCATATAGAGTGCCTCACCTGGCCTAGGGTGTCCACCGTACATGAGATTGAAGAACTCCCTAGCCTGCCACCAGTTGCCATATGAACTGGTATAGTTCTCCTCGGGGCTGTACTCGCCTCTGAACGTATCCTTTGAGGCCCCGATTATGGCTATCGCCCCACCGTTCGGGTTCCTCAGGACCCTTTCCATATTGGTATCGTCAACCTCTGTGAAGTTCAATGAGGCGCAGCTGGAGATATAGAGCAGAGGGAGCCTCTCTCCGTTGGTGATGGTCTCTGCGGTATTGTAATCGAAATAGTCCTGGTAGTCGCCCCAATAATCCCTCTTGCCACCAGACTCCCCAAGGTAGCTGGTGCAGTTACCGTTCGTATCCCCGTGGCAGGCCAGGAGCACAGTGGAGAAACCCATCTCGTAGTGTGATGTGAAAGAGCTCCGGTTGAGGATGTCGAAGAGCTGATTGTAGCCCCCGTAGACCTCCAGCTCGTAGTCGTAGAGCTCGAGGGGCAATACATGGTGGGGAAGGTCGCCTCTGACCTTCATGACGAGCTCATAGGCATTGTCCTTGTAGGAGTCGAACCCCTCATCGGGCAATGTCAGTGGGTTATTCGGAGTGTTGGGGCGGTCCATGAGGGAGCCGACCAGTAGAGTAGAGCTGGTCCAGCTCCCTGGGGCCGGGTCCCTTTCATAACGGAGCTGCTTTTGCACCAGATGTTCGAGCTCCCTTTCGTTCGATGCCGGTAATCTGCCCACATAGAGCGAGGGGAGCCAATCGTACTCGTCCAGGACCCCGTATATGTCCTCTCCGAAGATGCCGTTCCCGTTCGTGTCCCAGGTGGAGTTCAGCCCGGTGTAATAATAGTCCGAAAGGACATAGTTGTCCGGATCGTCCGAGCCGTTCCTAGCATCCCCATTGATGAATGTGTTCCTGGAGGGGATGATCTCGCCGTCACCCACCAGCAAAAGCCACTTCAGGTCCTTGTTCTGCCCCTTCAACGATACCAGGAAGTTCCGGATGCTCTCCTGCTTGTCCCTTCCGGGGAAGTCCTTGAAACCGTTCTCGGAATCGAAAGGGAAATAGTGTGCCAGTACACCCTTCTGGGTCTTCCACTCCAGGAGGGGTTGGACCTCTTCCGAGAACATCTGGGGCCCAATGGCCGCGTAGGTAAGCCCGAGAACGAACGGCGCTTCCACGTCAGACCTGCTCCCCGCCTCGTTCATATCCGGGGCCGGGTCCGTGCCATGATCGGCTCCCCCCGGACCGGACATGGGGAGGGCCAGTGATAGGGTCAAGAGCAGGAGAAGGCCCAGGGCTTTGGACCTACCTACGGTCCTATGTGCTTGATGCACATTCCTTGAAAGCCCCTGGGCGTCCATATTCAACATTCAAAAGCATTACTAGCTATGTTCAAGAAATAATTAACGGTAACAGGAGCGATCCATCCTGCTATAGTTCATCCGTACGCAAGAGACTTTACGATCTGATGGATTATATGCATATGCAGGTCCTCGCAGACCTGCATGTCCATTGACCTCACATGAACGGGGATCTCGACCATCCCTTTCAGGACCCCTCCGTCATAACCAAGGATGCCCGCCGTTGTCATCCCCATCCTCTTTGCGGCCGCTATCGCCCTGACAACGTTCTTCGAGTTCCCTGAACCGGATATCCCTATGGCAAGGTCCCCCGGGCGGGCCAGGTTCATTAGTTGCTGCTCGAAAACGGATTCGAACCCCAGATCGTTCCCCAGGCACAGAAGGTAAGGGGAGTTGTCAGTGAGCGACATGATCCTATACCTGCCCTTGGGGCTCTCGAGGTCCGGGATGGTCATCTTGCCCACGTCCTCGGCAAAATGCGAGGATGCGGCCCCGCTCCCACCGTTACCGAATACGTATATGGCCCCGTCCCTGGAACGGACATCCTTCATTGCCACTATGAGCCTTTGAACGGCCCCATGGTCGAGCCCCTTCATGGTCTCCATTACCGTTGTGGTATAATCTGCAATGTCCAATTCAGCCACCACTTACTTCATAGGATGAGGCCGTTATTTCAAGCTTTTGCATGATGCGGACCGCCCTGTCCGCAGAACCCTTCGCCCGGCGATCGGACAGGGACCAGGGGGTATAGGGGCGCCGGGGTCCGACGCCCCCCCTCTCTTCCCCTGTAACGCTCGCTCAGGAACATCTGGGCCAGCGGTTGGGATACATGTTTATGAGGCGGTACCAGATGCTGACCACGGTTTCTTCATTACCCCTTTGCATGCTTTCCATCGTGCTTCACCTCCGTTTTCGGAAAAAGTCCGAAGGAAGCTCGGCGGCACCATCGCTACCATGATATGCTCCAATTTGGCCCATATCCACCGAGGATCCAGGTCCTCCTCCCCCCGTGCTGTCGAGGTCACCGGGGAGGAAGGCCTCCTCGTTCTTTTTCCTAAGTAGAGCATAGACGGGGGGGATTTAATAAGGCTTCTGAACATCATTTATCTCCCATACAGGAATATTTAATATTTGCGTTAGCTCGGAAGCGCAAAAGGCCCCATTTGACCGGTCCGTTCCGTCAACGGCCCCATCGTTCCCTAAGGTCCATTTTTCGATAAGGGCGGCCAGGCCAGGACCTTTCCGTCCATCATATCCTTAAGCAGTTCGAGGTTCTCGGACCCGGTAGCACCTATCAGATCGGTCCTGCGCTCCATTGAGAACGAACGGACCTCATCTGCCCATTCTCCCCCATCAGCAGTGGACAGTACGCATCCGGACCTTTGGGCGATGATGGACCCCGCAGCCACATCCCAGGACCGCTGTCCGAACCTGCAGAGGGCGTTCAGTCTGCCGTCCGCGAGGGCGCATAGCTCAAGGGCCATGGAGCCCCTTCCTGGAAGGAACTTTGAGGGACGTAACGGTCTATCTGGGTCCGATGTGGGAATGCTCGAAAAGAGCCTCTTCTCCATTATGTCCGTCCTTCCGCCATATGTCGATGGGGCACCGAACGCTATGGTCCATTCTCCAGGGAAACAGCTGGGATCAGGTTGAAGGACCCTGCCGTTGCATTCGGAGCGGGACATCCCTTCATGGACCTTGTATGTCCTCCCGAGCTTCGGTGAGTGAACGACACCAAGGACCAGCCTGTCATCGGCCATGAGAGCAATGGAAATGGACCACCATGAACCGCCGTGGAGGTAGTTCCATGTCCCATCTATCGGGTCCACTATCCAGAAGGGCCTTCCTGGGGAGTGGGGCATCCCTCCGTTCTCCTCCGACAGGAAGCCTGTAACGTTGGCCCCTTCGCCCAGGACCTCGAGGACAGCCCTTTCTGAGGCCAGGTCCGCCCTTGTTAGATATCCCCCTTCCGAACGTTCCAAAGGGACCTCTCCACCCCAAAGAGCGAGCGCCTCCTTTCCCCCTGCGAAGGCCGCCTCCTCTGCTAGTGAGAGCAGTCCGTCCAGGTCCATGAAGGGTGAAGGTCGGGGGCAAATATAATAAATCATATCATCGATGGAAGCGAGGGATATGGTATGAACGAGAGTTCGGAGCAGGGGTGAGCATCTCCTTGGTTCCTATGGATAACGGTCCCGGCATCTGCGTTGTCGTCCTTGCGGGGAACGTTAAGATCAGCAGGGAGCTTGCCCGTCGGAGGAGACGTGGACTGCTCTACCGGTTAGGCCATCCCTCCCTCTGGGCCGCTGAGAGGGAGAAGATCGAGTCGCGAATAGCATCCCAGATCAACAAGGACGATTACATCGTGGGCGAGAACAAATCCCTCCTGTACCTCCATCCCGACCTCTGCTCGCAGGGGAACATCAACTTCCTAAAAAGGACCCTATATTTTGCGGGGAAGACTGGCGACAGACTGTACAGGAAGAGGAAGCAGGTCCTCCTGGAGTACCTTTCGGTGGCTGGTGAGACCTCTTTATCACTAGTGATTAAGGGCGTGATGGCCTCGGACCTGGTTGATCCTACCAAGGTGTTCGTTGTCGGTCCAAGGAAGCAGATAACCAACGAGCTGGAAAGGTGCTGTCTTCCAGGCCCTAACGTAGTTGACCAGGGAGGGTCCATAGGTGAGAACATACTGAGGGGCAAGGAAGCCGCCATATCCGCGGGTTACCTTGGCAGGCACATCCTTATCGTGGGCGGAGATTCCCCGCTCATCACACCTGAGGCCATCCGGCATTTCCTCGAGGCCTGCAAGGTCCGGGGTCTGGCCCATTCGATATATTTCGGCGTTGCTTCGAGGGAAGGGCTGAAGGAATACATAGAAAGGAACGACCTGGTCGATCTGGGAAGGGTCGGTCCCAACCGCCCGGGAAAGGGCAACCTGAACAAGTTCGGTCTCGCAATTATGGATGATGGGGGCAATATCCTTGGCAAAGGGGGCAAGGGACATATCATGGTCGGGAATATGCTCCTTTGCAGGACAGATGCAGTGAAAAAGGCATTGATGGACCGGTTCTATTCATTGAGGAAGATGGGTGCCAGTCCGTTCACCTATCCCAGTCTCATAAGGCACTTCGGCAGGCCGATCCTGAGGTCCATGAGGTGGAAGCTGGCCCTTTCCGAGGTCGAGGCCATAGTGAGCCGGTTCTCTGGCATCAGGATATGCCTTGTTGGTGTCCCCCCGGAGATGGCCCTCGACATAGATTCCTATACGGACATGAGGAGGGCCTCCGTCATAATGTACAGAAGGCTCAGACCCGTGAGCGACCTGGAGCGGGACCTCATTCTCTATGCGGCAGCGAAGAGAAAGGAGAGAAGGCTCCGCAGACAGCATAAGAAAAGCTCATCTTGAGAGCACACATTGGTGGGGTCATGGCGGGCCTTCGGCTCAGGGATAGGTACATGGGCTCTGAGCTCTGCAGGTTCGAGCGGAGCCTCATGAGCGACCCTTCGAACCGGGACGTAGGGTTCGTTTCATTCATAGACCGAAGGAGCTTCAGGCTTCTCAAGTCCAGGTTCACCGATATTGACAGCGGCAGGGTCTATGTCCTGCCGTCAGACCTATCTGCCCAGGTCATTGACGGAGAGCTCATCAGGGCGGTGCCATCCCGCATCCTTAAACGGGTGGTCATACCCGGAAATGACCCGGGAAGGCTCTCGGAGGCCGTCAATATGGAGGTCGTGGACGTTCTTTCATTGGAGAGGCCAAGGGTCCCCATACCACCCCCCCTCCTACCCAAGGACGAGTTCATGGCAAAGGTATCCTCGGCGTGGTCGGACCCGGACAAGGACATGTTGGACCTCGTGATAGCCCTCCTCTTGGTATCCGCGCCATCATCGGTCTACGGCAGGGGCGGTCTGGGATCCGAGGGACTGGAGACCCCGAGGGCTCCGGATGTGGGCACGCCCCGCGACCTTGCCCAGACCGTAACGGCCCAGCTGCCTGTCGAGTTCAGGACATCCGGGACGCAGAGGTACCGTTTCCTCACCGTGGATTCCTTGAAGGACCTTATCGAGGTCCAGACCACAAGGGTGGAGGAGAACTGCTTCTCGATAGTCAGGCCCCATAAGGTATCAGAGACCATGAGGTCGAAGAAGGTCCCTATCCAGCTGCCGTTCGTCCTGAGGGACTCAAGGTTGAAGGGAAAACGTCCGGAGCTTGACCTGGACGTTCTGGACTATCAGCTGACCGCGCTGTACACACCCCCTCCGACCGACGATCAGGTACGTGAGCTGTCGGAGAGAGCGCTGAAGGAGGCCTTCACCGACGCCTTCTGGGACGCCCCGTCCATAGGCGAACCCGACCCCCTGGGGGCCGTGAGGATAGCTCTCGCCCTTACAAGGCTCAACATAGGGAAGCAGTTCACTGGAGAGGGCTACATGAGGAAGAGGACCGATGTCTCGTCCGATGGTTTCTCCGTGTTCAAGGAGCTCTTGTCCAGGGGGTTGGAGGAGAAGGGTCGTATGATTAGGGAAGAGGATGCATTCAGGAGAGATAGGACCTTCCCCTGGAGGAGCAAGCTCAAGCCCATGGACCGGAGGATCTATATGGAGCTAAGGGAGGCCGCAGAGAGGGACGGGACCTTCGATTTCGACAGGGGGTCCATAATGCCGGGAGCGGACAGAAGGCAGGTCGAGGAGGCGCTGGATAGATTGAACAGGTACGGATACGTCCTTTTCATGAAAGGGGGCACGGTCGTAAAGGTCGTGGTCTCAACCCATCCCGAGGCGTGACATGTCCGTTCAAAAAACGTTTTATATGGGGGTAGCCGATTATATACGTCCACCGAGGAGCGGACGAAGAAGGTGTACAACATGAGGACACCCCCTATCTTTCTGGCAATGGTCATCATCCTGTCGGTCCTCGTGAATTGTTCTATCGTCACCAGAGAGGTCAACGGCGTGGGTAGGCCGGCCGTCACTATCGAGCTTGCCAGCTACAATCAGAGCGTCGATGTCGAACCGGACGAGGGGAACGACGGGATAGTCCAATTCAGCGGGACAATCTCAGTAGAGGTACCTTGGTCCCCCTCGATACAGTACCTGATAGTCTATCTCAATGCCACCGCTGGTAACGGGACCGACCAATGGCCTGCCTCGACGTCGCCGCCACTGACGTTCTCGAAGCAGGTGACCACCCAGAACTTTCAGGTAGTGGTCCGGGTCCCCGAGGAGACCACCCAGTACCCACAAGGCCTCCTAACGGTCTCAGGGAGATGGATTTACAGCCCTGGCACAATGGGAGGTTCGATAGAACCGGTAACGGCGATCATCTATGTGATAGGCTATTATGACCATGCCCTGGCGGCAAGAGAAAGCTATGTCGAGGGGTACAGGGGCGACGAGGTGGGGTACGACCTGATGATCTCCAACCTGGGAAATGCCTATGACACCTATGAGCTCTCGGTCGAGAACATGAACCAGCTCAACGGCAAGGGGGTGTATGTCTCCGTCAGAGATGTACGGGTCCCGCCCCTGGCCGAAATGACCGTGCAGGTCAACGTAACCATCTCATCCACCGCAACAAGGGGGAACTTCGAGATAGAGCTCAGGTCCAAAGCAAGGGACGCCGCTGCGGCAGGGGACCCTGATATAACGCGCAGTATCACATTGAACTTGAGGGTTCTGAGCGGCGATAAGCCCTCTGATGAGCCGGAAGTCGAGCCCGAACCAATTCCCGATGAGCCCGAGGTCCCCGATGGTGATCAAGGGAACGAGGATAAGATCGTTCCAGAGGATAGCGCTGTGAATGAAGACGCTGGTGATGGCAGCTTCCCCTTTGTCGGGTTCATCGTGGCTGCCATCCTTGTGACCATCATCGTTGTGATAGGCATCCTTGCCTATATCTTCGGAAAAAGAGAAGATTAATCAGGATGCCATCCGTTCCATCGAAGGGGTAGTGGATGATAAGAAAAGGTCCTGCCTTTGCGTCATTCATCTTTTCAATCCTCTTATTGGCCATTGTCACCCTCCCTGTACAGGCTTTCGACTGGGGCACCTTCGAGCTCTATGAAAGGGATGCCGAGGGCGATGTCATCTATTTCTCGTACGAGACATTCGATTTCGTAAGAGCGGATGACAGGCCTGACATTGACATCTCTTCTCTGAGGGTCGGCTCGGACGGGAAGGTCATCAACGTAACACTGAAGGTCTATGGAAGGATCAGGTCCGATGAGGACCACGAATACTACTTCTCGGGGGACCTCTCCCATTATGACACCACCGATCCCGATCTCACATTGACCTTCAAGAACGGGTTCACCATCCTCTCGTTCGAGAATAATTTTACGGCGGTCAACCTGACCCAGAGCACATTCGTGGGTAATTCCTCTCTCATCATCTCTCTCCCCATCGAATACTTCAGGACCATCGTGGTCTTCGAGCTCCAGGCCTATGCGACGGAGAACGACAAGGCAACCATCACATCCTACACCGATTCGACCGAACCCATAGAGGAGATAGCATCCGATGGCCCATACCCGCTGTTCCAGATAACAGCGATGGTCCTCATCCTGTTCTTCATAGGTATCGTATTCTATTATTTCATGGACGGCAGGCAGAGGTTGAGGACCTTAAGGAACAGGATGAGGAAAAGATGCCCTGTCTGCGGTGTGCTCTACGGATGGAGAAGTAGAGAATGCGCCTACTGCGAGGTCCCGCTGGAGCTTGGGGGGCCAAAATAAGGTCGGGGCTCACTCCTCCCCATCCTCTGCCTTCTTGTGCGCCTTCTGCCAACCGTCCAGGTCCCATCCCCTCGAGAGCTCGGCTTTGATACCGGGGCCCATCCTGTCAGGTTCCAGTTTCAACTTCCTGATCTGTCTTTCCGTCCAACGTATCCGTTTCAGCAGTCCAGCCCCGTTCGCGTTCTGTATCTCGAGCCCCGGCCTCTTGTTGACCTCGATGACGATGATCCCCTTCCGGTCGTCCAGGGCCATATCGATCCCGACGTAACCTAGCCCAGACGCGTCCGCCGCCGATGAGGCGGTCTCTAGCATGAGGTCCCACATATTGAACCTGAACCCCACCAGGGACCTTCCGGAGCCAGGATGTCTTTTGGTCGTCCGTCTCAGATGGGTCGCAGAGATTATCCTGCCCTCCGATATGGATATCCCCGCACCTATGGCACCCTGATGGATGTTCGCCTTGCCGCCGGACCTGTCAGTGGGCAGTCTGGTCATTGCCATGAGCGGGAAACCTCTCAGCGCCACTATCCTGATATCGAGCAGACCTGGCGTTGTGATCTCCCTGAGACTGCGGGAGAGCAGGATGCGCTCCTCGGCATACGCCCTGTCGGACGGCAGTCCCGAATATCCCCCTGTCAGTATCTTGGAGGCATGCTCCACCAGCCTCGTCCTGTCCATGAGCCTGCCTGAGGACCTTATGAAGGAGCCTGATACCTTTCTGTCAATGACAACTATACCGGCCCCGCCATGTCCCGAAGCGGGTTTGAGAGCGAACCCGCCTTCCCACCTATCGAGCCAAGAGGCGAACTTCAACAGGTCGTCCTCTGTTTCAAGGACTATATAGGTCTCCGGCACTGGAACGTTAGCCTTGGACAGCCTTGCCTTCCCCTCGATCTTGTCCATCCTCTCCAGGAGCTCAGGGGGATTGTACTTCTCAATGACCTTCTTCCACCTTTCGGTGGTAAGGATCTCACCCTTTCCGTAAAGGAACGATGGCAGGCCCCCCTCCCGGCTCTTGCGAAGGCTCTCCTGCACCTGTTTGAACCTGCTGGGCCTAGGTAATAGACCTCTCAGGACAGATCTGGTGGAAGGGGTCGTTCGTGAAGCCTCCGTTCAACGATAACACGGGAGAACCTGCTCCGAATCTTAAGGGTTCTCCCATCCCTTCCATCAGATCGTATGGATCACCCTTTCGGCAGGGACCCTCTCAAGGACCATGCCCTCTATCTGGAAGGGGGCGAGCTTCCTAGCGGTCTGGACGGCGAGCTTGAGCTTCTGTTCGTTGCTGGAATAGACCCTGAATATCTCCTCGCCCTTATCGACCTGATGCCCTATCTTCTTCGAGAGCACGATACCTCCCAGTTTGTCCGAGGGGCATCCGGCGGCCCTTGCTATCCGTACAAGCATCTTGTTGTTGATGGAGCTCACATAGCCATCGGATGATGAGAAGATGGGTTCGGAGAACTTGCCCAGAACCACATCCTCGGACGTTATCTCCTTATGCTCCGTTCCCTGGGCCTCGATCATCTCCCAGAACTTGCTCAAGGCCTTCCCGGACCTGAGTATCCTGTTAGCCTCCTCCTTGCCGTTCCCGGCGATACCCCCCATCTCCAGCAGGATGCCTGCCAGGGCTATGGACTTCTCAAGGGTGGAGGAGGAGGGAGGCCTACCTTCCAGGACCTGCAGTGCTTCCTTGACCTCCAGGGCAGGGCCTATGTTCCTTCCGACAGGCTGCCCACCGTAGGTTATCGCGCATTCGACCTTGATGCCTATCCTCTCACCGATCTCCCTGAAGTCGCGGGAGTACATCCTTGCAAGGTCAAGGTCGTGGACCTTGGTATTGGCCCCTACAGGAATGTCCATGAGCAGGTAGTCCGCCCCAACGGCCTTCTTCTTTGCCAGGACCGATGCGATGACCTGGGAATATGGGTCTATGGACAGCGGGTACTCTGCCCTTATTATGATATCATCTGCCGGGGCTATGTTCACTCCGCCGCCCCAGGCTATGGTCCCGCCGATGGTCTCAGTTATCTCCTTGATCTTCCAGCCAGGAAGGGTGACGTTCGCTATCGTCTCGAGTATGTCCGCGGTCCCACCGGCGGAGGATATCGCCCTGGAGCAGGTCTTGGGGATGTGCAGCCCGGCAGCCGCCACTATGGGGACGACAATGAGGGTCACTTTGTTCCCTGGGACACCACCGACCGAATGGAAATCGAATATGGGTTCCGCATCTATCTCTATGATCTCACCGGTCTTGACCATGCTCAGGGTGAGGTCGGTTATCTCCCGGCTGGTCATTGGGTGCATGTAGGTGGAGGTCACGAACGCAGAGAGTTCGACGTCCGAAAGACGATGGTTGGTTATCTCCTCCACCAGGACGAATATCTCTTCGGTGGAAAGCTCTTCCTTGTTGAGCCTCTTCTTTATGAGCTCGATGGACAGGGGCCTGGTGACTGGTGTGACCCTGACAGTGTCACCCTGCCCGACAGTAAGCTTCTGCCGGCCTTTCTTGAGAAGCCCAACGGAACCAGGCATTACCACCGACCCGGTCAGTTCGACTATGCACACGACCGATTCCATCGAGGCTGTGACCTTTACCCTGTCAAGCGAACGGAGGCCCAGCGCATCCGCGTCCTTTTGATTGAGTATTATCGTATACTCGCCGGTCTCAAGGTCTATGGGCATCACCTTGAACACCGTGGCGGTCCCTGCCATCTCCTCTCCCGTTTCGACCTTCACCATCCGTCATCACCTTTCCTTGTTCATTTCAAAGCCCCTCGAACCAGTATCCAGAGGCTGGACCGGCATTCCCTCCTTCGAACATCATGGCCGCCATTCGCTCTATGACGCTTGCGGCATCCCGGGGCGATATGATGCCGTCCTCCGTCACGATGTGGGTTATATGGTCCGGCGGCGTGATATCGAACACAGGGTTGAGGAAGGAGACCCCAGGCAGGTCCGAAGAGCTCAGCGGGTCGGCGACCTCTTCAGGCCCCCGGTCCTCTATGACCACGTCGGACCCCTTTTTGGCCCACATGGAGAACTTGTATGTCTCAGCACAGACGATGACAGGGACACCAGCATTACGGGCGGCAAGGGCCACCATGGATGTCCCTATCTTGTTCACTAGGTGACCATCGGCCGTTATCGTATCCGCCCCGATGACCACGGCCCCCACCTCTGCCATGAGGCTGTTGGAGGCGGAGTCCACTATGAGGGTCACGGGCATTCCCTTAGATGCAAGGCGCCTGACAGTGAGGTGCCCCTGCCTCCATGGCCGTGACTCGGTCGCTATGACCCCATTGACCCTCCCGTCAGTGAATGCGGCCTCTATCAAAGAGAGGGCCGCATCCGAATTGCAATGCGTCATCACTCGGGAGCCGGCGTCTATGAGCACCTTACCGTTCCTGGCTATCCTATCGACCGCGGAGAGCGACCCCGTTACGAATCTGGACGAGCGCTCCATTACCTCCGCCCTCAACGAGCCGAGGTCCGGGGCCAGTTCCGCATTGGATAGGGTCATGAGCAATGCGTTCCGCAGGGAGACGGCGGTGGGGCGAGTGCCCATCAGTGTCCGTGCACCGGAACGAAGGGCCTCGAGCAGACCCTCATACGAGCCCCCATGATAATCACGGGCCAGGGCGGAAAGCGCCTCCGAAGCGGCCCTAGCTATCCTGCCAGCCCCCCTTATCTTCATGGAACGGATATCCTCGGCCACCAGTTCGAGCGCGGCAAGCTCCCCAGTCCTTGCCGTATCGTTTACAGAAGGGTTCAAAAGCTCACCTCACCGGACCGGGAACATGGGCCCGTAGGCCGGGACAACGATGTCGCAGTATGATAGAAGTCCTACCAGGTCCGCAATGTTGTCGGGCTGGCCAGGCTTCGGGCGACCGATCTCCTTGATATCCCCCAAGGCCATTTCGACCTCAACGGATTCGGCCGACCTGACCGCGGCACCCATGATGCCGACTATCTTGCCCGCAAGATGTCTCGAGGAAGGTGCCAGGAGGTCCAGAGGTTTGGGGAAATGGACGAAGAGGGCCAGTCCATTGCCGAGCGAAGGGTCCATGCGCCCCAGCATGAGATATTTATCTATCCAGTGGACCTTTGTCGATATCTCCACCTTCCTCCCCGCCTTGAAGGAGGCCTTCAGCAGCTCCCCCTCCTTCAGATGCTGGAGGGCATGCGGGAACAGCTCATCGTTCCCGCTGAAGACCGGGTCCAACCTTGTGGAGACGAGCACGTTGACCCTCTCGGTGCGGATCCCCCTTTCCAGCAAGGCCCTCTTGATGGGGTCCCTGAAAGAGGCCGAACCGGAATCGACCACGACAACGGATGTTGGGGTCCTTACGAGCGTAACGGAAGAGGAGGGCGCATCGCCCTTCGCCTGCCTCCCCTCCAGGAGAGGTACCAGCTCGAGCCTCCTTATACCGAAGTATCTGCTCTGGACATCCTCGAGCGGGTCCGGCGCGACTGGCTCATCGGGCGCGCAAAGGTCAGTTATCATCGATGGCCCAATCCCTTCTCCGGTTATATGGTTTTTTGGACGCTCATGTCACGTCTCCCCCCTTCCCACTATCAACGCCCTCCCTTACCTTCACGGCGATGCCCGAAAGGGAATCCATCATCATCCTGTACTGGGCGTTGGCCTTTCCGACTGCGAGCAGCTTGTCCGAACTGTCAACTACCATTACCTCGTCCCCGGGCCTGATGGCGGGGTCCGCGTCCTTCACGAACCTGTTAAAGACATTGCGGCCCTGGGCATTGTAGGCACCGGTCTCGCTGTCGACCACGACCCTCCACCGAGGGGGTGAGCTTCCCTCCAGGAGCTTCCTTGCACCGGATATCTTGAGGTTCACGAGGCCGTCCTCGGCCCTGATGGAAAGCACATGGGTGGGGCCTTCCCCGCTCCCTGCCAGCAGGACGTTCCTGACCCTGTTGTTCGTCCTTGACCTTACGAACGAGAGCCTAGCCTTGAGCGCTTGGGCCGTGGTATATGGACCGAACATGAGCTCATCGGCATATCTACCGTCGTGGCCGCCGAACTGAAGCCGGAGCATACTGGATACGGAGAGGGAATCCATCTCGTCAGTATCACGACTCATGGATCGAAGACCGATATTGCCCTTACCCGACCAGGGGACGACCTCCACGTGCGGACCTCCCAGATGGGCCGCGGCCCTTTCCGCAAGGGATCCTAGGCCCTCATCCAGGAAGCCGGGTGGAGGGAAGAGCGCCTGGGTCATGGGGTACATCGAAAGCACATCGTAAGGCAGGGTGCCGAGCGGGGAGATAACGGCAGGCCAGATATCCTGAGGGAACGACCTTCCCATCAATTCCTCCACTGGTCTGTTCCTGGATGCGGTCCAGTCCGTGAGGGCAAGGACCCTGTCAGGGTACCTTTCCCTCGGGTAGGTCGCCAGGGCGGCCTCGGTCCTCGAGAACTCCGGCCTGCACAGGGACAGAGAGGTGCAGCACATGAACCGCTTCAGGGACCTGGGGGCGTTCTCTTCCAGGAAGCCCCTGTGTTCGAATAGCCGTTTGACGCCCGAATACATCATGGGATTGGAGAGGGCGAAACGCTCGACCATCTCCCATAGGGTACCTTCCCTGATGGAGGCGCGGACCTCGTCCAGGACCTGTCTGATGACCCAGAGATTGTGCCTCGAAAGGACCCCCTCGACCATCGGCCTGTCCATAGCCCGGAGGTCCTCAGGCGACCTTCCAGAGCACTCCCTGCAAGAGCAGGGAAGCGAGGTCATCTCGGACAGCTGCAGGGTTCGGTAAGGGGTGAGGTACCTGCCGTCCTTTGCATATTTGGCATAGGATGCGGAATCGAACAGGTCGCAGCCCAGTGCTGATGCCAGAGGCAGGACCATGGGATGGCCCGCACCGAAAAGGTGGGTCGGAACGGAAGGTCCTAAACCCTTCTTGGATGAGGCTATGACATCTACGAGCAGCGGATAATCGTAGGATTCCATGATAGGGACCACGCCTCCGATGGGAGCGTAACCACTGCCCAGTTCGAGCACTTGTCTGCCAGAACGCTCGCGGAGGTCAAGGTGCTCGCCCCCTTGGATGGGGACGGCAAGGACCATGTCCTTTGCCCTGTCCATAGAGGCCTTTGCCCTCTCCATCGTCAGCTCGAGGGCCGACCCGGCCCTGACACGGTCGACCCCCGGGGGGGTGAATATGTCAAGGATGGTGCCAACATCGGAACCCAACCTCGATTGCAGCTCCACTATCTCGATGGGGTCCACATCGACCTCCTTATCCACCCCTCCACCATAGACATAGGATTGGAAAGTGCCCGAATCGGTCATTATTGCCCCGTCGAAGGAGAGCAGTCGGTGAAGGCCCACCTTCAACGCCTCCTCCATAATGGCCGGGTTCCTCTTGATGATGTAGGAATTGGTGATGAGCATACGGAAGCGGAAGGTGTCATAGAGCTCCGAGGGAGGTATTCCCTCACCCCTTGAAATGGAATTAGGATTGACCACCGGCATCAGGTCAGGGGTCTCGACCATCCTCTGGCCGATCCTCAACCTGCCTATGCGGCCTGCCAGGTCGGTATCTGTGACCTCGAAGACCGGACCGGACCCCTCTAAGCCCCCTCTCATGAGAGCCCTACCTCCTTGTCAGGTCCGAGAACATTAGGGTTCACCGTGTTCATCGGCCTCTCGCCCCTTATGAATGCAGCGATCGCCCCGGCCGCCAGGCGTCCCATTGCTCTCCGGGCGCTCAATGTCGCGGACCCTATATGGGGAAGGAGCACCACATTGTCGAGCTTCAGAAGACCAGGCAGCACGATGGGTTCGTTCTCATAGACGTCCAGCCCCGCCGCTGCAGGTCTGCCCCCCCTCAAGGCCCTCTCAAGGGCGGCCTCGTCCAGGACCGGGCCGCGCGAGGTGTTCACAAGGATGGACCCCTCCTTCATCAAAGAGAGCTCCCTCTCACCTATGAGGTGTCGTGTTGACACCGACAATGGAACGTTCAGTGAGACGATATCAGAAATGGAGAGCAGCTCGTCAAGGGTCACGAACTTGGCACCCGTCCCGTCCTCCAGGTCGTCCCTCCTTGTCGTGTCCGTATAGAACAGCCTCATACCGAACCCTTTTCCACGCATCAGTATGGCCCTGCCAATCTTACCTGCACCCACGACCCCAAGGGAAGCCCCCCAGACATCCCTTCCAAGGAACAGGTTTGGGCTCCATGTCCATGGGTCGCCCTTCCTTAGGAACCTCTCCGCCTCGCCGAGCCTCCTTGCAGCGGAAAGTATCAGGGCGAAGGCAAGGTCTGCGGTCGCTTCAGTAAGGACGTTCGGAGTATTGAAAACGGGTATGCCCCTTTCGGAGGCGGTCACTAGGTCTATGTTATCATAACCCACACCGAAATTACCTATGGCCTTCAAACGGGGGGCCGAGAGGATCACTTCCCGGTCCACCTTGTCGCTCACAAGGCAGATAAGGGCATCCTTATCCGAGATCATTTCAAGGAGCATCTCCCTGGGTATCGGTCCATCCTCCTTCCAGACCTCCAGGTCCGCCAATCCATCCAGATCCGAAAGGCAGTTGCCTGGCAGCTGCCTTGTGACCAGTACCTTCCAACTTCTCTTTGTTGCACTGACAGGTAATGAGGTCACCGTCATTCACCGGACCAAGGTAGATGGTCCCAAGCAATTAAACATATCCGGAGGTCCACATGGGCACATGCCTCAGGACCGGAACAATAAAATCCGTTCTATTCCCTCCGTAAGGGCCGACAACATAAGGAAAGGCGATACAAGGAGACGATGGAAATGGATGCTCAGGTAATCAGGACGGCCGACGAACTGATGAGGTCAGGGTACAGACCGATGACCCCCCAGGAATCCTTATCGGGAGAGATAAAGGGCACTCTGATCGCCCTGAGGAAGAAGGGGCATTCCATGGACGAGGCCATGGCCCTGCTCTTCCCCAACACGGTCGTGGGCCCGGAAACCCTCTCTAACCTGGTCTCTGCCCTGATAGCGGGGTCCCACGTGCTGCTTTTCGGACCTTCAGGTACTGGTAAGACAAGCCTGGCAAAGGACATCTGGCAGCTCTTTCCCAAGGAGGTGTTCGTGGTCACGGACTGCCCCGTTCAGGACGACCCCGCCTCGGTGGTGGACCCCGTTTTCCACAGGCGGGTCAAATGCTGCCCCTCCTGCCAATCACGGTTCGGTGATGGAATGGAAGATTTCGACCCTTCGAAGGTCGATCCGAAGAAGGTTCCCGTGTCCAGGGTGCATTTGAAGGAAGGCTTCGGCCTTGCCAGGCTCCAGGGCTCCTCGGAGGTCTTCCCCGACAATCTGACCGGAGTGTACAACCTTCATAAACTTCAGGAACTGGGCGACCCCACATCCCCTCTCATCCTAGAACCAGGGAAGCTCTTGCAGGCCAACAGGGGGCTCCTGCTCGCCGATGAGGTAGGCAAGCTGCCCCTGGGGACCCAGAACGTCCTCTTGCAGGCCCTCCAAGAAGGTATCGTTTCACCGGCCAAGTCCAGGGAGACCTTCCCGGGGAGCTTCGTGGCCATCACGACCTCCAACCTCAGGGACCTGGATGCCATAAACGAACCATTGAACGACAGGCTTTCGAACATCTACTTCAATTACATCAAGGACCATATGAAGAACAGGAGCATCATTGAGATATCTCCGGGGGCAAGGGTGGAAGGGGCCCATTTCCCCGAGGTCCTTCTTCATGCCGGTGTCTTCGTCGTAGAGGCATGGAGGGACCTAGCGGTGGACGTCCCGGAGCTTTCGGAGGTAGGGTCGAACAGGACCATACTTGACACAGTGAGCAGGTCCCAGGCGTTCGCCTTCCTTTCCGGTGAGCGGTCGGTCAGCAGGAAGAGCTTCGAGAGCGGGGTCAGGGAAGCCATGTACGGGAGGATCAGGGCGAGAGGGGGAGACTCATTCCTCAGGAACGAGGAGATAGTGCGAGAGTTCCTCGGAGGCAACCTGCCTCTGGCGGTCGAAAGGGGTTTCAGGACATACTGGTGCACGTTCTTCCAGAGGGAGCTGTCATCCTCTGCGGCCAGGGGGGAGAAGCTTGCCCGGGCCATGGCCTCGGGAACGATCCCGCAGGGAGGGGACGGCGACCTGCTGCGTTCGTTCATCTTGAGGATGGAACGTCACAGAGGGGCCGCTAGCGACGAGGAGCTGATACGCTCTGTCACTGGCCTTATGAACACCATGCAGGACTTCGGTTGCAAGGGGGGATGAGGGGGCCCATCCACGATGGAACATAGCGGCGGGGTCCCTTCCTATCCAGTGATCAGGGGGGACGGCACAGTCATACCCGATTGCTCCAAAGGTGTCCACCTCCCTTTCTCTTTGACGCCTACGGAGAGGCGGGAACTGGTCAGGGGCCTTGCCCAGAAAGGTATCTCGAGCATCGATGAGTTCCTGTCCAGGGAACGGAATGGGGGCTATATCGCTGAACGCATGGAGGCAATCCGGTCCAGGATCAGGAAAGGCCTCGAGGAGCAGATGAAGGCCAGGAACGAAGCGTTCATCACCGAGATGGGCAGGCTCAGGGAAAGGACCGTTCAGGTCGGGATCGGTCCCTATGACGGGGAACTGCTGGATGAGGCAGGGGCAAGGAGGGTCCTATCGGACGAGCTCAGGGGAGAATTATTGGCATCGGAGCTCGTCCTGCAAATAGAGGGGAGGGCCGAACAGAGGGACCTTGTCATGAGGCCCTCATTCCCAAGAAAGGTCTGGGATATCATCAAACGGCTTTTCCACCGGTTCGTATCGTTCCTTGGCAGGTTCGTCAGATGGGTGAGGTCGCTATTCCGGACACGCCGGGAAAGAGAGGAGCTGGCCGCTATACGTTCGAAGCGTATCAAAGGGGCGGTCGTCCTCCCATTCCCCGGCCTCATGAGCGAACTCGGTTCATGGGAGCGGGAGCTCGAGAAAAGGCTCGAGAGCGATAAGCGTCTCCAGAAGGCAGTGGACACCCGCTTGACGGAGAGCACCGGGTATTCCTCAGGGGTCATAGGATTGAGGCGCTCCTTCGACCCTGAATGGTACAAAGAGGAGGCCGTGGAGCTTCTAAGGACGGAGGTGGGCTCCATAGCCGAGCGGAAGGAACGGGAGCTGAACGGGAGACGGAAGGGGGCCATGGACAGAGCGAAGGACGGTCAGGATGAGGCCAGGAAGGCAAGGGAAAAAGCCCTTGCCATGGAGCGTGAGCTCGATAGGGAGAAAGAAGGCATCATCCACCGTTCAGAAAGTTTGGCCCGCGAGGAGATGAAGCGCGAGGTCGAGAGGGCTCTCACCTCCATGGGATACATCCAGAGAAAGCAACCGACCGCGGATATGGATGGGGCCATCGCGGAGTACGAGATCACAGAGGCCCTGGTCGAGAGGTTCTCGGAACTCGTGTTCTCCGATCTGATGGAAACGGGCCTCAAGCACAGGGAAAGGCCTGGGAGCCACACGTCGGATGTGGGCGTCTATGACAGGACAAGGCTGCGCACCGTCCACGAGGAGGCAAGGCTCGACATCCTCCAGACGCTGGTCAATGCAAGGACCAACCATCCGGACGACAAAGAGCTGGACCGCTCTGATATGATAGTCTATCGTGAGGTCCCCGTTTCCGAGCTCCATGCGGTGATACTGCTCGATGTGAGCGGGTCCATGGAGGAGAACATGAGGCTTGAGGCCGCCAAGAGGGCCGTACTAGCGCTCTATTCCGCCGTCAGGAAGGAGAACCCCCGGAACAGGGTCGACATCATCACTGTCTCGACAAGGGCTTCGCCGTCGACCCTGAGGGAGGTCCTTGCCTCGGAGCCGCGTGGGTTCACCAATCATTCGGAGGCGGTCTCCATGGCCTCAAGGCTCTTCGAGGGGACACGTTCCGACCGGATGCTGCTCTTCCTCATCACCGACGGCCTGCCCGAAGCCTATACGGAAATCGACGGAAGACCCGTGGCGGGGGACCTCAAGAAGGCAATGGAGAGGACGCTCCAAGAGGTCTCCAGGCTCAAACGGTTCTCCAACCTATCCTTCAACATTTTCATGCTCGAACCCAAGGATGGGACCTACCTGAATGCGGCCCGAAGGATAGCAGGGGCGGGGGGGGGCTCTCTCCTCACTGCAAACCCGCAGGACCTGGCCTTAAAGCTCGTGCTCGAATATGAAAGGGGGTCGCGCCCTCAGACCGGTGTTTGAGGCCGTCCACAATGACCATACATCATGAACGGACGATTATCGTCAGGAAGATGAACAGCCCAAGCCCTAACCCGAAAGCGAAGCCTAAGAGGGCCATGACGGGCAGAAGCAGAGGGGCGGCGGCCCAGTGAACGACCCCGAAGAGGGAATCATCGGGATATTCGGCCCTCAGGACCAGTTTGAAGACCACCCATATCCCCCAGGGAAGTATGCCAGACGCTAGCATGGGAACCGCAAGGAACCTGGACCTCTTGGACGCGAACTTGAAGGTGAAAAGGCTGACCAGGATGGCCATGGTCGCATAGGACATAAGGAACGTGAACAGAAGGACCGTGAAAGGATCGTTATGATATTCATGCTCAGAGATAGCCTCGTTCCTTGCCAGGACATCTGGTAGTAAAGAAGACAATAGTGCTGCGGTCGCAAGCAGTACGAAGAGGTATCGCACGGGAGAGTTATGCACCTGCAGGCCGCTCGTCAAGGTGATTGACCTCCTTAGGGACCGAGGTCCCCGGTCGATAGGGAGCAGAGTTCCCTCAGGTGAACTTGATCCCCGTAAGGGTCTTGGTATCTATGACCCCGGGTATGGACCTCACCTTCTCAACGACTATCTGCCCAAGTGTGTTGAAGTCCCTGGCCTCTATCTTCGCTATGAGGTCGTACTCCCCGAAAAGAGGGTGCAGCTCGACGATCTCCGGTACGTTCATCAGTGCCTTGAAGACGTCATGCTCTTTCGCGGGTGCGGTGCTGATGAGTATGAAACCGATAACCATCTTATGTCACCGTTTCGCTCCATGCCAATGAACATCTAAATACTTTTCGTCGGGGCGGAGCGTTCCCTATAAGAGGTCGGTAACCCCTGTTGGCCTACCGCTCAGGTTCAATATCGGGTTTTTTCATGGATTTATGAATAATTTAATTAGGTACGCAAGCATTACCCCTGGATGGCTTGATGATGCGGGCATGGTCCGGTGAATCGATTTGACCAAGAAGATAAAGATAGGGATTACGGGCCTTCCTGGTGCGGGCAAGACACACGCTCTAAGGAGGGTTGTGGATATGCTCGAGAAGGAGGGCATAAAGGTCGGCGGGATGATCACCGAGGCCATAGAGGAGAAGGGTCTGAAGGTCGGCTTCATGGTCCAGGACCTGCTTACCAAGAAGCAGGCAGTGCTCGCTCACATTAACATGAAGTCCGAGGTCCGTTTCATGGAGTACGGCATAGATATCAATGTACTCGACAGCATAGGCGTCGAGGCCATACGGAACTCCGTTACGATGGCGGATGTCATAGTTATAGACGAGGTCGGCAAGCTCGAGGTGGAATCGGACGAGTTCGTCAAGGCCGTAAAGGAGGCCCTTGACGCAGATAAACCCCTGATCCTCACGCTTCATAAGAAATCAAGGAACCCGCTCCTTCAGGACATAAGGAGGAGGGACGATGTCAGGATACTCGAAGTGACGCCCATAAACAAGAACATCCTCCCCTACAAGATAGTCCCGCTCATCAAAGAGGAGATAGGTCCAAGGCCCAATCCCGATATCTACGGATGATCCCGCGTTCCATACCGAAAGCAGTATCCCATCAAGCTTTTATAATCCTGACCGGATGAGGTGCGCTAACTTATGACGTTCCGCCCGGACCTGATCGTAGAAGGTCATGTTCCAAAGACTGTACAGTAATGGTTTTATACGATGACCCGGGTAATACAACAGAAAGATGACCTAAGGTGGCATTCAGAAGGCTCTCAAGACCCTACAAGGAGGTATGACAGATGGAAACGAACGAAGGACGTGCGAACGGCTGGGTGCTTGCGGTCGGGATGTTGTTCCTGCTGACCGCCGTGAGCATCGGTGGCTATGTGATATTCAAATACGCTGACGAACTTGATGTGGAAAAGCTCGTCTTCGATCAGTGGCTCAACGAGAAGAGAGATGTCTTCTCCAAGCTGGGCATCGACGCTCCTGTCGATATCCTGGGCAACCCGCTGAGGAACGACTACATAACAAGGTCGGGAGGCGGCCAGTTGAAATGGCAGCAGACACTCTCCCCCCACGAGGGAGAATATGTCTCATCCCCTGCCCTTGTCGATATGGACAACAACAAGAACTTCGAAATAGTGGTGGCGTCCGCGGGGGATGCCGTCTTCGCGCTCAGGCCTGACGGCGGGTTCTTCTGGGACACACCCTATTCCGACGATGTTATAGACTACCTGGGCCAGACGGCAGGGACATCGGGTCTCGACTTCGAACCCCCGCACATATTCTCATCGGTCATATCCGCCGATGTGAACCTCGGGGACACCCCTGAGACCATAATAGGGGTGAAGAACGGGGCTCTCTGCATAGGGTCCGACGGTGCCAAGCAGTGGAAGAAGGGGCTAACCACCGGTTATTACTTCTCCACTCCCTGCATCACGGACCTTGAAGGGACGTGGTCAGGTCAGAAGGAGGACCTAGAGATCATACTTGCGTCCGATGATGAGAGCAGGAGAGGCTGGCTCGAGGCCTTCGAGGTCGATGGCGGCGCCATCTTCAGGGAAGAGGCCCCCACCGGAGGCGAGGGCGGTCTGATCGGTTGTTCGGTCACAGCCCACGATCTCGATGGGGACTTCTGGGACGGCCCTATACTCATAAACCCGGACCCCTCCAAGGAGAGGGATACCGAGATCATCATAGGCAACCATGACAGGGGCATGAGGGTCTGGGTGAGACAGGGTGAGAACGCAGAGGGCAAACCCAACTATGATGAGCAGACCGGAAGCATGACCGGTGGCCACCAGACATATGCGACCTCCGCGGTCGCGAACG
Source organism: Thermoplasmatota archaeon (assembly GCA_025457865.1). Classification (GTDB taxonomy): domain Archaea; phylum Thermoplasmatota; class Penumbrarchaeia; order Penumbrarchaeales; family Penumbrarchaeaceae; genus JALOTP01. The sequence continues at coordinate 2,339 of JALOTP010000025.1, read as the reverse complement.
TGAGCGGCGACCCTAACTGCGAGGTATTCGTGGGATGTTCAGAGGGATACCCGACGACCTGGACCGGTTGGGGTGGTAAGCTCTATGTATATACCCCGAGCGGAAAGAAGCTTTGGGACTTTTCGACCGGCAGCTCCAGGGCATCCATATTCAGCTCCCCGGCCATAGCCGACCTTCAGATGGCAAAGGACGACCCCGAAGAGAAGCACCTTGATTACGAGGTGATATTCGGCTGCGACAACGGCAACATGTACGTCCTCAACTCCGAATTCCACAACCTTCTGTGGCAGTTCGACACCGGCGGAAGGTGCATGTCGTCCCCGGCAATATGCAATATCGACAATGATGACGAGCTCGAGATAGTGATAGGCTCGGACTCCGGCAAGGTCTTCTGTTTCGATGGCGATCCCACAGATGGTGTTGACGAAGGTGTCGCCTATCCGGGCGATGGTGCGGGACAGGACGTTCTCTGGGTCTATGATACCAAGAACCCCATAGGGATATCCTCACCTGCAATAGCTGATATCGACCTTGATGGGCAGCTCGAGATCATCATAGGTGACCAGGAAGGCCACATCTACTGCATCTCCGCAGGCGGCAGGGCAGTGAAGGGACAGTCCGACTGGCCAGAATTCCACTACGATCTCAACAGGACCGGATTCTACAACCCCCAGGTATCCTACGGAGTGGACCTCTACGCCAAGAAGGATACGGCCGGGAAATCGGAGACCATGGTGAAGAGGATCAAGCCCGGTTCGTTCGTGACCTATAACATAACGGTCGAGAACACCGGCAAGGGCATATCCGAGGTCAACAAGGATGTCATATACGTCGCCATCCAGGGCAGCTCGGTCCCCGTTGACTGGAGGGCATGGCTCGATGTGCCTCCCGACAGGGGCAATGACAATCCGGGATACGTCAGGCTAGCATCCCAGGAGAAGGCCGACCTGACACTCTATGTATATGCCCCGTGGGAGGGTGACATCGGTGAGATGGCAAGGATAAATGTGACATGCAACTCCTCGTCCGACCAGTGGGCATCTGACACCCTGACAACGCTGTCGGTCCTTGACCTGTTCGTGGACTTCGATCTCTACTTCAACAAGCTGCCGTCCACGGACCCGCTGGACCCGCTCGTAGGCCAGAAGTGGGAGAAGATAAACCCCGGCGGGGAGCGTGAGTTCCAGATAACCATCTCGAACAAGGGCAACCTCAACGATTCTTACGAGCTTGTGCTGAGCCCGCCGCCCAGGGAGGCAGGGTGGAACTGGTACTTCCTCGACACTAAGAACCAGTTCAAGAAGGCCAACCTGACCGCGGGTGCGCTCAGGGACGTTTTCGGAGGCATCTCCTCAGAGACATATACTATCAGAGTGGAGGTACCTGCCGGGGCCGCTAAGGACCAGAGGATCCCGATACAGCTCATAGGCACGTCCGTTCTGAGCAAGATATCGATCATAGAGGAGCTCAAGAAGAAGGACGATCTGGTCATAATCGTGGGCGAACAGAACGAACTTCAGCTCAGGGCCGACCAGACGACCAAGTACATAAATCCGAACGGGACCGTTGAGTATACCATCTATCTTTCCAATAACGGGAACAAGGACCTTATAAAGGTACTCTTGAGCTCGAGCCAGGCTGCTAGCGGTTGGACCGTGAGCTTCCAGCAGGAACCCATAGATGTCTATCAGGGTCAGAGCAAACCGGTCACCGTAAAGATAACCGCACCGGGCTATGCCAGGGCGAACGAGAAGCTGGTCCTGACCATAACGGGTGTGATAGAAGGGTCGCCCAACTACAAGGACGAGGTGATCCTGACGACCATAGTGAACCATGTGTACAATTTCGATGCCGTCGTTCTGAACAAGGAGGGCATCAAGATAAACCCGGGTAAGACCCAATGGTTCGCCATACAGGTCTCGAATCTGGGCAACACAGAGGACATACTGAAGCCCAGTGCGTACGAGATCAAGCTGGACTGGAACCTTACTTTCTACAATGTCGAGGGTTATCAGAAGTACGAGCTGCTCCTGGATTTCGATACTAGCATGACCATCAAGGGTCTGCTCAAGATACCGTTCAATACGAGGACGGGTTGGTATGTTGTGGGTCTGAACCTGACCGGGATAGGGTCCTCGAAGATCGTGTATCTGAAGGTGTTCGTGAACCAGACCTTCGATCTGCAGGTCAGGTCTCTGGACGGTTCGAACAATCTGACATCGCAGATACGACCTGACCAGGAGAGGCCGTTCACCCTGAAGGTGAGCAATTTCGGTAACGGTCTGGAGCGTGTGGTCATGAAGCTCGGGGCGAAGTTCGACCCTGTCAAGGACCAGATG
>JALOTP010000024.1 GCA_025457865.1 Thermoplasmatota archaeon | reverse complement strand
CCCCCCGGCGATGTCTCGGGTCTCATCTCCCATACCGACCTTGTCGTAGAGGCCGCCTCCCAGCAGGCTGTAAGGGATGTCCTCCCCAAGGCACTTGACATGGGCAAGGATGTCATGGTGCTGTCGGTAGGGGCCCTTGTGGACGATGCGCTCTGGAACGGTATGAGGGCAAAGGCCAAGGAGAGAGGGGTCCGCATCTTCGTCCCCTCAGGGGCTATAGCAGGCGTTGACGGGATAGGGTCCGCGTCCATTGCTGAGATAGAATCAATAACCCTTACTGTGACGAAGCCCCCCGAAGGCCTTTCGATGGACCCGTCGCTCCACGACAGGGCAAAGGACCTGAAGAACATCACCGAGCCCGTGGTCCTCTTCGAGGGCCCAGCAAGGGATGCGGTCTCCAAGTTCCCCAAGAACGTCAATGTGGCCGCTGCGGTCTCCCTTGCAGGCATAGGTTTCGACGCTTCGGCATGATGACGGTCCTCATGCAGAACCTCCCCTCCACGACCAATCCCAGGACGAGCTACCTGGCCCCGCTCTCCGCGATATCGACCATCAGGAAGGTGCTGACCGGTATCTACATAGGGAACTGAAGGTCTGATGGGGATGATGGAGAAAAGGTATCTGGAACTGATCGCCAGGGGTTTGAAGATAGGTAGCAATGTCCCGATGAGGCTATCATCTCCTGCCGCTCCGCTCCGTTGCGGCGATGTGCTCCGGTTCGAGCTGGAACTGGAGCTCCCTGAAGGTTTGGGTGCTGCGCTGGAGCTGGAACCTGCCGAAGCGAACGGAATCACCCTGACCGAGAGCCCATTGAAGGCGGTCCAGCGAACCTCCGGGACGGGTCTTGTCCATGTTCCCATGGCCCTTGTCATCGAAGGTCCCCCGGGCCAGGTCCTGATGGAGGTCGTTGTCAAGGAGGAGGATTTCCGCGCAACGCTCGGAAAGACCGTTGAGGAGCTCACCGTCCTGCCCCCGGTCATACGCGTTTCGACGACCGGGAGCGGAGGGTTCCTTGACCCGGTCAATGGGGGATCGGCCGATCTAGTCCTGTCCAGGCACGGCAGCGATAGGACCAGATGCGAACTGGAACTGGAACTTCTCGACGGCTCCGGTTCGAAGGTCCCTCTCAGGGGCCGGACCCATAAGGACCTCACGCTGAAGGACGAGCTCCGACTCACCATTGCTCTGGTTCCCGAGGATAGGCTCACGGAAGGCCTCTATTCATTGGACGCAACCGTCCTCCATAATGGGATCAAGGACAGGACCACGCTCAGGGACCTGTTCAAGGTCGAAATGGAGGTGGAAGGCCCCATTGGAACGGAAAAGGAGGATGTGGTAGCGGGTTTGTCCATCAAGAACCTGGAGGCACATCCGGTCCCGGTCCTCCCTGGAGGGACCGTTACGATAACGCTGGAATGCGTTGTCCATGGGATGATGGTGGGTCCCATAAGACCGGTCCTGCGTATAGGAAGGGCCGATCCAGCTGTCATAGAGATGCCACCACTGGACCCATCCGGTTTCTCCAGGACCCTTTTCGTTCCGGGACCTGAAACGCCCGGAGGCGACATCCCATGCGAGCTCAGATTGATGGAGGGGGACCGTACGCTCCTGAAGGAGGTGCACCCCAGGCTCATCGGTATTGAAAGAAGCTCGCAGATGGAGACTGTGTGGACGCTCAATACGGGCAGGAACATCATAGCTCTCGGGGACAATGTCCTGGGGAAGGAGAACGACCCGCCGCGGGACAGGGAGGATGCACGTGGCCTCTACGTCCTCCACTGTACCAGGAACGCATTTCTCGATACAGAGGTCGTCAAGATGCTCAAGGAAGGTGCGGCCCATGAGACGCTTCTCCTTGATGCGCTTGAGGGGACTTTAGCTGCCTCGGAGGGCATGGAAAAGGTGTGCGATGGGACCACCGGATGGACCGGCGCTGCCCATCGTTGGGGTCAGACCCCCAAGGGTCCAAAGAGCGCGGATGTCATCGAGGATATCAGCATCCGTGAGGTACAGAGCATCCTGACCTCCCTGTTCTCAGGGTCCCGGGAAGACGGTAACATCACATATCTTACCGACCAGCTCAGGCCGGCCCTTGAGAGGTCGGTCAGCGGCCTAAGAACATCTGGTGCAAGGCCTCGTAGGCCAATGACGGTGAAGGCCCTCCGAACGATCTCGAAGAGGAGCGCGAGCTCGCTCCAACTTCTTATGAACGCAAAGGAGAGCGGCCTGATCAGGCAGGGGGCAGTGGACCTGCTGATGTCAATGCTCCTTGAAAGGCTGGTCAGGCTTGAAACGCTCACAGCCTGGGACGACCCCGTGGTGAACACCTGGGACGAACTGAGGTCCGAAAGGCAGAGGATGGTCAAGCATGGGATAAGCGGTCTCCTGGAGGTCGCGACCAAGCTCGCCGAACTGGAGAGAAGTGCCCTGACCAGGTTCAATGCATGTATGAGGAACATGACCAGAAGGTGGTCCGTTGCCTCAATGGGTTGGCTCAAGGGGGTCCCCGGTTCCCTGACCATGTCCGGGACGGGCGGATCGATCTGGGAGAGGAAGCTCGTCCTGCAGGTCGAAACGGGTTGCTCGACGATCGAGATCAAGGCCTATCTCCACCTCCCCGGTCGCTCCTGGCAGCTCCTATCCCCTCGCTCCGAGAGGAGAGGGGAACTATTGGACCTCGGCTCCTACCGTACGGACGGACAGAGACCTCTGGAGCTCGGATTGGAGGTCCAGCCGCCCAGGTCCCCGCCATCCGAGGTCAAGGGTCTCCTCTATCTGATACCGGAACATTTCGAAATGGAGGAGGAGACATGAGAGAAGCTCCTATGGAGGTGCCCTTGGACCGACTGCTCAGGGAGTTCCTATCATATCAGTTGTACATGAGGAAGAAGGAACCGCTCGAGGGCTTCGATCCCGGAAAGAGGGTGAGGGGCGGCATATGGAAGGAAGAGGGGGTCGACATCGATGTGCTCGAGAGAAAGGGTGGCTTACCAAAGGGATTCGATATCCCCTCTGCCTTGTTCGACGTGGAGAGGTCAAAGGTCAGGAGCGGCCTGTTATGGTTCAGGTCCGAGCACAGGGTCCTGAAGGGCCTTCGACCGCTCTCCGAACTGATGGTAAGGGCCCAAAAGGAGGCTCTATCCGCATCTGGCGGACCTTCAATGGAAATGGGGGCGGTCATGCGGTCGAACCTGCTCTTCCCCCTCTTCCTGCACCTGGTGGCATCATCCGATGTGGGAACCGCCGGAAAACTTATTCCTGGCAGGGTACCTCAGACGCATCCGGGGGACATATCCCCTGAAGAGGGGCTCAGGAGGTTCATAGGGACCTCGAATGATGCCGTTCCCGAGGATGAGGCCATGGAGGCACTGTTCACACCGTTAAAGGGGTCCCTTGGACCCCTCATGGCAGGCAGGACGGACCATAGGAACCTTGCCTCCCTCCTCTTCTCTATGTTCGAACTGGACGACCAGCCACTATCGGCCGCAATAGCCTCCGGAGAACTCCAGAGGCTCTGCAGGGATATCCTCCACAACCCATACCTCGAGGGGCTCATTGAGGACCTCGCCTTTGGCCCGGACGGGGCCCAGGAGACGCCGGACGGGTTCAGGACCAGGGCAGGAAGGGTGATAATGGGCGGCGGGGCCGGGGACCGTTTCCATCAGAGGTTCGTCCAACCGCTCCTGGTCAGAATGAGGACATGCTCTGTCAGCGAATCGGAACGGCTCGGGTCCATCCTACCCCCATTGATGGACAGCAGGTCCACAGCTTCCCTCCTGGACCTGCTATTCAAAGCCCCTCAAGGGAACAGACCGGCGCTCTTCAGGCTGATAGGGGCTACCAATGACCCAAGTGCCGCAGAGCCCCTCAGGAAGATGATGGACTACTCGAACGTCGAGGGCGATAGGAGGTACGCACAGGAAGCGCTTGATACGATAGGGGCGGAAAGGTCAAAAGGACCGCCTTCCCGTAAACGTGATATAATCGGGACAATTGATAGGATGGACATGGAGGAATGAACCTTACATGGATTTAAGGACGGAGCCTCTACTTGAGGAGATAGCCGCAAGGATAAGGTCCTGCACCAGATGCGGACTTGCCGCGCTTAGGACCAATGCCGTTCCCGGGGAAGGCCTCCAGCATGCACCCATTATGCTTGTTGGAGAGGCCCCGGGCGAGAAGGAGGACGATACGGGAAGGCCGTTCGTCGGCCGCTCGGGAAAGCTCCTGACCGAGCTTCTGGAAGCAGAGGGCCTGAAGAGGGAGGACCTATTCATCACTTCGATAATAAAATGCAGACCTCCCGATAACCGCGAACCAACTAGGGAAGAGGTCCGCAGCTGCGCACCGCACCTCCTGATGCAGCTCGACTCCATCTCGCCGAGGGTCCTCGTGACGATGGGGAACTCGGCCTACGAGCTCTTCTCCAACACGTTCTATCTACCGAACAAGAAGGTGGGTGAGGTCAGAGGGAAGGTATTCAGATTGCACAGTACAACGACGAGTTACCTTGTGCCCACTTACCATCCTGCCGGATTGATCTACAACAGGAAGCTCATTCCGGACTTCCAGAACGATATCAGGACCGCCATCAGGTACTCGAAGGGGACCGTTTGATCCGGGCCCGTGTGACCTTGTACCTCGGATGCGCCATGTGGTATGAGAAATATCCAAGGAATGCGATGCTAGTTCTGATAAGCCACCAAACCCCTATTGGCCTCTCGAGCATCTTCCTGGGATCGTAACTGCCCCAAAGGGACCCGTGCTTCATGGTCAGCTGCTTACGGCCGAACCCGTTCCAGAACGCCTGTTTGAAGAAGGCCAGGATCGTTGACCTCTCCTTGTGATAGACCACCATGTCCGATTCGAACCCTATGAAATAACCGGCGTTGACCGCCCTGAAGTTGAGGTCTATGTCCTCCGCCGTAATGAACTGGGGGTCAAAACCCCCTATCCTATCAAGGACCTTCTTCCTGTAGGCGAGGTTGCACGAGGGCCAGGTTATATCAACTCCCTTGTAGAAGACCTCGACCCGCCCCAATGACTGGAACGCCTCGTAACCCATGGGGATGGTCGTACCCCCCACTATGTCCGCGACCGAGAGTGCTTTCCTTATCTCCCTGGCCCAGAACGGATTGGCTATGCAGTCACCGTCTATGAAGGCTATGATGCTGCCCTTGGCCTCCTTGATGCCCATGTTCCTGCTCTCCCCTCTCTGGGCGGCGTACCTGAGGGGTCTGATGAAAGGCCATTTTCGCTCGTATTCCTTGAGCACTTCGAAGGTACCGTCCGTGGATGCCGCATCGACGACAAGCACCTCCAAGGGACCATCCTGGATCACAATGGAGTCCAGCAGGTGTTTTATGTTCTTGATCTCGTTCTTGACGGTTACGACCACGCTAAGGAGCTCCGGGTCCTCACCGGAGGACCTCTCCGGGCCAGTTGCTGCGGACGGACCGTTCATTGGACCCATGTCGTATGCCCCTAAGCCCTCTTCCTCGTTATGAGGTCACCCAGCGTCAACCCCTGCGAAGCGGATGAGCCCTGCACCCTGACGTCGGAAACAGGTTCCATGAGCTTGATATCAAGGGTCCGTTCGAGCTTCCTGATCAGGTCGTCCGAGGGCCTCATCTCGCCGTTCTCCAGCTTGCTTATGATGGAGACCCGTTCGCTCATCTTCTTGCCAAGGTCCTCCCTGGACCAGCCCTTCCTCTCCCTTGCCCTCTGGATCCTCACATTGAAGTCATCGGCAAGCTCGAGCTCCCTGTTCGTCATGGCATCCGGTTTGGGAACTGGCGCCCTGGATGATGTTTTGGAGGTGTAGGCAGGAACTATGGGCCTGGGCTCCTGAACGGGCTTTCCATGCTTGCCGCAGTCCTGGCAAACGTACAACCTGGCCCCCGCTATCTCCACAAGCGTCAGCCTTCCTTTCTTACCGCATCTCTCGCAGTCCGCCATACTTACACCCCGTTCAGACCTATGTCATAGACGGTTCGATATTAAAAACCATGACCGTTTCAGCCCATCCCCCAGGTCGGCCTTTCCTTCCGGCGGACATGGATTATATGGTCCAGTGTCTCCCTCTCTTCCATGGAGAGGTCGAGCTTCTCAAGGGTCGGTACCCTGCTCTCAGGGATATCGATGTAGAGCATATCCTCCTCCCATAGATGGCGGCCGACCATTGGGCCGTCTATGGCCATGGCGACCTCGTCCCCCATCTTTGCCTCCTTGATGGTCTTCTTGTCCAGCTGCATCGAGGAGATGGTCCCCACGACCTTCCCGTCATCCCTCATGACGCCCTGGCCGCTCCTTATCCTCCCTGCCAGCACCCTGACGCCCACGACTGCTGGTTTGGAGACCCTGAAGACATGGTCCCTCAGGAAAAGGAACTTTGCGGGATGAGCATATTCGCTCCTCCTGTCGTTATCCAGTTCCTCCTTCCTCGAAAGGAGCCATTCCTCATGGTCCTCGATTATCTTGTATATCACATTGTTGATTATCAGCCTGACACCGAAAGAGGAGGCTAGCTCATCAACACCAGGAAGGGTCCTCACGTTGAAGGCTAGGATGACCTTCCTCAAAGGGTCCTCCAGGGACCCTATGTCCTTGACATCCCTCTCCGAGATATCGCCCACCTCGGACCTCATGACCTTGATCTCCTTCTGTCTCAGGAGGTGGAACATGGCCTCGAGCGAACCTATGGCATCGGCCTTTATCAGGATGCCTTCGGGGTCGGTCTCTATATGGACCTGGGTCAGTTCCCTTATCTCTTCGATCACCGCTTCCAACGTAGAGGGGGTTGCGACCCTGAGCGGTGCCCCGGCAATGACGCCGTCAGCATTCCTAGCAAGGACCTTAACTCCTGCGGCGGCATTTACGGTCTCGACCTTGTCGAACTTGTCCCTGGGGTCCCTTATCTCATCCAGGGGTTTGGGCTTCAACAGGGACTTGACCTTGAGCACCATGGGTTCGCCCTTGGTCCCTACGACGATGGTATCCTCCCTATTTATGACCCCCGAGAAGATTATCACATCCATGGTCGTCCCGAGCCCCTTCTCCTCCTTGACCTCAAGGATGGTCCCTTCTGCCGGCCCGTCCTCGGTCGATAACTCCTCCTCAAGGAACCTCTGGGCCAGACCCACGAGGAGCATCAGGGCGTCCGGGATCCCGAGCCCGTTCACGGCCGACATGGGAACGATCCCTATGGCCTTTGTGAAATCGCTGACCCTGTCGTACCTGTCGGAGTTGAAACCGTGGGCCGACAGAACGCCCATGAGATCGAACACCCTGTTATCCAGTTCCTGAACGAGCGCCTCATCCTGCTCACGAAGGTTGACAATGAACGACTGGTCCCTGACCACCTTCCAACCGTTTATCCTGTCTATCTTGTTCAATCCGATGATGAAAGGGGTCCGGTACTGTTTCAATATGTTTATGGACTCCAGCGTCTGTGGCATGATACCTTCTCGGACATCCACGATCAGTATCGCCAGGTCCGCTAGAGAGCCTCCCCTGGCCCTAAGTGTCGTGAACGATTCATGACCGGGCGTATCGATGAACAGGAGCCCGGGTATGGAGAAATCCCTGCCCTGGGTCATGCCGCCACATACCTTGTGGATTGCATCGAGGGGGACCTCCGTCGCACCTATATGCTGGGTGATCCTGCCAGCCTCATGCTGGACGACAGAGGTACCTCTTATAATGTCGAGGAAGGTCGTCTTGCCGTGGTCAACATGACCAAGGACCGATACTATGGGTTGTCTCGTCCTCATCGGAGGACCACCGCCGGAGGCCTTGGATAGAAACAGTTTTTATTTAAAGCTGATGTTCTCGACGACCGTTCTAAGGCCCGTTCTAAGGGCTTCTGGGTCCGTTGTAGGCACATCGCAGCTGCCACCCTTGCATACATAGGCCGTGGCCTTTCCCTTGATCATCTCGGCCTCCCTGGTGAACGGTGCGATATCCGAAAGGCCTTGACCTTCCTTCCCTTCTACTTTCAGTATGACGACCTTGCTGGGAAAATAGGTATCCCTAAGTGCTCTCATTAGGTCCTTTGTATCCTCCCCGTCCACCCTTCCAGAGACCACTACCTCTCTGGACTGACCGATCGCATGCAACAGGGCGCAGAGCATATAGGCATAGGCAGAGGGGGCTCTTCGAAGCTGGTCCGAGAACGCCCTCATAGTGCCCCATGATAGGTCCTCCCACTGGGGGTCCCCGGTCATCCTTGAGAGCCTTATGAGGCTAAGGGCGGCCGTGGAGTTGCCCGAGGGCATCGCACCGTCATAGGCATCCTTCTCCCTGAAAAGGAGCTTCTCATGTCTCTCTGATGTCAGGAAGAAGCCCCCGCCAGACCCATCCAGGAAGCTGCCCCTCATCTTTTTTGAGACCCTAACGGCCTCTTTCATATATCGGGCGTCGAAGCAGCCTTCGTAAAGGTCCAGCAGGCCCTGGATGAGGAACGCGTGGTCGTCGAGGAAACCATCGACGGATGCTTTACCTCCGACCATGCTATGGAGGGGGCCACCGCCATCGGACCTCATGTCTGCAAGTAGGGCATCCATGGTCCTCTTCGCCTGCCCTATCAGGTCCTCCCTGCCGAGGACCGACCCGGCCCTTGAGAGCGCCGAAACGGCAAGGGCGTTCCAATCCAGGAGCACCTTGTCGTCCCTGAATGGCCTGATCCGATGCTTCCTCACAGCCCTCAGCTTTTCAAGGTCGGACCTGAACCCCAGGATATCCCCGGGACCCCCGAAATGTAGCACGTTCCTTCCTGTCCTCCTCTGCGTGGACTCCTCCCTGAAGTTGCCCTTCAGGGACATGGAGAAGGCCTTGATGAACTCAGAGGCCCTTGCTTTGCCAAGGACCTTCTCCGCCTCGGAGGTCGTCCAGAGGTAGAACAGCCCCTCCTCACCTTCAGAATCTGCGTCCTCCGAGGACATGAACAGGTCATCATCGCCTCGGAGGTCCTCTATCATGTAGAGGACGGTCCTCTCTATGGTATCCTTGAACAGAGGTTCACCAGTGGCCTGGTAGGCTTCGGTATAGGCCAGGACCATCATTGCCTGGTCGTAGAGCATCTTCTCGAAGTGAGGCAGTACCCATTTCTCATCGGTCGAGTACCTATGGAAACCCCCGCCAACATGGTCGAACAGACCCCCATGTCTCATAGCCTTCAGGGTCCCGACGGCCATATCCAGGGCCTTCTCCTCTCCGGTGGCCCACCAGTAACGGATAAGGAATATGAGCTGGTGCGGGGATGGGAACTTGGGCCTGTCCCCAAAACCCCCGTTCACCGTATCGTAAGAATGGGCAAGGGCTGAGAACGCATCCTTGAGGGTCCCTTCCCCGATGTCCACCTTCTTTGCACTTTTTGATCTGAGGACGACCTCCTTGATGCTCTGGACGGTGGACAGGAGCTCGCTCCTGTTGTCCTTCCAGATGCGCTCGACAGCGCTGCAGAGGTCGAGCATGCCCATGGTGCCGAACCTAGCTGTCCTTGGAAGGTATGTCCCAAAGAAGAACGGTTCCTTTTCAGGCGTCATTACGACCGTAAGAGGCCATCCGCCCTTGCCTATCGCCAAGTGGGCTGCCTTCATGAAGACCGCATCCAGGTCAGGCCTCTCCTCCCTGTCGACCTTTATGGATACGAAGGTCCTGTTCATGGCCTCTGCGACGGTTCCGTCCTCGAACGATTCATGGGCCATCACATGGCACCAATGACAGGTCGAATATCCTATGGAGAGGAATATGGGCCTATCAAGCTCCCTTGCCCTTCTGAAGGCTTCCTCGCCCCACGGATACCAGTCCACAGGATTACCGACATGCTGGAGGAGGTAAGGGTCCTTGGTACCCTCGAGATGGTTCTTGTACTGTTCCTTCTGCCCCATATCCCATGTCCAGTCCGAAACCACTATATGACCGGTTCCCCGAAAGGTGAGGGGAATGATGTCAGAACTTCTTCCTCTTCATCTTGCCCCATGCCTTCTTCTTCTTTACGAGGTCGATAAGGCCTCTTAGCCTCCAGAAGGTAACGATCTGTCTGAAGCCCAGGTTCTCGACCACTGCAAGGAGCATCATCCTTGAGATGTCGCTAGGCTCTATGTACTTCTTGACGGTGATCTCCTCAAGGATGAGAGCGAACATGGATAGGACCACACCGAGTATCACCGCCAGGAAGAGGAAGACCATGAAGAAGATGGTGTTCATCCAGCCCATGATGAGGGAGATAAGGGCAAGGAGGTAGCCCATCACCTCGAAGATGGGACCTATGCCCTCGAAGAAGAAGAAGAAGGGCATGGAGAGCATTCCGACGGCTCCGTAGCGCGGGTTCAAAAGCATCTCCTTGTTCATCAGCAAGCTTTGGATGAGCCCCCTCTGCCATCTGTTCCTCTGATTGTAGAGGGTCTTCAGGTCCTCGGGGGCCTGGGTCCAGCAAACGGGATCGGGCACGAATATGATCCTGTAAGGGCGCTTCTTCTTCCTCATGTACCTGTGGAGCCTGACAACGAGCTCCATATCCTCTCCCACAGTCTTCGTGCTGTAGCCGCCGACCTCCAGGACCGCCTTCTTCTCGAACAGCCCGAAGGCCCCGGATACTATCAATAGGGCATTGATGATATTGAAGCCAGACCGCCCGCAGAGGAACGCACGCATGTACTCCACGACCTGGAGGGCAGGAAGGAGCTTCCTGGGCATCCTTATGAGCTTGACCTCTCCGTTCCGAACGACACAATCGTTCGCTATCCTTATCATACCGCCAAGGGCGACTATATCCTTCTTCTCGGTCAGATGGTCCTCGACGAGCCTTAGGAGGGCTGTCCTTTCAAGGAGGGAGTCGGCATCTATGGCGCAGAAGAGGTCACCTCTTGAGAAATTTATCCCCGCATTCAGGGCGTCCGCTTTGCCCCCGTTGTCCTTATCGACGACCAGCAGTCTCGGATGCTTGTTCGAAGTATAGACGCCCCTTATCCCCTTGGTCGTCAATCTGCCCACGGGCTTCCTTGATGTCTTCTTCAATCTGAAGGCATTCTGAAGTGCCTGGAAGGTGCCGTCCTTGGAACCGTCATTGATGACCAGTACCTCAAGGTCCGGATAGTCGGTCTTCAATAGGGACCTCGTGCTCTCGACTATGGTCAGCTCCTCGTTGTAGGCCGGGGCCAGTATGGATATGGGCGGGAGCATCGGGTTCTCCGAAAGGTTCCTGTAACGGCTCATCCTCCTTCTCCTGAACCTCATGAGCTGTATGGTCGCAAGCACTGATAGGAAGATGTAGTAGGAGTTCAGGGCGGCGAAATAGAACAGGATGATGATGTTGAAGACGAATATCACATACTCGAGGTAGAACCAGAACCCGCCCATCAGCTCACCGTGGAATCCTCATGTTAGCGCCCTTTCAGATCATCTGCCCCATCCTCGTCCCTCCACTCATCCACGGGCGCGACCTTCCTCGTCCTAGGCCTGTAGTTCAGGGGAGCATTCCAATCCTCATATTTCCCCTTCACTTGACCGATGACAGGGCCCTTTCTATTGGATAGGGAGTATCCGACCGCGGTCCTTACCGCTCTGTCCGGGTCATTTTCCATATTCGAGAGGACCTTCAGGGAGGAGGGTGAATCGAGCTTTCCCAGAGAACGGGCCGCTTCCATACGTACCGCAGGCTCCCTATCAGAGGCAAGGACCTTGAGCAGGGGTTGGCTGAAATGAAGGCCCTTCCTTCCAAGGAGCATCGCCGATACTCTTCTAGCCTCATTGTCCCTCGAGCGGGAGAGATTCCTCAGCTGGTTTATGTCCAGGCTGATCTTGGTCAGTTCTACTAGAAGCTCCTTCTGATAGGCCCTGCCAGTTACCCTGAGCAGTCCCTCGAGCCTCTCCGTAAGGTAATGGCTCTTTATGGACGAGAGGTATGAGACGCAGGATATGACCTCGTCCGTGCTGCCGGTATCCAGGTAATCCAGGGCTAGGTCCTCGGCGTCATTCAGCTGCAGCCGTGACAGCCTACCCAAGGCCACGGACCTCTCCCATCGGCTGCCTTCCTTGACGGCCAGGATATCCTCCGAGACGAAACCCATATCACGGTAGAGCATCCTCAATCTGCGCTTCTGGCCCTCTCTCAGGACAAGCTCTGTTACTATCTCTGGCTCGCTCGGGTCCTGCGGACTTCCGCTGTAGCAGCTGACGAGAACGTCCCTGAAAAGAGGTCTCTCACCGTCTGAAAGGTCGGGCACTTTCATCCTTGGGCCGCCCTTGAGGTAGGCAAGGATCCTCTGGTTCCAATCCGGCATGAGCTTCTTTATGTCCCTGGCCTTACGGAACTTCCTCAAAGTGATCGTGGAATAAATGGCCAACTGAACGAAGAGGAAGAGGGCTGCGCCACCTATGAGGTAGGTGATGACCTTGTAGAGAACCTCTTCGAACCCGTTGCCTAACTGCATCTGGTCCTAAGCTTCTAGGTGTACCTATATAAGTTATTCCATATTTATCAAAAACGGAGAAAAATAAGGATGGCTGGACCAGAGGGACCTTTCAGGTCCATTTCACAAAAGGTCCTTCCTGGACGAAATGTCCGCCCATGGCCTTTCCCCGGGCAAGGACCGCCAATGCCCCATGGGCAATAGCTATCCTTGAGCTCAACGGACCCCGGAACAGGAGACCCTCGCCAGGGTCTGCTGACATTTCACCTGCAAGGGCTCTTCCCCTTGAAACGTAGATGAAAGCGTTCTCAGGGCCCGACAGCTCAAGATCAAGGGTGCCGCTACCTTCCATGATCTCCATAGTGATCGGTACCAGGGAACCCAGGGAGGAGGGGGTCCCCACGACAGTTCTGACCTTCAGACCACCTTCATACCTCACAGGTATCTCTTCCGGAGCTACCTGGCGATAGGTCCGGGATATTTCCAATTCCCCTTTCGGTAGCCTTACCCACAGAAGGATGCCCTTGACCTCAAGACCGTTCTGGGGCCTCTCCGAATGCTTGAAACCGTCCGTGCAGAGGAACCTTCTGGCACCCCCAGGACCTATGGTCCCGACGTTGCCGTATCCGTCCTCATATCGTGTCGAGCCCTCGAGCAGGAACTGGAAACCCTCGAATCCTGAATGGGGATGCATGGGAAAGAAAGCATCGTGAGGTACGGTATACTCATCAAAGAGCACGAAAGGGTCAAGATGTATGCCCTCGCCCAGGAACCGAAGGGCGGATGCACCCTCTCCCTCCTCTATCCTCTTTGTAATATGGAAATGGACCTTTGAGGGCTCATCAAGTCGCATATGAATGATATGACCCATGTCCTTAAAAATAACCTTTCCCTTAAAATTGGAGCGTTGCTGCGGTCCATCATCTTAACGAAAGACCTCTGGACCCGGAGCCCCGGGGGTTGGGCTCCGCTTAGGGTGGGATAGGGGGAAACCTTCATTCACCATACTGCGCGATCTTGCTGATCTCTTCGAGGACCTCGGGGTCAGCTATCTGTCCCAGCTCGTCCTCTATCTCGTCGACCATCTTGTGGATGTCCTTGGCGAGTTTCAGCACAACGGTCCTGTCCTTGTCCATTATTTTGTCACCAGATGAAATCACGGGTCAAGAGGATATAAAAAGGCTCGGCCGTTTTTATTCGGTCCAGTAAATAATATTTGGGGTTGATTGTACCGAGATGTACATGCGTTTTGGGACATCATACCAAAGTGTTTTATATACCGTTATTACCCCCTTCATTCGCTGGGAATGACGTAGAGGAAGATGGAGAAAAAATGCATGATGGACCCTGCAAGGACATAGAAGTGCCATACAGCGTGAGAATATTTTATCCCCTTCTTCGCATAGATGAACGCTCCCAAGGTATAGGCGATACCCCCCCCGGCCAACAGGACCAGTCCGTCGATCGGAAGGGTTCCTATGACCGGTTTTATCGCTAGGAGAACGGCCCACCCCATTATCAAGTAGAGGACAACGGACAGGACCTTGAGCCTGCCGGTGTAGAATACCTTGAAAATCGTCCCCAGAACGAACCCGCCCCAGACCAATCCGAACAGTGTCCAACCTAGAGGTCCCCTCAATATTGTCAGAGTGAAAGGTGTATAGGATGCAGCTATGAGAAAGAAAATGGCCGAATGGTCCATTATCTGGAACACCCCCTTAGCGGTCCTTGACCGAAGGGCATGATAGATGGTCGAATTGGCATAGAGGAGGACCAATCCGACCCCGAATATGGTGCATGAGACGATGGTCCATGCATCCCCCCGGATGCTGGAGAAGACAACGAGGAGGACCGCTCCCGCTACGGCAAGGAGCAAACCAATCCCGTGGGTAATGCTGTTGACCATCTCCTCATTATCGGTGCAGTCCTTTTCGTACGCTGGTCCCATCACGTACGTCTATGTTCGGAACGGATAATAATTTTTTCATAGGTACGAAGAACCCAGTCCATGACCGCCCTTGTCAGCTCCAAGCGCTTCCCTGTGAAATTATGGTCGGAATCTATATTGATGGAATCAATGTCCCGGTGGCCGGAAGCCTTTAGTGATGCATGGAATGGATCGAAATGGACAGATGGTACCGCCGTCGTATCCCTTCTGGCCTTTATCAAAAGGAGAGGGATATGCTTCAGGTCATCCGCTTTTACGCAGAGGTCCCATTCGTCCCCGTTGCCCATGACCTCCTTCAGGAGTGATCCCTCAGTGGTCCCTTTAAGAGGTCCCAGGGAATCACTGAAGGTCTGGACCGCTTTCTTCCTTGCTTCTTCGGACATCTCCAGAACGGCTTTGAACGGACCGAGATTAGCCCCTGCCATCCAGACGATGCCATGGACATCCGTCCTCCCCGCCGATGCCATTATGGCGGCCCAACCCCCCATGGAGAAGCCTATGACAAATGTAAAGCCGTTCAGATGAAGCTCATCCTTCCTTGCAGCTATATGCTCCAGGGCACATCTGGTGTCATCGACCATGTTACCGAACGAGAAGGACCCTTCGCTCCCCCAACTGCCCCTGTAATGGAAGAGGAAACAGGCGAAACCAGCCCTTCTCAGGGCGTGGGCCATGTCCAAATTGGTCTCGTGGCCTGGGAACCCGTGCAGAAAGAGGACCGAGGGGTGGGGGCCTTTTCCCTGAGGGAGCAGGGCCAACCCGTTCATCAGGCATCCACCGGACAATATGTTCAAGCGCTCGTTCCTGGTCAAGGGTCCTTCCGGGTCCTGTGGCGGGTCCTGAGATAGCGGGTCGAAACCTCGGGTCTCCATGAATCCCTTGAGGTCCATGGCCGCCCTAACGCTTGACCCCTACATATGCAATACCATCCTTCATATAGGGAGAACATTTTTCCTTGGGCGATGAAAGGTGGAAAAGCGCCCCGCGTCCATATAGTGAGGGCATCGATGAAGGGTTCCGAAGAGGCACTGGAGAGGACGTTGGAAGCCCTGAACTGGAAAGAAAGGGTCAGGACCAATTCCAAAGTGGTCATAAAGCCCAACGGGTGCCATGTCAGATACCTCCCCGGGCTTGTGACCACCCCCAAGCTCCTTGGGGAACTGGTCGCTCTCATCAGAACAAGGGCATCCGAGGTCGTCGTCGTCGAATCGGACCTCCAGAGGTTCACGGCCGACCAGGTCTTTGATGGGCTCGGTTACAGAGAGGTCGTGGAGAGGGCTGGAGGCAGGTGTTCGAACCTAACGACGGAGAAGCAGGTGAAGAGCACCATACCCGAAGGGCAGTTCTGGAAGGAGCGGACAATGCCCGAATCCCTTGTTGACAATGACCTCTTCGTCTCTATGCCCGTGATGAAGACTCACAAACTGTGGCTTGTGACCCTTGGTATAAAGAACCAGTTCGGGAACGTCCCGGAAGCGGACAGGGTCAGGTACCAGAAGTACCTCCCCCAGGTGGTCGGTGATTTCAACGCCTTCTGCCCCGCGGGTCTGATCATTACGGACGGCATCATCGGGATGGAGGCCGACGGACCCATAGCTGGTATCCCGAAGAGGATGGACCTGGTGGTGGGAGGGGACAATCTCGTTGCGACAGATTCGGTCCTGTGCAATATCATGGGATTCGATCCACTTGAGAGCGGGCTCATCAAGAACTGTTACGAGAGGGGCATGGGACCTGTGGAGCTTTCGAAGATCAAGATAACAGGAGCATCCCTGGACAAGGTCCGGAGACCATACAAGGGACCTTCCAAGGACTTCGTATCAAGGATGGAGAGGCGTGTCCGGAGACATCCTGCCCTTGCGAACTTCGTATATCGGTCATGGTTCTTCAACATAGCCAAGCGCACCGCGTGGGGTATCAGGGGGCTATATGGTTATAAGAGCAGATACCACGAGGACGTCGAGAGGACGGGGCTGTGGAAGGGTTACGACTGGGAAGAGCTTATGCAGGTGTATACGCCGATAGCATAGGCCAACCATCGTTATGAGCTGAGTTTAGAACATAATACTTTTTGCTGCTTTGATCAAGCTTTCAGGCTTCGCTTTCCTGCATATAATCGGATACCATGATGATTATCTTCTGAACATTATTGTTGCAGTTTCGGAATATCAATTTATCCAGGACACCACTGCCGTATCTACGGATAAGATCGCTTATCAGGGCATGAATGAATGATTGTGTTGCAGATTCCACATCCTTGAAGTCGATGATGACCTCCTCTCCCTTCATCAAAGATGGTAAAAGGGTCCCCTCTCGGATCTTCTTCGCCACATCCTTGTTCTCGGCGAACGTTCCTGCGAGCTCTGAGATAGAGATCTCCTTCATATGAACCTTGGCCTCCTGTGTTTGCTCTTCTTCCGTTCTCTTATCGTATTAACGTATGTCCTGTTTATAATACCAAGCAGGTCGGAGAACTCATGCGGTTCGGATAAGGAGATATCGATCCCCACAACGGTACCTCTCCAACAGGGGTATCCGTCTCCGGCCGAATGTCGGTCCCTGAAAGGATCCGAATTGAGCTTTCTCTTAGCTATTATCTTACTGGACCTCAACAATTTGAACATGGCATCTCCCGAATAGACCATGAAGAAATCCCTTTTTATCGCGGCCATGGATTTGATGAAGAACAATCCGGCTCCGGCGTTCTGCTCCGTTCCACCCTCCCTCCTTGTGGCCCCGGTTATCCCCGGCATCAGGGAAAGCCTGATGGCTGCAAGGTCAGACTCCGTAAGATGGGACCTTCCTATGGTATGCCTGATGCCGACGCCGGTGTCCGATATACCTATCCGTATGATATTGCTTTTTTTGTAGAATTGGGCCGCCACAATGGCCCCGGCATCGGACTCGGAATGCTCCAAGACGTTACGGACGAGCTCGCTGATCGAATATTTTATCGGAAGGGCATTGTCCGGTTCAAGGTGCAACAATGGAATCATTT
This sequence comes from Thermoplasmatota archaeon, assembly GCA_025457865.1. GTDB lineage: Archaea > Thermoplasmatota > Penumbrarchaeia > Penumbrarchaeales > Penumbrarchaeaceae > JALOTP01. The sequence goes on along the minus strand of JALOTP010000024.1, from coordinate 14,007 downwards.
CGGTTATGAAACGTGTCAGTTCGGAGGAACCTTTCACCTGGGCTAGCGGTATGAACCTGCCCGCTGGTTCATGTTCTATGATCGAGCTTTGCCTCTGTGCTCCCAACAGGTCAAAAAGACCCATCCTCTCAAGATAATGCCTGGACCTTGCTTCCAGGTCAATCGTGACATTGGAAGGACCAACGGACAGTCCAAGGGAAGCGACCATGGTAATTATGACCGGGTGGACGGAGAGCCACCTTCTGTTCCCGGTTACCATTAGATGGTCGGGGTCAGAAAGGTCAATAGACCTGATGAACGGATCGATGTTGCCCAGAAAGGCACTGTTGGGGATAAAGACCCTCATGGATACCGGGAATATAGTATGTCTTTATATAGTTAATTGAAAAAACCGGCATTCCCGGTATTTCAACCATTTTTTTCTCCGGGAATTACAAAAGTTTAATATAATGAATTTGAAGCACCGGGAATCCCGGGAAAAAAGCCTCATTCATACCCGCTTCAGGACCTTGACCTCCAGGTCGGAATAGACCACTTCCAGACCCGGTATCGGTTCACCGCTCCAGACCCGAAATGTAATCATCTGTGTCTTTACCAGCCCCAAGGACGATCGCATAAAGGATGGCTAAGTCGCCTTTCTACTCGCAGCATTCTATGCATGGACCCATTCTAAAAAGCTGATCAACATAGACCGTGATCGTGATCATCGTCACGTGGGACCGTCCTTACTTCATTCCTATCATGACCAAACTTCTTTTTCGATATTACCGGTCAATAAGACCCATAAAGGCACTTCTCTGATCATTATCCCTTCCACCTCGAACTGACCCGCAGAACGATCGGTGATGACCACACCGAACGGTGACCCTTTCTCTTTGATGAAGTTCTTCATGGTGCTGGAAATCTTGAACCTGTCCGATGTCTTCACTTCGACAGGTATGGCCCTATCTTTGCCGGCTAAAATGAAATCTATCTCTCCGTTGCTTTTTACATAGTTCAAGCTCAGGCCATTCTCCTCGCAGAACCTGTGGAGGTATATCCCTACGACATTCTCGACGATGAAACCTAGGTTCTCTTCCTTGATCGAATATTCCTTCAGGATGCCGTTTCGAATCCCCTGATCGCTTATGAGATATTTTTTCATCGATTTTTCCTGTGTGGAGATCTTCTCGGAGAACACGGGTACCTCTATCACGAGATAACTTGCCTTCAAATAGGCCAGATAATCAAGTATCGTCGAACGGTCCAATCCGACGATACGGTTCATTGCCTCGTAAGATAGGATCCTGCTCTGGTTCTGAGCGATGAAAACAAAAAGCAGTTCGAGAGCTCTTGGGCTCCGGATATTGAACAGTTCAACGATATCCTCGTAGAACGCTTTCTTTGGAACATCTTCATAGAGGCGGTCGAACCAGACTGTCCTATCAGGAACGGTGCGCAGCTGAAACCATTCGGGATATCCTCCAACTCTGAGATACTCCATCAGATGGTCCCTTATAGAACCATACTTCTTGGACATTTCCAAGCTATCGTCCAAAAAATGAGGCGTTTCGATCTTGAAACCATCCATCCCAAGGAATTCTCTCAGATTGAACGGGTGCTGAACGAACGATATCACCCTTCCTCTAAGGTACGTGTTGGCCTCTTTCTGAAGAGCAAGGGATGAGGACCCGGAAATTACCATTTTCAAGTCTTGTTCCCGGTCATGATACCCTTTGATCCATTCATACCATCCCTTCACCTTTTGGACCTCATCCAAGAAGGCATAATTCCTGCCTTTTGGTGCGTTCCCCAAAAAGAACTCAAGCGTGTCGGAGAGCGGTTCACTGCAGAAGTTCCTCAGCATCGGATCGTCCAAAGAGACATATAATAACCGCTCGGGACCGACCCCCGACCCGATGAGCTTGTCTATGATCATATGGATGGTGGTTGTCTTACCTGCCCTTCTCGGACCAAGCAGCTGCACGGTCCTCTCAAAAGAGAGTTCCTTCATGATGCGGGGAAGGTTCTCCCGAGATATCTTGGACCTGGCCTTATCCACTATACCTGTGGCCCACCAAGGGTTCGTCCTCAGAAGATATCTCTCGAGCCCAATATTGTCAATGATCATAAAGGGATATTGTCCAACCCTTTATTAAATATTGCGGAACGTAACCCGCAATAATAAGAATATATTGCGGAATATGGTCGACAATAATCCCTAAATGAGGTCCTCAACGTCAATAATGATCCATTATCACTTACCTATGCGCTATGGGTGCTATCATTGATCAATTCTCGTATAGTACAGGGTCCATAGACACAGGTATCCGAAATGCCATTGGCCGAAGTACAGCTTCGCCTGTAAATGATCAGCCTTTATCGTTCCAAGGATGAAGCGAACAAGAGAGGATACTCTAAACTCAATGCGTTTCCTTCTCTGCGTGCTGCTTGTAAGGACCTACCTTGAGGAGCTTCCCGACCTCGGCCTTGTTCGAGATCTTCATCTTGTAGATCCAGTTGCCGTAGCAGTCCGCATTCAGCTTCTCAGGGGAGTTGACCACGTCATCGTTTATCTCAAGTATCTCGCCCGAGAATGGGGAATAGATGGGGGTCGAGGCCTTAACGGATTCTACCGCTCCCTCCGGCTCCAGTTCCTTGAACTGGACCGCATTCTCTCCGACAATGGGGGCCTCTAAGTAAACAATGTCGGTCAGATGATGGGTGGCATATTCCGTGATGCCAACCACTGCCACATCGCCCTCTACTCTTGCCCACTCGTGCGTGGGGGTGTACAACAGGTTGTCCGGGAACTTCAAACCGCTTATGTCCGACATAACATTCCTCCTTTTTTTTCGCTATGGTATTCCTCTATTTTAACCTTGATGCGATGTTCATGCCCTCGGGTTCACGATCTCAATTGGGACCATCCGTTCTTTTATCTGGACCTCCAGTTTCGTCCCGAACGGATGCAGCCCGAACTTGACATAACCAAGACCCAATCCTATCTTCTTGGCGGGAACCATGGTCCCAGATGTAACGTTCCCGACCTTCTTTCCATCCTTGAATATCTCCATCCCGGTCCTGGGGATGCCCCTGTCCTTCAGATGGAAGGCAACGAACTTCACGGGTATCCCGTTCTTCTTCTGCCCCTCAAGGACCGGCTTTCCCACGAACTCGTGGTCCATCTTGACACACCAATCAACGTTGGTCTCAAGAGATGTGTGGTTGAAATCGAAGTCCTGACCAGAGAGCAAAAGTGACTTTTCCATCCTCAGCGTGTCCCTTGCACCGAGACCTATGGGTTTTATCCCGAACTCCTTCCCGTACTTGAAGATAGAGCGCCAGACGGCCTTTGCATCCTCATTGGGTATCATCAGTTCGAAACCGTCCTCGCCCGTGTATCCGGACCTCCAAACGAGATAGGTCTTGTTCAGGTCCCTAAAGTGCATGTAATCGCAGTTGAAGAACTTCATCTCGCAGGGATGGGTCGTGGCCTTCCTCATCACATCCACAGCCTTGGGTCCCTGGACGGCAATTATGGCATAGTTGTCCGATATGTTCTCCATGACGGTCCCGGCCTTCCTGTACTTGTTGAAGTGGTCCCAGTCGAGCTTGACCTTGGCAGCGTTCGGGACAGCGAAGTAATGGTCCTTATCGAGCCTGGCGATAATCATATCGTCGACTATCTGGCCCTTCTCGTTCAGGAAATGGGTGTACTTAAGCTGTTTCATCTTCATGTTCCTTATATCCTGTGTCAATATATTGTCAAGTGTATCGGTCGCTGTGTCCCCATATATCCTGAAGTTCCCCATATGGGAGACATCGAAGACCCCAACACCGGTCCTCACTGTCACATGTTCGTCGGTTATGGAGGTGTAATGGGTCGGCAGGTAGTACCCTGAGAATTCGACCATGGAACCTCCCATCTCCTCGTGCATCTCGGCCAGAGGCGTTCTCTTTGGTGCCATCTTGATACGCTCCTTGTCAACGGTTCGGGACGGACCGCCATCGGGGATAGGATATTTTAAGTTTGGTATGGATATCAGATTGTTTTATCCCGTTCGTCTCACTCAGTCCTTGAATCCATCCTTAACTGTTAATGGAAAAAGGTTATTAGAGGGGTTTTGATTACATGCGGCCCCGAGGGCGAAGGAGGGCGATATTCTGCACTACCTACCCAACCATACGAACGAAAAGGAGATGCTTGCTAAGATGGGTCTTAGATCGATAGATGACCTCTTCCAGGACATACCGGAACACCTGCGGGTCAAGGAACTGGACCTTCCGCCGCCCATGTCCGAGGTGGAAGTGATCCGTGAAGCCGATTCCCTCATGAATGCATCCAAGGGCGGGGGAGACATGCTGATGTTCCTGGGGGGTGGATTCTACGACCATTTCATCCCCACCATAGTTGACAATGTTGTCTCCCGCTCCGAGCTCTATACCTCCTATACCCCTTACCAACCGGAGATGTCACAGGGTATCCTGCAGGCCCTTTTCGAGTACCAATCCCTCATGGCCGACCTTGTCCAGATGGAAGCTGTGAACACCTCGATGTACGACCTTCCCACTGCCATCGGAGAGGCCATATTGATGTCCAACAGGATCAACCACAGGAACGTCTTCCTTATTCCAGAGCTCATGACCAAGGACAAGGAGTGTGTCATAAGGAACTACATCCTCGGAGCGAAGATGGAGCTGAGGAAAGTACCTTTCAAGAACGGAGCGATGGACCTTGATGCCCTCAAGGGGATGCTCGGTCCGGAGATATCCGGTGTTTACCTTGAGAACCCGAACATGCTGGGGCTTTTCGATCCTGGTGCGACGGAGATAAGGTCCATTCTCGATCCAAAGATGGTCTATGTCGTGGGCGTGAACCCGACCACCCTGGGCATAGCCAAGCCACCTGGTGCCTACGGTGCCGATATCGTCGTTGGAGAGGCACAGCCCCTAGGCATCCACCTGAGCTATGGAGGCCCATCCACCGGGATATTCGCCACGACCATGCAGCATGTGAGGAAGATGCCAGGTAGGATCATAGGCGCTTCCAAGGACGAGCTTGGAAGGAGGGCCTTCTGCATGACCCTCTCGACAAGGGAGCAGCACATCAGAAGGGACAGGGCCACATCGAACATCTGCACCAACGAGGCCCTGACATCCATCATGGCTGCGGCCTATCTTGCCTCATTGGGCAAGAACGGGTTCCGGTCGCTGGGCATCCAACTCGCCTCAAGGGGAAGGCACCTTGCGGAGAGGATGGACAAGCTCGATGGGTTCACCGCTCCCGCCTTCAAGGGGCACTTCTTCAACGAGTTCCCCGTAAAGGTCGATGTCGATGTCTGCTCTCTGCTAACTGAGTGCGAGAAGAGAGGCGTCCTTGCCGGGATCAACGTCTCCGAGGAGGTCAGCTCGATGAAGAACATATTCACGGTGGCTACGACCGAGATGCACACCTCAAAGGACTATGACAAGCTAATAGAGGTCCTCAAGGCCGCCAGGGAGGTGGTCCAGTGAAGCATACATACCAGCAGGCTAGATATGACGAACCACTTCTGATCGAAAAGGGCAGACCAGGCAGGATAGGTGCTTCCCTCCCACCCTGGGACGACAATAGGGACTTGAGCGCGCTGCTGCCGGCAGGGATGGTAAGGGAGGACCTCAAGCTCCCTGAGATATCCGAACCCGAGATGATCAGGCATTATGTCAGATTGTCCCAGATGAACTATGGAACGGATTCAGGCATATATCCCCTTGGTTCCTGCACGATGAAGTACAATCCGAAGGTCAACGACAGGATCGCATCCCACCCGACCCTTCAGAGGATGCACCCCCTCCAGCCCGAGGATACCGTCCAGGGCGTCCTTGCCATGATGTACGAGCTCCAGGAAGCGCTCTGCGAGATAGGCGGGATGGCTGGCTGCACCCTGCAGCCGGCCGCCGGAGCCGCAGGGGAGTTCACAGGCCTCCTGATAGCCAGGAAGTATCATGAAACGAGAGGGGACCTGAAGAGGGACGAGGTCATTGTCCCGGATTCCGCCCACGGCACCAATCCTGCATCGGCTGTGATGGCAGGGTTCAAGATAATAGAGATAAAATCGGCACCAGATGGTTCGGTGGACCTGAACGCTCTGAAGGGAGCCCTTTCCGAGAGGACCGCAGCGTTCATGATCACGAACCCTTCGACGCTTGGGATATTCGAAAAGAACATATGCGAGGTCCAGCAGGCCTGCCACGATGCTGGGGCGCTCCTCTACTACGATGGGGCGAACCTGAACGCCCTCATGGGAAAGGCAAGACCCGGTGACATGGGCTTCGATATAATGCATTACAACCTGCACAAGACCTTCTCGACACCACACGGTGGAGGAGGGCCAGGATCGGGACCGGTCGCTGTCTCATGCGACCTTGTGAAGTACCTGCCCGTACCCATGGTCGTTAAGGAGGGAAAAACCTTCAGACTTGACTATGACAGACCAGATTCCATTGGAAAGGTCAAGGGGCTTTACGGGAACATAGGGGTCCTTGTAAGGGCCTGGGCCTTCGTCAAGGTCCTGGGAGGAACGGGGTTGAAAAGGGCATCGGAGCTCGCTGTCCTAAACGCTTCCTACATAAGGAGCAGGATAGAATCGGTGTATCCTGTGCCGTTCACCGCCCCTACGAAGCATGAGTTCGTCGCATCCGCTGATTTCCTCAAGGAGAAAGGCGGGAGCGCAAAGGATGTCGCTAAGATGCTGGCCGAGAGAGGGCTCCACCCTCCTACGAACTATTTCCCGATGATAGTGAGCGAAGCTCTTATGATAGAACCGACCGAGAGCGAGACCATGGAGGAGCTTGACCTGTTCTCCGACGCCCTGTTGGACATTGCAAAGAGGAGCGCGGAGGAATACAAGCTGGCCCCAAGGACCACGACCGTTAGCAGGGTGGACGAGATCGGGGCAGCCAAGAACCTCATACTCAACTGGAACCAGTTCCCCAAGGAGCAGTAAAGCCATACTGGTCCCCTTAGCAGCTTTAATAAACAACCATCCCTTGGGTGTTGGGCCTAAGACCCTGAAGGAGCAGTGATAGTATGGTCCAGGACAGCGAAATGGATATTGTAGTGGTCGGTCTGGGAGCCAGTGGTCTCTACGCATCCAAGAGCGCCTTGAACACGAACAGGAAATGCCGAGTGACGATCATCGAAAAGAGGGATTTCGACCAGTTCTCGCCGTGCGGCCTCCCGTTCGTGATAGAGGGCATGGTCCCTGATTTCGAACATTTGAAACATGCAGTTCCCGAGGTCAAGGGAAAATTATCGAAGCTCCTTTCCCATGAGGTCCAAAGGATCGATCCAGCAGCAAAGACCCTTGAGGTCAGGGACCTAAGGAGCGGTGAGCTCATGGTCCTCCGCTACGACGCTCTGATCCTTTCAAGCGGTACGTTTCCCCAGAACCTTCCCATACCAGGTGCCAAAGAGCTGCTTGGCAAGGGGGTTTATTTCTGCTCCAACATCGATGATTCATCGGAATTATTGAGAGCTGCCCTTCGGTCACAGAGAAAGAAGGCCGTTGTCGTCGGAGGGGGAGCAATAGGCCTGGAAGTGGCCGTTGCTCTGAAAGAACGGGGGCTCGAGGTCCACATCACGAAGAGGACTCCACCCCCATTCCCCAGGAACCTGGACCCTGAGATGGGGAAGCTCGTTACTGACCACCTGACGGAACTGGGCATAAAGGTCCATTTCGGAAAGGGAATAGACGCAATAAACGGGGTGGACAGGGTCGGATCGGTCCTCATAGCCGGAGAGACCATCGAATGCGACCTCGTGGTCATGGCGGTCGGGACAAGCCCCAACACCAAGCTTGCCCAGAGCGCGGGATGCAATGTGACCAAGGAAGGGGTCGTTGTGAATAACAGGATGGAGACCTCCATCAAGGACATCTACGCAACGGGAGACCTTGTCCAGACCTATTCCAGACTGGACAGGTCACCTGCGACGATGCAGCTTGCCACCTCTGCTTTCAGACAGGGGATGGTGGCCGGGACGAACGCTGCCGGCGGGAACGCCGAGTACGCCGGGGTCCTCAACACCTTCCTGACAAAGATAGGGAAGCTGGAGATAGCGACGACCGGATACACCCTGGAACAGGCCCTTGCCCTGGGCTATCAGGCCAAAGCGATATCGACAAAGAAGGAGATCAAACCGCATTACATGCCCGATTGCCCCGATATCAATCTAAGGGTGGTGGCGGACGAGAGGGACGGCCGGATACTGGGGTTCCAGGCGATAGGCGAACAAGGGGCTGGATGGAGGGCCAACATATTCGCACTTGCCATACAGGCCAAGATGACGCTTTCGGACCTGATGGACGCAGAACTATCGTACAATCCCCCTGTGTCCCAGATGTACGATCCCATCTATCAGCTGGTGGAGATAGCCATGAAGAGGCTCAGGCTCGAACTGAAGGCACCTAATGAGGTCTTCCTCCCCGGTAAGGCATGATGGGGCCTCAAGCGCAAGAGATATGATGGGGACGAACGGTTCGGGGAAAGGTCAGATGCTTACAGAGAAAGAAATGAAGAAGAGGGTCAAGGAGGAAGCATCCTCCGACCCCGACAGGTTCTTCCCCACTGGTACTATGAGGGCGCTCGGCCTTGAGAGGGGACAGTGCCCCAAATGTGGTACGAGGTACTGGAGCACCGATCCGGAAAGGACGGTCTGCGGAGAACCGGCCTGTGAAGGGGGGTATTCGTTCATAGGGAAGAAGAGCTGCGAGCACCGGATGGACTTCATAGGTGTATGGAAGCGTTTCTCGGAGCTCTTTGAGAAGAGGGGCTACACTCCCATCAAAAGGTATCCCTCCATATCCAGGTGGAACCCCACCTCCGAGTTCACCCTTGCTTCCATCACCGATTTCCAGCCCTATGTCGTCAGAGGTGCCGTCAAGCCGCCTGCCAATCCGCTAGTCGTTCCCCAGACCTGCCTGCGGTTCAATGATGTCGATAACGTGGGGATAACCGGCAGGCACAACACCGGTTTCATAATGATAGGGCAGCATGCCTTCGTACCCGAAGAGAGGTTCGACCAGCCCAAGTACTTCGAGGACATCCACGCCTGGCTCGTTGAGGGTATGGGGATACCGCTCAAAGATATCGTCTATCACGAGGATGCATGGGCTGGCGGGGGGAACTTCGGCTGCTCACTTGAATTCTTCTCCAGAGGGCTGGAGATAGGCAATCAGGTCTATACGATGTACGAAAGGGACGGGGATACGCTCAAGGGATTGGACATAAGGGTCCTTGATATGGGCATGGGCCAGGAGAGGCCTGCATGGTTCTCCCATGGTACCCCTACCGCCTACGAACCGAACTTCCCGACCGTTATGAGGGAACTGTTCAGGATTGGCGGGATCCCGGAGTCAGGTCCAGAGAAGGAGCTGCTCTCAAGGTTCCTTCCGTACTCAGCGCTCCTCAACATGGACGAGGTGGACGATGTAGATAAGGTCTGGAGGTTGATATCGTCCAAGATTGGGACCGATGAAAGACTGTTAAGGGAAACGGTGATGGTGCATGCTGGATTGTATTCCATAGCCGACCATTCCAGGGCGCTCCTCTTTGCCCTTACCGACGGCGGGCTTCCCTCCAATTCCGGAGGGGGGTACAATCTAAGATTGATATTCCGCAGGGCAATGGACTTCATAGAGAGGTACGGCTGGGACATCGACCTGGGGGAGGTCTGCCGGTGGCATGCTGAATACCTGAAGCCCCAGTTCCCGGAGATGCTGGAGTCCGTGAATGAGGTCAGGGAGATAATAGAACACGAGACCAGGAAGTACAGGGCCACCAAGGAGAAGGCTATATCGACGGTCTCAAGGTTGAAAGAGAGGGAAGCGCAGGGAAGGCCGGTGACCGTAGATGATCTGGTCACTCTCTATGATTCCCAGGGCATAACTCCAGACCTCATTGTTAAAGCGGGCGTGGACATAGAGGTCCCCCATGATTTCTACAAGAGGGTCTCCGAGCTCCACGAGAAGGGGGAGACCCAGGCCCAGACCCACAAGGATGTGAGGGTCCCCTTCGGGGAGCACCCTCCGACAAAGGTGCTCTACTTTCAGGATTACCTCATGCTCGAGTTCTCATCTAAGGTCCTTGAGGTATTGGACGGATGCGTCCTGCTGAAAGAGAGCGCGTTCTATCCCACCTCCGGTGGACAGCTCCATGATATCGGGCACCTGTCAGGTCCCACAGAGCTCAAGGTCGTCGATGTCTTCAAACAGGACCATCTCATAGTCCACAAGGTGGAAGGGGACCTGACGGGATGGGTCCCTGGTGTGACCGCATCCGGGTCCATCGATAGGGCAAGAAGGCTGCAGCTGGCACAGCATCATACGACAACGCACATAATCAACGGGGTTGCAAGGTCCATACTTGGGAATCATATCTGGCAGGCCGGCGCCGAGAAGACCGAGGAGAAGGGCAGACTTGACATCACCCACTATGATACATTGACCTCCGAGCAGCTGGCCGCTATAGAGAAGGGTGCTAATGACATCATATTAAAAGCGATACCTGTTGAGTCCATGATACTGCCCAGGGACGAGGCCGAATCAAGGTTCGGGTTCCGGCTTTACCAGGGAGGGGCGGTCCCCGGTGAGGAGCTGAGGATAGTCCGCGTCGATGGGCTCGATACGGAAGCCTGCGGCGGCACCCATCTGAGGAACACCTCGGAGGCGGTCAGGATCACCATCACAGGGACCAAGAAGATCCAGGACGGGATAATCAGGCTGGAATATACCGCGGGGAAACGGGCAAGGGAGATGTACGAGGCTGACCTGGTCGACCTCCGTTTCATGATGAGGTTGACCGGCATCATGGAGCCCGAACGCCTGGGGCCTGCATGCGAGCACCTTTTCACATTGTGGAAGAAGCTGAGAAAGATGTCCGGGAAGATGCCCGAACCCTCCGACGAGAACGCCCGAAAGCAGTACGAGGCATCGCTTTCTGAGGTACGGTCCAATCCAGCCCTTGCGATGGTCAGGAACTGGGTGGAGCTGGGAAGACCTGAGGAGGGAGCGCTCACAGGTATGGAAAAGGTGCCTAGGGACATCCAGAGACCGCACGAGCACATATCCTCGGTCTCCGAGGTCTTCAAGGTCCAGAGGCGCCATGCGACAAAGACCGTTCTGCGGTTCCTGAAAGAGACAGAGGCGTCCTTGGCCTCGGTCCTTCCGGTTCTCTGAAGTAGCCATCATGGTCCGATTTTATCATGGTTTGATACTTGGTCCCCATAATTTATAAACCCTAAATGGACTTTAAAAGATGTTCCAGGGTGGTTTCGGAACAGGTGGCAGTGTTTGAACGAAGGTGACCTTGGGGATGAAACGAGCGGGTCCGGGTTCTATCTGGACCTCATCACTCACGATCTGAAGAACCTCAACCAGGGTGTATACGGTTATCTGGAGCTTATGGAAATGCTCCCGGAGACCACCGACCTCCAGAAGAGGTTCCTTGAGGAGGCCCTGAGCTATGTAAGGATGTCCGGCAACCTCATAAGGACCATGGAGGTCGTCGAGGGTGAGAAGTCACCTTCCGCTCCGCAGGGGCTGTACAAGGTGATGGTGGAATCCTATCACTCCTTCTCGAACGTCAACAGGAACGCGAAGATCGAACTGGACACCTCCGAGGTTACGAAGGGACTCAAGGTGAACGGGAGCAGACTCGTTGTCGATATGTTCATCTTCCTCCTGGATTTCATGTTCCGCAAGGCAAGAGGGGGAAAGCTCAAGGTCCATGCTCGGACCGAAGCCCCCGTCGAAGGCAAGGTTCAGTTGATACTTTCAGGGGATTTCGTCCCACTCCCTGAAAAGGAGCGTGAAGGGTTGTTCAACGAAGTCTCCGGTGAGAAGGGTACGAAGAAGGGGAAGCTGGTCCTCTGCGGAAGGATAGCCCGGATGTTCGGGGGCAGCATCGATTACGAGCCGCCCGTCCAAGGGTCCCGATGGTCCGGAGGGTTGTTCAGGATAACGCTTGCGGAGGTGAGCCAGTGACATCTGTTCTGTTAGTGGACGACGAACCCTTCATACACCAGCTCTACAAGGACATACTCGAGTTCTACGGTTATTCCATAGCCGGTGAGGCCTTTGACGGCGATGAGGCCGTCAAGCTCTATTCCGAACTCGCCAGGAAACCGGATATAATCATAATGGACCACAGGATGCCGAACAAGGACGGGGTGGACTCCACCATAGAGATACTCTCCATGGACCCGAAGGCAAGGATAGTCTTCGCTTCCGCGGATTCCACGGTGAGGGAGAGAGCTTTGGAGGTGGGAGCCTCCGAGTTCCTGGGAAAGCCGTTCCAGATGAAGGACCTGCTTCAAAGCCTGAAGAAACTATCGTGAACTGTGAAACCGTATCATTTCAAGGAAATCTCTGGAACTTACTATTTTTATCCCTTCGGCTTCCTTCATTGATAGAATATCCTGATCTCCTGATATGATATAATCAACTTCAGAAGCTATTGCACATTCCAGTATCTTGTTATCTGCCGGATCCCTGCTTTTGATATCTATCTTGGTCCTGACGGATACCAACTTGGAAAAGTAAAAGTAGATTTTCAGGAGCTTATCTATCTCTTCATGGGTCAAATTGAATTTTCCGTATGACAACACTCGCTCGACTTCCGAAAGAATATCAATGGAGGTATGATTCTCAAGTATTCCATCCATGCACATGTCAACGATCTTTGATTCATTTCCGTTCCAAAGAATGCCTGACACATACACATTGGTGTCAATAACCACTTTCATTCAGTTTTCCCTTGCCTTCTTTACAGCTTCTTTCACATCATCTCTCGTGATGCCCATTTCCTGGATCCTTTCCCTGATCTTCGAAGTTGTCTCATCGAATTCCTGCTTCAGAGTAGAAGAACCGATCTTTTTGATGACAAGTGTGTCACCATCGCCAATGGCAAGAAGTTCCTCTCCTTCTTTCAGGTCCATGCTCCTTCTCCAGGGAGCGGGGATCACTATCTGACCTTTTGATGATACCTTGATTACCGAAGCGTGCATCATATCACATTATCAGGTAAGACATGTCTTACTTAAATGATTATTGGTGGTTACATTCCTAATTGCCTCATCCTCCTCCTTCCGACCTTCCTCTGGTATCCCCCGAAGAAATATCTTCAGGAGGTAAAAAGTAATGAGTTGGCCGAACCATCTGACAAAGCTGTCGAATGAAAGCTACAAGCATTTTGTAGCCAAAACGATCCTGTTCTGGATCCTGAGGGATATGAAGCATGATGTTTCATCCGAGTGGAGGTCCCAAACGGATATGTCGATCTTTGCGATAGGACCACGCGGACCTTGTATGAGATCGAGTTCCATGTTTCGAAAAATTATCGGAACCGGAAAGTCGAGCAGTATAGGATACCGGGTTATGAGATCATCATTGTTGATTGTTCGAGGATCCCTGCGGATGTAGATGGGATTTATACTTATATTGAACAATTCATCGTTCCTGATTTATCACTTCTTTTTGCACCGATTAGGATCATTTTTTTCCTCTTTTTTCAACATACACAAATTATACCAAGTAAATGACCTGAATGCATCCCCCAAAGGGCAATTTTCCAATTCATCTTTGATCGCGAATTTATGCAGTTATATCGAATTCAATATCCTCCGAGTTTAATTCAAACCATTCATTTTCTGAATCTGACTTACATACATAACTTGTGAACAGGACATTAATTTTATATTCTCCAAGTTCCCATGTTGAAAATGGAATCTCAGGATTTCCATATAGGATGTAAAGATCAGTTGTCTTTAAATCGATAGTTATTGTCTTTCTTTCGTTAGGTTTGAATACCTTTGGAGTCGGTGAAATAGTACTTGTTGTGGGTGGACTTGTCACGTTTGTTCCGTTAGGCAATCCCATTGTTATTGTACAGGCTGTCGCATAAATAGTGAAAAATATATTTAAGGATTATTAAATCATTTTTTAGGAATATATTCGCATACCTCATAGTATGGTTTAAAACTAGAGT
>JALOTP010000075.1 GCA_025457865.1 Thermoplasmatota archaeon | reverse complement strand
AGACTACATAAGGGAGCAGAGCGAACCGGGGAGTGCGAACGAACTGAGGATGGACCTGACGCTCATGGAGACATCTATGATAACCCAGCTCGTCAGGATAGGGGTCATAAGGGAGCCTCAGGAGCTTTTCCACAAGGCCTTCGATAATTATGTGTCGGGTGGAGATCTCTTGAAGGCGATCGACCTTACCAGATCTCTCAGCCAGATGAAGGAGTTCCCCTCCACGGTGCCCATTACCACGCAGAAACAGAGGTTCGACCCTCTCCAGGTCATAGAAGAGGGCGAGGACGATGAGGTCGCAGAGGGGTGAAATAAGGGGCCCAGACATACGGGCCCCATTCCTTATCTATCTCATGGTCGGTTCAAAGGGATGGTGAACGGACCTTGGTCGGAAGAAGGTCAGACCATAAGAACAGCACATCGGGGGGGCAAAAGCTCCACGAGCCCGAGGTCCACATGCTTTGCATCTACGGTAGTGTCGAAGAGATCCTAGAAAACATGGAGAAGAAGAACATACCAAGGAAGCTCCTGCAGAGGGTCATGAACCTGCTCATAGGGCTATCTCTCAAGGGATATGAGGGAAGGGCTATAGGGACCATCATCCTCATAGGGGACATAGAGGGGGTCCGAAAGCATACTACCCAGATGATAATCAATCCGTTCAAGGGGTGGAACGAGGTCAATATAATGGACCCGACCTACCAATCGACCTTCGAATCCTTCAGCCAAATAGATGGGGCCATGGTCCTCGATTCCCGGGGTATGGCACATTATGCGGGAAGGATGATCCACGTACGAGGCGAGACCGAGTGCTCCGCTGCAGTGGACGGGTCGACCGTTCCAAGGAAGAAGGGTTCCGGAACGAGATGGAGGGCGGCTAGGTTCATCACCGAGAGGACGAGGACGGCCGCGCTCACCCTTTCAAGCAGCGGGAACATCACTGCCTTCATGAACGGTAAGGAGGTGGGCAAGCTCGAGAGGCGGATCTGCTCCTTCAAAGAGGGCGAGGCGCCTGTACTGGTATTCCCACCATCCGTGAATGGCCCGCCCAGCTAGGAATTGGGAAGCTATTAAATATACGTTGATTTCTATGAACATGCCTGCATTTTAAGAATTGGGTGCAGGGGAACGCTTACAGGGCTCGTATCGAAGGTGGGTAGGTTTGAAGGAAGGTCCTGATAATAAGAAAAAGACAGAACTGGCGGACCTAGAGGTCCCTCAAGAAGGGGAGAGCGGACCTGCTGAAGCATCAGGACCAGATTACGATGAACAGCTTAAGGGCGTCCTGAGCGACGAGGAGATGGGCCTCTTCTCGGAGCTGTTGAGGAAGGTGGAGAGCACAGGTGATCTGGATCGGGAGCTGAACCTTGACCTGTCGCAGTTCACAGAGAGGGTCGAGAGCGTTGTGGACTCCATCGAAAGGATAGAGAACATAGAGAGGACCCAGATGGAAAGGCTCCTCTACAAGGAAGGTATTGCTCCGGTCGAGGAGGGTGACGTAAGCATCCCTCCAGCAGAACCGATATCCGACACCCCAGCACCGTCAGGGGGACCCGACCATCCTTCGCCGCAGTCCATAATAGAGACGGTCCCTGAGATCACAGCCCTGGGCGGGTCGCACATAGAGATAACTGGTAGCGAACCCTATGCGGACATCAAGGCTGAAGGCGCCATTCGACCCTCCTTCGAGATCTCACGCGGGACCTATGAGGCTAACCTGGACAACGTACTTCTGAAGCTAAAAAAGCTCGCCGAGCTGAAGCTCCAGAGGTCTGACCTCAAGGAGGCAATGGGTCTTGTCAACATCGCCATGAAGGTCGGAGGGAGCACTGAGACATTCAGACGCGAATATGCCCTCCTCGTTCAGGAACTGGGCTTGGAGATGCCTTCAGCGGGGCCGACATCGACCGCAGTGGCCACTGCCGACATGAAGGTGCCGGTCCAGGATGTCGAGGGGGTGGAGGAGGCCCGTGTGCTCGCACCAGAGCTCGCGGGACAGATAGGTTCCCTCCAAAAAAGGGCGAGGTCGGCCCTCGCCCAGCTCAAGGTCATGCTCGAAAGCGCCAATTTGCAGGGAGAGTACCATGAAAAGGTGAAGGCCCTTTACCAGGAGGCGAACGCCCTGTTCAGGGACAACCGGTTCCACAAGGCCCATCAGGTGGCCTTGTCAGCGCTCTCCACGATCAAGGACAGGGTCAAGGACGATATAGATGTCCAGCTGCAGAACGACCTGTTCCAGGCAAGGGAGCTCTTGGATGAGCTGGCCAGGTCAGAGGAGCAGTACGATGTGATGGTCATAGAGGACCTCAGGGAGCAGCTGGATAAGGCAATGAAGTTCTATCTCACCAACGAGTATGAGCGGGCTAACCTGATAGGAAAGACCGTGATGGCATCACTGAAGGACCTCAAGGAACCGGAAGGAAGCAAAGTGAGGGAGAAGGTCCTCGAGGTCAAGCGCGATGTGAACCTCCTGAAGGAGCAGAACCTTGATCTGGAGGGATTGAAGGAAGCGGAGGAGATCGTCCGATCCATGGACGAGCTCATGTCAAGGCGCGATTATTCCAACTGCACGAAGCTCATGGAGACCCTGACGGTCATGGTCTCCGAGCTCAAGCAGAAGAGCGATAACTATTCCAGGTCAAAGGAGATGAGCATACGGTTGACCAATAGGATAGCCAGGCTGTCCCAGGGCGACTACGACCTAAGAGAGGTGGAAAAGAAGCTCTCCTTCCTGAAGGGCTACTTCCAGGACAGCAGGTACGAGGATGCGCTCCTCATCGGTGCCGAGATAGAGGTCTATCTCGAGTCAATGGAGAACCTCAAGAAGGAGATGGAGGCTAAGGAGATATTCACAGAGCTCGAGAACCTCATGCTCCATGTCGACGAGATGGAGGGCGCTGAAAGGCTCAGGGACGATTTCTCCGTCCTCAGGTCCAAGTATGTGATGGGGGACCACAATCATGTCAAGGTCCAGGGAAGGGAGTTCCTTGAGACCATGAGGAAGAAGACCAAGGCCTTGAAGGTCGAGAGGGCCAAACGCATCTCATCCTCTGTCATCGAATCCAAGCTCCTTGCCATGAAGCTCCGTTCGATGAACAGGGATACGACAGAGCACGAGAGGGCGGCAAGGAAGGCAAGGACGCTCATCAAGGAGGGGAACCCCGTAGAAGGCCTTAGACAGCTGGACAGGGTAAATTCGGCTATGAGGGACGAACTCCAGCAGAACGTGGACTTCCTTAGGAACTATGTGTCCATATACAGGGACTCGCTCGAGGTCCTCCTCGACAGGCACAGGTCGGAGCCATTGACATATTATATCAGGAACAGGCAGGTCCCCATCCTGAGGAGGATGGAGCAGCTCGGAAGGCTTAACAAGGCTCTAGAGAGCTACAGGAAGCTCGAGAACAGGTTCTCGGAACTGAAGGTGCCGTTGGACAAAAGGGCCGAGATCGAGTCGAACCTGACCGACCTCAGGTTCGAGCTCTACAAGAGGAAGGACATGGGCCTCGACATAACCGAACCGCTCTCGATCTACAACAGGGCCCAGAAGGTCTTCTCGGAAGGGAAGGTCATCATGGCCGAATACCTGACCGAGGTGACCAAGAGGTACTACGAGAGGTTCCTTCCACTTAAGTGAGCTGAAGCCCCATCATTCGATAGGATTAAGTAAATCCTTCCTCTGATGTCGTTTGGGACCCGATATGAAGCTGCTGCTCATCCATTCCGACCATATGGAATACAGCACGACCAAGGCAATAAAGAACCTGGCCGAGGAGGGCATGGAAGCCTCAGGCAGGATGGAAGAGTGCCTTGTTGCGTTCTGTACGGTAGAATCGAAGGACCATGCCCATTTCGATGCGGTCGTGGAGAATGCCGTCAAAGAGATAGTGGATGTGGCAGCCAGGGTGGACACCAGGAAGGTGATGCTCTACCCCTATGCCCATCTCAGTTCCGACCTGGCACCTGGCATTGAGGCGGTCGCGGTCCTCAAAGGGGTCGAGAAAGGATTGAGTGAGGGGGAGCTTGAGGTCAAGAGGTCCCCGTTCGGCTGGTACAAAGCGTTCGAGATAAGATGCAAGGGACACCCTCTCTCGGAGCTGTCCAAGGAGGTCCGACCCTACGAGGAAAGGCCCAAGAAGGTAGAGGAGAGCAAAGCCCTTGAGGCCGAGAAGAAGGCCAGGTCCGACTGGTTCGTCCTTGACCTTCAAGGGAACCTCCACCCGGTCAGAGAGGAGGGCGGAGAGGTCAAGGGCTACGACCTGACCGGGAAGGAGGACCTTAAGAGGTTCCTCCATCACGAGATATCAAAGAGCAGGGCCGTGACGGAGGAGCCGCCCCATGTGAAGTCTATGAGGGCTCTCGAGCTCGCCGATTACGAGCCCGGGTCCGACCCGGGGAACCTGAGGTACTACCCAAAGGGCAGACTTGTGAAATCGCTCCTCGAAAGATATGTGACCCAGAGGGTCAAGGAATATGGGGGAATGGAGATAGAGTCCCCCATAATGTACGATTTCGAACACCCATCGCTCAAGTCATACCTCCACCGCTTCCCGGCAAGGCAATACACCATAGATACCCCAGACAAGAGGGTGTTCCTCCGCTTCGCCGCATGCTTCGGCCAGTTCCTCATGGCCCATGATGCGACAATGTCCTACAAGCAGATGCCAGTGAGGCTCTATGAGCTCACAAGGTACAGCTTCAGGGTCGAGCAGAGGGGCGAGCTAGCAGGTCTGAGAAGGTTGCGTGCCTTCACCATGCCCGACTGCCATGCGCTCTGCGCCGGGCTCGACCAGGCCAAGGAGGAGATGATGGTCAGGTTCCATCTGGCGCGTTCGATATTGACCGAGACCGGGTTCAAGTTCCCATCCGAGCTCCAGATGGCAATAAGGGTCACCAAGGATTTCTACGAGGAGAACTCCGAGTTCGTCAAGGAGATGGTTAGGGCGCACGGGGCCCCTGTCCTACTCGAGATGTGGAGCGAGCGTTTCTTCTACTTCCTTCTCAAGTACGAGTTCAACTTCGTCGATGCCATGGGCAAGGCATCGGCGCTGACGACGGACCAGATAGATGTGGAGAACGGGGAGCGCTACGACATCAGGTACACTGACAAGGAGGGGAACGTTCAGCACCCTCTCATCCTCCACCTCTCACCCTCCGGCGCCATAGAGCGGGTGATGTACGCGCTCCTGGAAAGGGCCTATCTGAGCTCTCTCAAGGGAGAGCCCACAACGCTCCCCTACTGGCTCTCTCCGACACAGCTCAGGTTCCTTCCGGTCTCCGAGGAGTTCATCCCCCTCTGCAGGGAGCTCTCCTTGGAACTTCCGGGGGTCAGGTCGGACATAGACGATAGCGACAGGACGGTGGGGAGGAAGATAAGGGATGCAGAGAAAGAATGGGTCCCCTACATAGCGGTCGTCGGGGAGAAGGAGGCGACCACCGGCAAGCTAACCATCAGGAAGAGGGAGCCTGGAAAGCCCCAGGTCGAGATGAAATTGGATGAGCTCAAGGCAGAGCTCGTCGTGAAACAGGGCGGCAAGCTTTGGGACACGCTCGGGATACCCGAGATGCTGACGAAACGTCCCAAGTTCGTTGGTTAGGAAGGATGGAGAACCAACCATTTACGGTCATTACGATGATAGAGTCCTGATCACAACGGGAAAGTGAAGAACAGGCTATCGACCGAGAAGGAGCTCTTCACTATATCGCATATCTCCTGTGCATATGGTCTGTTCAGGAGAGGCACCGCCATGTAATAGAACGGCGGTTGGACCGGGATATCGAAGAGGGCGTTGTTCACTGCCTGGGAATAATTGGAGACCTTCCTGAGCATGGAGAGCTCCTCCATATCGGAGATATCGCTCTCTAATACCCTCCCGTAATCAAGATGTCCTCCCTCATCGAGCTGGGTGATGTAATCAAGGAACTCTGGGCTGAAGCCTTCCTGCTCCTCTCCCCATTTCCTATAGAATACCACCCCAAGCCCCTGTCTGCTGTCATCCTTCCCGGGCAGGTCAGCGCCTACCTCCACCTCGTCCATTTCCTCGATGTCCTCGGGGGGAGGTGGTAGCATGGAGGAATGGAACATTTGGGTCCCATATAAGCATATCCAACGAAGGTCACATTGTTTCGAGCTCCCCCAAGAGAACCTTCGTCCACCCCTCCCTCCGCACCTATTATATGCCACATCCATCGATTTGCCAGTGGGATCGATACCGTGAAGATACTCCATACTTCCGACTGGCATCTGGGAAAATCGATACACGGCCAGTCGCTGGATGCGGACCAGGAGCATGCCGTCCTCGCCATAGAACGCGAGCTTTCAAAGGGTTACAGGGCCCTTTTGATCGCAGGGGATGTTTTCGACAGGGCCGTCCCTCCGACATCGGCCATGGAGCTCCTATCGGGCTTCCTCGAGAGGGTGAGCTCCCGCGGGACCCATGTCATAATAATACCGGGGAACCATGACAACCCCGAGCGGTTGGACTTCGCCTCCGGGATCATCGGCAAGCAGGGGGTCCACCTCCGCTGCAGGTACGAGAGCTGCTTCGAACCGATGGTCCTTGAGGAGAACGGAGAGAAGGTGCAGGTCTTCGCCCTACCTTTCGTCGAGGATGCGGTGGTGAGGGAACGGTTCCCGGATGCTGAGCTCCCGGACCACGCCTCCGCCGTAGGGCACCTCATCTCCAGGATGAAGGAGGCCATGGTCCCCGGCGTCCCTTCCATACTGGTCGCCCATGAATACACGGGACGGGATGTGGTCAGTTCCGATTCGGAAAGGGAGCTTCTGGTGGGGAACCATGGAAGGGTCCCGACCGAACTGTTCTCTGGCTTCGATTACGTAGCGCTGGGCCATCTTCATGGCCCTCAGACCGCATCCAGGGAGAACAACGCCGTTTACAGCGGGTCGATATTGCAGTACTCGTTCTCTGAGCATGCCCATGAGAAGGGGATGGTATCGCTCACTGTTGAGGACGGACAGGTGAGTTCGGACAAGGTGCGCATCGAACCTTTGAAGAAGATGACCTACATAGAGGACAGGTTGGATAACATCCTATCGGACCCAAAGTACGATCCGTTCAGTAAGGATTATATCAGCGTCTCCCTGACCGACACGGGGCAGCTCTTCGATATCCAGACCAGGTTAAGGCAGCGTTTTTCGAACCTGCTCGAGGTGAAGATACCCCACCTGATGAAGGATCGGGCCGACCCAGGTTCTGTACGGAAAGCAATGGATTCACCAAGAGAGCTGTTCTCGCTTTTCCTGGACCGGTTCGGCTGGGATGATCCTTTGAAAAGGGAAAGGGCCATAGTGCTCTTCGAGGATGCCAGGGCAAGGACAGAAAGGTCGTTCAGGAGGGGCTCAGAATGAGACCTCTCCTACTGGACCTTGAGAACATAGGCCCTTTCGTTGGAAGGACGACCGTGGATTTCAGCCTGTTCGATGACTCATCATTGTTCCTGATAACCGGCAAGACCGGGTCCGGAAAATCTTTCCTTTTCGACTCCATATGCTACGCGCTCTATGGACAGACCCCTTCGGGCAGGGAGGACAACCTATCATCGGATTTCAGCAAGACCGGTGAACGTCCAAGGATACTTTTCAGATTCTCCATTGGAAAGGACCTGTATGAGGTGGAAAGGAACCTCCCCTATGAAGATGCCAAGCAGAGGGGGTCCGGGACCAAGGTCCGCCCGGAATCACAGACCCTCAGACGGATGACCCCAGTTACAGAGGTGCTCGCAACCAAGAAGACCGAGGTCACCAGGAGATGTGAGGAGCTCCTGCAGCTGAAGATGGACCAGTTCTCCCGTGTCATTATGATACCGCAGGGAGAGTTCAGGGAGCTTCTGAGGTCCGATACCGAGGAGAGGGAGAGACTGCTCAGACAGCTTTTCAGGTCGTTCACCTACCTTGACCTGGCAAGGGCCCTGGAAGAGGAGTACAAGGCACAGAACGGTAAGTATCTGGATATGAAGAAGGAGACCGGGGTGGTCCTGGACCAACTCCTTAAAAGGCTGCCTCAGGAGGAGATACCGCAGGAGGACAGTTTAGGGGTAGAGGCCATTTTGGAGCATAGGAAGAGGATAGAAGGGTCGATACCATCCCTTAGGGAGAGCATAGATATGCTCTTCCGCCAATATGAGGGTTCAAGGGAGATCTCCAGGTGGATGGATGATGTACTGAGGCTCCACCGGACCAAGGGAGAGCTGTCATCGGAATTCGAAAGATCTGTCAGAACAGGGGTGTCTGACATAGACCCCCTTAGGGAGAGTGTCCGAAGGCACGACCTTGCCTCGGATTTCGTTCCCCTGCTCAATGTCATCTCTGAAAGGACCTCTCGAATGGCGAAACTTGACGTGTCACTATCACAGATGGTCGCAGATCTCGAAATTAGGGACAATGCACTTTCGACCATCAAGAAAGAGAAAGACAAGGTACCTCTCTTAAAGGCCAGGTACGAGCTGATACTTTCGAACCAGGGCAGGCTCTCAACACTACAGGCGGACATCGATAGGTCGAAGGAGCTCAATAGGACCCTCTTGAAAAGGTCCAGGGAAGAAAAAAGACTGAACGATATACTTTCCGGGATAGCTTCCAGGTCGCAGAAGCTGGTATCGGATTTCGAACGCATCAACAAGGATATCGCCGTACGGAGAGAACCGATAACCGACATAGAGACAGCGAAATCGAAACAGGTGGTCGTTCTGGACCTGATAGAGGTCATGAAGGAAAGGTCCCTGTTGGTTCCCGGACTTGAAAGGAACGGACAGTTGATATCGGCTATGGCAGAGCGGTCCGACCAGCTTCAGAAAGAACTGAACGAGCTCAGAAGGTACAGGGAAGGGTCCCTCTCTTATGAGCTCGCATCAGCTTTGGCCGACGGGAACCCATGTTCTGTCTGTGGGAGCCTGGACCATCCTTCCCCGGCAGCTCCTCCGGCAAGGATCGTCAAGAAGGAGGAGGTCGATACCGCAGAGGAGGCCTATAGGGGATCCCTATCCGAGCTCGAGGCCCTGAGGTCAAACGGATTGAAGGTTCTGACAAGCATCGAAGGTTACGACCGGAGGGTGGGACAGATGGTGCAGACATATCCGGAGCTGAAAGGTCTGGCCATCACTACCCTGACCATAGAGCAGAATATGCTCAAAGAGACCATAAGGAATGAGAAGAAGAGGACCTCCGAGCTCGAAGGTCTTCAAAGGGAGCTCATAGAGAACAATACGAAGCAGAGCACCATTTCTGAGGAAAGGTCCAGTCCTGCAAGGAACAGATGGAGGGAGCGGAGGCCAGGATCGAGAGCGAAAGGACAGAGCTTTCGACGCTTGTTCCCGGGGAGTCAGACCTTACGACGATCGTCAAGAGGTTGAAGGAAGAGAAGGACGGCATCCCGGACTTCATCTCACGCCTGGAAAAGGAGTACAAGGAAGCATCTGATTCGGTCCTTGAGATGAGCTCCAAGGTCTCTCAGATCAGGTCCGATCTGAACGATGCCAGGATGGACCTGAACGGACTGGGAACGCAATTATCAGCAAAGCTCTCCGAGCCCAGGTACTCATCGTTCGTTGACAGGACAGAGATCGAGAGCTCGATGCTTGGAGCGACCGGACTTAAACTGGCGAAGGACCGAATATCCGATTACGACACGGCACTTTCGATGCTCAGGGGCAGGATGGAACAGACGGAAAGGGGCCTTTCGGATAGGCTTGAGGGTAGGTCCATGCCGACCTCGGAGAACCAGCAGGCCCAGGTATCGGACGAGAAGGCCAAGAAGGATAGATTGGAAGAGGAGAAGGCTCGTCTATCTTCATTGGAGCATGAGATGGGTGAGATGGACCGCTCGCTCAAGAGGATAGAGGGTATTGCCAAAGTCATGTCCGAGATGGAGCCAGACCTTGCGATCCTGAGGGACCTGTCGGATCAGGTCAAGGGCAACGGCCGGCCCAAGATATCTCTCGAACGGTTCTTCCTCGCCCAGAGGTTCGAGGAGGTCCTTATAGAGGCCAATACTAGACTGAACAAGCTCTCCGAAGGAAGGTTCTTCCTGAAAAGGACGGACGAAAAAGAGACAGGAGGCCTCTCGAAATCCGGTCTGGATATCACTGTGAACGACAGTTTTACCGGTCAGGACCGTCCGGCCAGTACTCTGTCCGGAGGTCAGATGTTCCTAACAAGCCTGGCCCTGGCCCTGGGGCTCGCCGATGTCGTCCAGGCACGCTCCGGAGGGATCCATATGGATGCCCTCTTCATAGACGAAGGCTTCGGTTCCCTTGACGATGAGACTCTCCAGCTGGCCCTGAAGGTCCTTTCGGAGCTCCGTAGCGGCAGGATGGTTGGTGTGATATCCCATGTCCAAGAGCTAAAAAGGCAGATCCCCCAGCGGATAGAGGTGGTCCCTGACAATATCGGCTCAAGGATCAAGATGATCATTTGAAGTTGTGCGTCGGTCAGTAAGGATATTGTCAATCCGATATATTGAAATATGAACCTCTGGATTCACTCACTTCATGGGGTTAAGTAGGGAAGGGCGGACAGTGATGTCAAACCCTTTCATTGAAAGCATATGCAAGAGACCTTACGTTACCATCGTTCTGGTCTGGCTCCTGGTCTATATACCCCTTGCGCTCCTTTTAGATTCACAGTTCCCTGAGGATACAAGGACCTATCTCATTGACCAGGGTGACGAGACCAACAGGATAGGCAACACGACCATATTCATGCACGATGAGCGAGGTTTGGTCATCATAATGAACCTCTCCTACGGTTCGGAAAGGATAGAGGTCCAGGTTGAGAACGGATACATTCCACTGAATCTCGAGATAGTTGGCAAGGGTAAGCTCTACTCCTCCGATGAGTACGATACAAGGAGGACGTGGAAGCTCGGTTGGGACAAGGTCCAGTTCGTCCAGGGCTCGCAGAACCTCACTATTAGTGTGGATGTGACAAGGGCTGGTATCAGGACCGTTCTCCTCAGGGACATAGGGAACACCCTTTTAGAGGGCAAGACCCTCTTCAAGGACGTTCCGACCCATGAACCCCCCCTCAGCAACGTGTTCTGGGCAATCCCCTGCACCTTGGGGGGTACCTCGCTGGCCTTCAGGCTTTTTGTGGGCTTT
Source organism: Thermoplasmatota archaeon (assembly GCA_025457865.1). Classification (GTDB taxonomy): domain Archaea; phylum Thermoplasmatota; class Penumbrarchaeia; order Penumbrarchaeales; family Penumbrarchaeaceae; genus JALOTP01. Next base: position 2,889 of record JALOTP010000075.1, on the reverse strand, counting down.
TTCATCCTCCTCTCGGCCCTGTTCCTCATGAAAGGTTGGAAGGAAGAGGGCAAGTTCAGAATGGTGGCCATAGGTACCATGGTCCTCTTGAACCCGCTATCCCTTTACTCGGCCATAGGTATAGTCCAGAACAGCGCCATCTTATTGTTCCTGGTATCATCGGCCTTGACCCTCTACAAGGTAAGACGGAGGCTCTGGGCGTCCATGGCCGTGGGCATAGGCATGTCCACTGGGCTGTTCCCTGCGCTTCTCATCCCCGGACTGCTCGCCGAGAGGGACGAGCTCTACAGGAGGGTCTTTAGGACCCTGATAGCCTTGGTCATAGGCATTGTACCAATAATCGTCATAAGGAACTTCGAGCCCGAGGGGGTGGACCACTTCCTCGGGTACTATCTGACGGGAGGGGGGGGACATTCTTTGCAGGGGATATCCCTTTGGAGGTTCCTTTCCCAGGTCGGGCTCCCATCCTTTTTGATACTGCCAGGACTGCTGGTGTTCACCCTGTTCATGCTCAACACCACTGTAAGGAGGAAGAGGCTCGGTATGTTCTTCACAGGCCTGCTCTTGACCTTGTTGTTCCTGACCCTGTACCCGAACATACCCGCAGGTGCCTTCCTAATGCCCCTTGCCTTCGTACCATTCTTTTGGGAGCTTTCGTTCCTCAGGAACACCATTTTGGTCCTTGGTTCCGTTTCAATCATACTTGACCTGTTCACCAGGTCAGGTCTCGACGAGGGTTATCTGATAATGGTGCCTTTCATGTTGTCCCTGGGCATTTTTTGCGTCCTCATCTACCTGATGGTCAAAGTGCTCGGTTCGCATATGAGGTACGAGAACAGGTTGGGCTACACGAAATACTGAGAGGGGATCAACAGGTCCTCAGATCGAATGTTCTTTTTATGAGCTCATGGGTCTCGAACCTCTTTATCCAGATGGCCTCCCCCAGAGAATGGTTCCTAATGGTCGGGATGGACTTCATCAGGTCATTGGTCTTGAGGAACTGGTTGAAGAGCCCTTTGTTGTGGTTGTGATGCATGTAATTGTCGTAGATGGCCAACATTATGATCTCCAGCGGTCTAGCAACGAAGAAGACGGATTCGTCCTGGAGGAGCTCTATGGGGGGAAGTGGGTTCTGAGCGAACGGGTTCTTAGGGTCCAGCCTCACATGGTACAGCGTCAGGATAACGCTGTCCAGTTTCGAAAGGTCGGGAACCCTGAGCTGGGTGATGAGGCCGTCCTCCAACAATCGTTCCTGTGTCCTGGAGATGGTATGCCTTGAATGTCCTGTCATAGCAGAGAGCCTGGAGGAGGACATGTCTGGATGTTTCAAAGTATGATAGAGGACGTCCAGTTGTTTGGCTGTAAGGTCCACATCCGACGGCCTCATCATGCTCCGTTTCGCCCCTGGTTCCATCATCTTGTCCTTGGCATAGATGTCCTTGTGTGATATCCCGGTCCCTTCCATCATAGAGGCATCGGTCCTCAGAAGCCTGTTATAAAGTAGCGGGGCCAGATTGAAGAAGCGGTAAACGGAGGACATCTCGAATGGGAAATAGACCTCCTGAGGAAGCTCAAGCTCTAGAAGGTCCAGGTCTGAGAGGGTCTTGAGCCTCTCGGACGATATCCTCATTATCCGCGTGATGTTCTCGGCAATGGATATCGAAAAGCCCCTGTGGGACTCCCCCACCGATAGTATGACCTCCGGGTAGATCTCGACCGACCTTCGAGTGTTGGCAACCCTTTCCTCGGCCGTTATGGAGGGATTGAAGTCCGAATAGACGGTCGCTAGGAGCTCGAAGCCCAGTTTGGGGAAGTTGGGTATGAAATATTCCCTCAGGTAACCCATCTGCTTCAACCTGGCCTTGACGGATGCCAGGGTCGAATTGGGGACCCCGAGGAGGGATGAAAGTTCGGTATCGCTCTTGTCGGGATACGTCGTGAAGTGGAGAAGTGCGGATTTCTCCGACCTGGAGAGCTCGTTCATGGCTACCTAATGACGTCAAGGACGATATTATATTTAAATAATTCGTAAATATGTTAATCACAATATAGTATTCTATCCAACATTTTGATATTACTAATGAAAATTCAGAATTCAGTAACGTTTATATATTTCTCGTGTTTAACCCCAAACCCCCATTTTTTGGGGGAAATGATCTGGAGGCTCGGTATGGGACTTACCATCGCACAGAAGATACTGCACGAACATATTGTCGAGGGAACGGAAAAGGTCGGTGAGGATATCGCTATAAGGATGGACCAGACCCTGACGCAGGACGCCACGGGGACGATGGCCTATCTTCAGTTCGAAGCCATGGGACTTGACCGTGTCAGAACGGAGCTCTCCGTCTCTTTCATTGACCATAACATGCTCCAGGACGATTTCAAGAACGCCGATGACCACCGCTACCTCCAATCCATAGCGAAGAGGTACGGGATAGTCCTCTCCAAGGCGGGGAACGGTATATGCCATCAGGTCATGCTGGAGAGGTTCGCAAGGCCCGGGAAGACCCTCATCGGTTCCGACTCCCATACGCCCACCGCAGGGGGGGTTGGGTCTCTGGCCATTGGAGCGGGCGGGCTCGATGTGGCCGTCTCAATGGGCGGTGGGGCCTTCGAGCTGAAGTACCCCAAGATAATGGGAGTGAAACTGACCGGTAAGCTGCCAGATTGGGTATCGGGTAAGGATATCATTCTCGAGGTCCTCCGCAGGCTCGATGTAAAGGGCGGGAGGAACTACATCCTCGAATACTTCGGGCCCAGCGTGAAGAAGCTGAGCGTCCCGGACAGGGCAACCATCACCAACATGGGGACCGAGACCGGTGCCACCACCTCCATCTTCCCATCCGATGAGGTAACTCAAAGGTTCCTTGAGGCCCAGGGCAGGGG
>JALOTP010000108.1 GCA_025457865.1 Thermoplasmatota archaeon | reverse complement strand
TAGAGGTGTCCCGTATGGTATCCTGGAGGGACGAAAAGATGGAATCCTACATCAGGGACAGGCTTGGCATAGGCCTGCCCCCAGGCAGGGAGCAGCTCCCGTCCCTCAGATTGAGGTTGGACAACGGTATGGAGCTGGAGAGGGATTCCTTGGTCCTAGAGGTCCAGCGCGTCTCTTTTTCGGACAGGTCCCTCATAGGTGAATATGGGAAAGAGCGCGGCATCACAGCTGTCCTTGACGGCATTGGTAGGGACCTTGACAGTATGATGTCCTCCATCCGCTCCTACAATGAGCTCAAAGAACGGCTCTATTGACGGGACCGCCCATTTCTGGAGATCCGTTTTTCTACTCCGCGGAAAATTACGGAATATCCTTGATATAGTCTCCTCCCCGTACAATCAGGGAGGATAGAACATGTCCGATGAGCTCAGTGAACTCCTTGATGACCTCGAAAAGGCGGAGAGGTTGGCAGAAGGGCATAAGCCGCTCAAAGCACATGACGGGCCCTCGGAAAGACCGGTGGCGGAGGCGTTACCGATAGATGGTGATGAGGAGACCGTTCCCGCTGCAGAACCAATAGAGGCCTGCCCGTCAGGTCCTGCAAACGACCCCGTGATATCCGGCCTTATGGACGACCTGCGAAATATCATAGCTTCCATGGGAGAATGCAGGACGATCCTGAAGGGGGCTACAAAGAGCTGAGATGGACCTCCTTCGCTTCGACAGGCAGATTATTTATAGTGCACGGTGGTTCATCTTTTTCGGGACAAGAATGGCCGAAGAGAAGAACGACCTTATTGAGGAATTGGACCTTCTACATAGACTTCCTGCGAGGAGGTCTCTGACCAAAAGGGATGATATTGGGAGGATCACCAGCATAGGAGGTTCCAGAACGGACCTGCACGAGAGGGATATCTCGTTCACGGTCACGGAACTTGAGAAGAACCTTGATTCCATGCTCGGTTCGATACAGGAGTTCCAGGGCTTCCTTTCAAGGACCAAGGGCAGGATATGAACGGCCCTATTGTAAAAAACCCGTTCCACATATGATAATAAGCCAAATATACTTGATAGTTGCATCTAACCGTCCGAGGGATGGACCGGAGAGTGATATTAGATGGCCTTCAAGGAATCGAACCCCATTACCATCCAGTTGGTCCTCCTCACTGTCGTCATATCGGTCCTGGTACTGACCCATGGTCTGTTCCTGACAATGGCAATGAACCTGACCGTTATTCTCTTCACCGAATCTGTGGTCACTGCCTTCGGTCTGATGGCCTCCGGTTACGGGCTTCTCTTCATCCTTCCCAAGGCATACCTGTTCTCGCTCATCGCCTTCGGGGTCACCCTATACAAGCGGGACGTCTACGGCCCGAAACATGCCCGTTCCGCGTTCATAGGTTTCATGGTGTTCATCCTTGGAACGACCACGCCTGTATTCCTGTTCCTCATGTCGTTGGTATTCGAGAAGGGGTACCTGACCCTGCCCTTCTTTCTCAACCTGATCTTCTTCTCGGTGGTCCTTGCGCTCTTCTTCTATGTCAAGGACATAGGAGGGGAGAGGTTCGGTATCGTTGCGCTAGCACTATATTCGATCGGGTCACTGATGATCATCAACCTGGGGACAGCGGCGTTATACCTTGGTACGGAGGAGCTTATGACCGAAGGGATGGGGAAGGTGCTCTCTCTCATAGCTCTGCCCGGTACCTCCCTTTGCCTTGCTGGTGTCGTATTGATGCTCGTAGCTTACATAAAGGCCTTCGGCTGGGTCAGGGAGCACAAGCCCCTGATAGACGAACAGCAGGGTAAACAGCTCAAGATGCAGGAGGAGGCCATCGTCATGCAGCAGGAGCAGCTCGCGCTCCAGAAGGAGCAGGTGAGGATGCTTAAGGAGAACTTCGAGATGCTCTCAAGGCTGCAGAACGACCTCATTGCATCTGGTGCGGTCCAGCTCCCGGAGAAGAGCAGCGCGAAAGGTGACGATGGCACGGAAGCCGAAAGGGAACTACCGGCCCAAAAGGGCCCCCTCCCTGGAGGAACCGGATGAGGACGGGCGTGCTCGTCCTTTCGTCCCTGCTGCTTACGGTCCTGATGACGGCCGCATTCCCCGCAGGGGCCGATGGGAGCTCCTGGGGACCTGAGGAGGTGCTCGTTCACCTCAGGGTGCGGTTCGACACGGTCCGGTCAGGGGAGCTGACCCTTTTCATAGGGAACGCATCGGAGGGGTCCATGGTCTTCGAAGAGCTGTCGGCCCCCGTTATCATGCAGGGACCTGATAGCAATCTTGTCCGCCTGCATTTGGCCCTTCTCTCGTCCAACGACACCTGGGGATCGTTCTTAAGGTCCGTTATGGATCCCGACAAAGAGGTGGTCGTGACAGACCCGCTCTTACATTATTCCTCCAATGTTAGCAGGTTCGGAGCGCTCTTCACGGCCAGGTTCAATGTGACCGGAAACGACAATGCTCCCGATTACAGACTGCTCACTTTCATCAGGTCAATAAGGCCTAGGAAGCTCGATCCGAACGACCCTTATTCGTCCATAGAACGCGACAGGGATATCGACAGGCTATCGAAGATAGCCATAAGGATCGAAATCGAACCACCAAAAAGGAGGTCTCGATTCCGAGAGCTTCGACAGGACCATGACCCTTATCGAGTTCAACGAGCTCGGTAACGAGATGGTCATGACGGGATCGTTCATGTTCACCCCTATGGTCGTTCTCGTCTTCTCGGTCGGAACGACCCTGGTCGCTTCCATCCTTATCACTGTCGCATGGGTACGCAGGAGGTACAGAGGGTGGGCTATCATCTTCCCCTTGATAGCGATGGCACCCTGCCTTTTTACGTTATGGACATTCGTCCGGCCATATATCAACATCTACGGGACGTTCGACGGGGGGATGCTGGCATCAGCTTTGGTAATGCTGGCAATGACGGCCGCTCTCCAGTTCGCACCGGATGGAAGGAATAAGGAGAAGGAAGCCCCGAAGGTGGAGGACGAAGAGGATGATGGGCTTCCCGACCTCGAGATGCCTAAGGTCGTCTATGTCGATAGACATGTCTTCGTA
>JALOTP010000107.1 GCA_025457865.1 Thermoplasmatota archaeon | reverse complement strand
CAAGGTCAACGATCTTTTTAAAACGGGATAAGGAACGGGAAACAAGGACACCATACAACCACCTGAGGGCGGGCCTCTGGGGGGAGGCCCCCCGCTTTTCTTCTGGCAATCGTTTTATATCCTTGGTATGTTAGCCTGCCGTTGAGCCGGATGACAGGGACGACCACGAACATGAGATGGGTCCATGCTGGTTTCGTACTAGCGGCGTTCCTGCTCATCATCATCTCCCTTCTCCCAGGCGTCGAGTGGGCCCATCTGGAGAGAGAACGTGGGGTCGGACCTGCCACTTACAGGCTCGATGCATCCCTGGAAGCGTCAGGGTTCGAGTATTCTTTGAAAGCGACCTCTTCAGGGGGCGGTGTCCTGGGAGGTCTCGGAGGGATGAACCGTACCATAGGACCGGTGAGAAAGACCTATCCCGAAGTGAGGGGCGATGTGCTCGAGAACCTGGGCATCATCTACGATTCCTACAAGGTCAAGAGCTATATCTACGAGCTAGTGATGGATAACCCCCCTGAGGGCTCGGGGGTGAACTGGCCCGGACCAGGGAGCCCCTCGGTATATCTGAACGTCACATTGAGGTCCGACCTTGTCCCGTACTGGCCGGAAGCGGGTACAAGGACGCTCACGGTCACGGTCGAGCTTTTGAAGAGCGACCTCCACGATCTCGTCCGACCGGATGAGAGGTCCGAGCTGACCGTAACGGTCGACCGTATAGTCATCAAGGCCCTGACCAGGTACGATCAGAAGACCGGGGTCCTGTCCGGGACCCCATCAACACTGAAGGAGAGCAAGGGGCCGTCCGTTCTGAGGAACATGGGGGACAAAGCCGTCAAGGAATTGGACGTAGGCTACCCCGATGGTCACGAGGTGGCGGGGATTTTCGTCGATATAGAAGCTTCGCTCAACGACTACTGGGGCAGGCCCGAGAGGTCTCCTCTGACCGGTGGGGCAAATACCATCAACGTAAGACCGGTCCCCACGATGGATGCACTGTCCTTGATCGGGATCCCGCTTGCCATGCCGCTCCTGCTCATATCCCTTGTCATGGGCGCTCTCTCTATCTTCTTTTGCTTTAAGAAGAAGCGTCCTTTCCTAACCTTTGCGGCAATAGGGGTTGCCCTATCTGTCCTGGCCCTCCTTTGGTTCTGGTCCGGTACCAACAATGGGGTGGAACTCCTCTCCCAGAGGTTGGAGGGGGCAGGAGAGGGTCTGGAATTCTCATGGGGCATCTTCATGGCCGCTGCAGGATGCCTCTTCTACATTCTATCCCTGGCCACCTTGTTGTTCTGGAAGTTCACATCGAAGAAGAGTACGGATGCCCCCGGGGCGACCTTCAAGAGGATAGACGGACCGTAATGGCGTCTGCATCATTCTATCATGTATGGGCGCTCGAAATCTCATGGTACAAGATATTGTTGATCATCCCGTCCACATCATCGACCTCCATCTTCCCGTAATGGCTGTACCAGTGGATGCCATCGTCCTTCTCGAAAAGGAAAACGGTCATGGGGACCCCGTTCTCGGTCCCTTTGGGCCTGTAGGTGCCGTAAAGCTCCATATCCTCCGCCGCATCCACTGAAAGGAGCTTCATGTTCGAGTACATAGACCCCTCCTTTCCGTTCTCCTCGGTCCCGGAAGCAATGTCCTTTTCGACCATATCCTCCCACTGTTCAGCGCAGGGGACGCACCCCTGGGTCCAGTAGAAGAGGATGAGCAGTTTTGTCCCGCTCGTATTGAGAAGGTCCTTTACCAGAGCGGGATGAGGTACCTCCTGGCCGGCTTTGATATGACCTTCGGGATAGACGGTCCAGAATTCGCTGAACCCCGGGACCCTCGGATCGAGCCCCAGACATCCAAGGCATTTAACGCTGGCGAGCCGGTCGATGTTCTCGTAACCGCCTCCGAACGCTCCCCAGAGTGCCAGGGCCAGACCTCCGGAGAGGGCAATGATGGCAATCAACAGACCGAGGACAGGCCTCATTGCCCTCCCACCTCTCTTCGGGAGAGGCTCCGACCGGGTCGTGGGCAGCTTCATGAGAACAACCTCCTGAGCCTGGAATTGACCATGACGGCTTTCTGGGCGTTGACGGGACAGGCATCTATGCAGCGGCCGCACCTTATGCACTCCATGTCAAGCTTGTCCTCCTTTGGATTGATGCCCATGGGACAATCTGTTATGCACCTCTGGCAGTGGATGCAGGCATCTTCCTTGAACGCTATGTCCGTCACTGAGAACTTGTTCGTGGGGCCGTACATCGCGCCTATGGGGCAGAGGTACCTGCACCAGAACCTGTCCACGAGCGAGATGGAGACCATCACCGATGCAGTGAAGAACATCTTGAACCAGAAGAACTGGTTCGCGGACCAGGAGGCAGGCGAGAGCATGAGCTCGGGCACCGTTGCCGTTATGCCGCCAACAGGGTCGAGGTCGGTGAAGAAGAGGGTATCGAAGAACCATGTCGTCGGCGGGACGAGCAGGAGAAGGGCGAACTTGACCCATCGGAACCGCCTGTCCGTTCTGCTCCCAGGGTCCATACGAAGGGACTTGAGCCCTTCCATCCTTGATAACAGGCCCACAGCTCCTATCATGAGCGCCATGAGACCGAATGTCCCCATCAGCTCCCAGCTGTTGAGCGGTGTCTCATAAAGGGATAGCAGGGAGGCGATGGCAGGGAAGGACCATAGCAATGCCCCTGATAGGAGAGAGGCAATGGAGGCGATGAGCCCGCCCTTGCCCTTCACGAGAAGGACCCCCGAAAAGGCGGTCAGGAAAGCTCCCAGAGCCCCTATGTAAACGCTCCACATGTAGAACTTGACCTCCACTCCGTTA
>JALOTP010000074.1 GCA_025457865.1 Thermoplasmatota archaeon | reverse complement strand
GATTTATTCAGTGATACTGATCGCCTTGTCCATTATAGTGATTGTTGCTGTATCATATTACGTCGCTAAACGAAAGATGTTCTTAAAAAAAAAGAAAATGAATTAATGAAAAGATAAAAAGTATCATTGAAAAATAATGAGGATGTGTCCGCAATGTTAGAGTATCCTCTGCTCGTGGAACGATGATGTAAGTACAAGGTTCCTTCCCTGGCAGGAGTAGTCGATCCAATCCTTGGATACGACCCCCTGCTTGAAGCCCTTGAGCCGGAGGGAGTACTTTCCGTCCTTCTCCCTGAACTCGGCTATGCCGTCCATCAGGTACTCGACCGAGTTCGTCATCTCCTCAGGATGCACGTTCACAGCTAGGTCATAGAGGTTTGTGAAGTTGTAGCTCTTTGACCGTGCTATGAGCACCTGAAGGAACTTCATGAGGTCGGTCTGGTCCGCATGATTGATGATGGGGGACAGGGAGCTTATGATTAGAACGCCTCCGCCATAGGTCCTTATCATTTCCTCCTGGACCATTATGAGGTCGTTCTGGAACCTGAGGAAATCGGCCTTGTCCTGGATGTTGAATATCCTGTGGCCCTCCTTGAGCACCATGTCATCGCTGTGCCTTGAGAAGAGGTCGAACATCCTGACCATGCCGTCACGATTGTACTCCTTGAACTCCGGGAGGGCCTCGGTGATACCCTTAACGACCTCCTTCATGGCACGGTTGGAGGAGACATAGATCACCGGCAGCCCCTTCCTCAGCGACGAGGCAAGGAGCATTTCGACGACAAGGTCCTTACCGCAGAACGGAGGCCCCTTGATCAGCACCTGGCTGCCGAGCTCTATACCACCTTTTAAAAGCGAATCGAGCCTCTGATTGCCTAGTGCTAGGAACCTTATTTTGGTGAGGTCCACCCGTTTTCGGACCTGCGCTCCCTTGCCAAGCTTCTGGCAGTAGAAGAGCGCCTCCTTGTTATTGGGCGATGAGGCAAGCACCCTTGTATAGAGGTCCTTGGCCAAGGGGATGTTGCCACCTTTGTATGCTTCCTTGGCCATATCGAGGATCTTCCTCAGACCATCCGGTTCAACGCTTTCGTTACCTATCTTACAGCCGCAAAGCGGGCACTTGGTCGATCCTTGGTTCGATCTGAGCTTTAACTGGGCGTTGCAGGAGGGGCATCTCCTGATGGACCTATCATCCTCCTTCTGGACCAGGTCGAACGAATGGCTCAATGGCCTTTCTCCCCTGACGGAGGTCCTAAGAGTGATAATGTCCGAAGGCCTTCCGACGGTCCCCATATCAGGCATTGACAATGTTTCCGGAGGCGGCGGGACGTTGACGGGTTCGGCATAGGGAGGTCCTTGGGGCGGCGGAGGTGATGGGGCCCCCTCTTCCATTAGGTCGCTCAGGTCCCAGTTCAGATCGTCCTCGTCCTCCTCATCCGAAGGAGCACATATTTTCCCATCATCATCCCCCTCCGGTTCGCCTTCCATCAGGAGCCCGGTGTAATCTTCATCGGAAACACCAAGCTTCTTTCGGAGGACATCAAGTAGCCCCTGCTCGTCCTCGGTGATCTTCCCGTCCTTCCAAGCCTGTTCAAGGACGTCCTTCATAAGCTCCAGGGGGTCGGGTATGTCAACGATCTCCAGGTCATCCCAGTTGAGCTCTTCGGTCTCCTCATCGTCCTTAGGTCCATCATCGTCTTCCGGCTCGATCTCCAGCTCCATTTTTACCCCGTCATCTCCAGTGCCAGGGCTGGGTTCGCGATATTCCTCCACCAGTTCCGCTATGACGGTCCTGGTCCCAGTTCCGACCTTCTTCCGCCCTTCTCCCATGTATGCGGACCTTCCAGTCCCGAGAATGTCCGAAAACACCCTAGGGACGTCAAATATCCAACATACTATAAGATTAATCTTTCCATGTAAAGAACCGTACGGGAGCATTGAGCTCCGGGTCAAGGACGGATAGTTCCCCTAGTTCCTCCCTGAAATGGACCGCCCTTCTATCCATTATGACCGAGAATCCCCGTTCCTTCTCGGACCGTATCATCCTTCCAACTGCCTGGAGCATCTTCCTTGCCGCAGGGGCGTGGACGGTGTATTCCCATCCCTTTCCGAACCTTATATCGTAGAACGAAGACAGACTTCTCTGCCTGGCATTGGGCTTGGGATATGGGACCCCCACTACCAGTACGAGCTCCAGGGACCTGCCGGGGTAGTCCATGCCCTCCGAGAGTCTGCCCCCCATGACCGAGCATAGGACGGCGCCCTCCGAGGTCCTGAACTCATCGACCAGGTCCATCACCTCGGACTGTGACGACCCCCGTCTTTCAATGTAGACCGGCCTCCCTGAGATGGGGCTCCCAGGAAGCGTCGTGCCGTCCTCCAGTTCCTGGAGCCCCAGGACCTCGCCCATCAGGTCGAAGGAAGGGAAGAACAGTGCGGTGTTCCTGTCCCTGCACTTGTCCAGAAGTCCGAGCACCCGCTCCCTGTACTTGGTCCTCATCTCCGGGTCCTTCCTGAGCATCTCGTAGCTCGTGCAAAGGTCCTGGGTGTAGGTGATCATCCTGTTCTCCGGGGGGAAGGGCGGGGGGAGCCTGAGAAGCTCGGTGTCCCCCGGCAGCCCCAGTGTGTCCCTGTACTCCTCCAGGGGGGACAGTGTCCCGGAAAGATGGACGGAGGAGTGGACCTTTACCAGGTCCCCAGTGACCTGGGAGGGGTCCATTGCGAAGGCCTCAAGGTAGAGCTCCCCGGGGCGTTGACCCTTTACTATCAGGGGGGAATAGCTGGTAAAGTCGAGCTCGTTCCAGGCAAGGAAGAACTGGGCCGCCCTGTGGATGTAGGAACGCGGAAGCCTTCCCTGCGCCCTTCTGGTGTCCTGGATGGAGATGCCGTACTGGAGCATCTCCGAGAAGGCCCTCTCCAGCTGGGACGAATTGGACCTGAGCTGCACCATGAGCGTGTCCATGAGAGACGTTGGTGGGACAGTGCCGTCCTCGTCTATGAGGAACTCCTCTGCGACGGTCTGAAGTGCCCCGGACAGGGCATCTATGAGAAGGCTAACGGTGAACGCACCGGCATTCTTATCCCCGAAAGTGCTCGCTTCGGAAGAGGCAAGCCTGAGGGAGATGAGCGAAATGGACAATGAGCAGAGCTCCCTTGCGAACTGGGCGACGTTGTGGGCCTCATCGAATATGACGATGAGGTCCTCTAGCCCGCAGCCCATCCACTCAAGGAGACGCCTCCTTATGAATGGCGACAGGAAGAAGATGTAGGGTGCTGTGACAAGGACCGAATCCGATACCATCCTCTTTGTGGTCTCGTAGGGGCAGGTCCCTATGGACAGGCACTTCTGTGCCATCTCCTCCGCTGTCGGGGAACAGCCCCTGGCCCATGACCTTGCCTCGGCCCCATCGTCGAGGAGGAAGGCGGAATAGAACCTGCATTCATTGCCATGAACTGGCTTCCCTGACATTCTTGCGAGGGTCACGCGCTTCCTCTCACCGCACATCCGTGAGAGCTCATCGGGAGTGCCCGAGAGGAACTCCGGGTCATCGGACGCGAGTGGGCACATGTTGGCCCGGCCCTGGATGGCAGAGCAAAGCCCCTTCCCGGGGCCGCCCTCCCAAGGCCCCGACATGGGTACGCTCTGGGGAGCGATGCAAGCGGGGGACCTCACGGACCTCTCCCCGTTGAGCTCCTTGAGTATGTCCTCGACGACGTCCTCGGTCGGTGCGGAAGGGGGCTCTGGGACACTGCCAGCAGGGCAGGACCTGATCCGTCTGTACTCCTCCACTACCTGCCTCTGCTGCGAGTTCGTCCTGGTGAGGTAGAGGACCCTCTTCCTGTCCCTGTAGGCATGGAAGAGGGCAGGTGCGAGCGAGGATACCGTCTTCCCCGAACCTGTACCCGCCTCTATGGCTATGTGGCCTTTACGGTCCATCGCCCTGTCCATACGATCCACCATCTCGACCTGGATAGGCCTCATCTTGTATGGGAAGAGCGAAAGCACTTCGGACCGCATCGGGGGCCCAGTCCCATCTCTCTGATATATCCCGGGTACGGGGGGGGGTTGCCGAAAGAGAAAACCGTCAGCCTTTTTAGCAAGCGAGGCAATAGCTCCCTAGGCGGTGTCGGAATGAGGATGAAGGTCAAGTGCGGCAACGATGATTGCCGGACGGAGTTCTTCGTTGAGAGCGCGGAGCCGGTATGGACATGCACGGAGTGCGGCAGGGAGATAACGAACCGCAATTACCCTTTCCTTACGGCAAAGTTGATGCAGGCCAGGATAGACGGACCAAGGGCGGATTGGATGAAGGCCTACACGGAGCTTTTGGAACTTGCGAAAAAGGAGGTAGGAGAAAGGGCGAAGGGTGGGAACAAGGGTGAGGACCTCAAGTTCCTGGAAGTGGCTGCCAAAAAGCTCAAGGGGAAGAAGCGTACGAACGAGGAATGGAAGAAGATGCACGATGAGCTCTTGGAGCGTTCCCGGCAGGCGGTCCTTGCGCTCGAGACATGAGCCCGTCAGTTCTCTGCGGGCGTTCTCTTGATCCTCTTCTCCTCTTCCGGCGTTATGAGGCTAGTGGATGTGATCCCACCCCCTACACCAAGCTTCTCTGGCTGGCTGATGTGGGGTGGTGCGTTGCCGGCCTTCTTTCTCTCCTCGACATAGGACAGGTATTCCTCTATCTCCCTGTCGTAGCCCTCTATCTCATCCTCTATGGACCTTACCAGGACACGCTCCTCCTGCTTGGGCGAACCCTTTATGAACTTCCTTATCGAATCGAACATGGTGCGTATCCCCTGGAGCAACGCGTACATTCCTTTCGAACATATAACTAGTTTGCGTGAGAAATGACCCAGTTCACGTCACTATTTCGGCCAATCTATCCTCTTGAACGGCCCTGCGGACCTCCATCGCGAGCCTCCTTCCGGTGGAAACGCTGCGCCTCCAGATGGAATTCCCGTAAGGGTGGCCCACCCACATGTGGACATTGGTCCCTCCCCCAATCCTTGGTGCGACATCGTATATGAAGAAGTCCATGTCCTTGTCAACGCATGTCTGGAGGCAGAAGGGCCCTATGATACCTGGCGGATAGTGCTCTTTTGAGGCCTTGACATAGGCCTCGGCCATCTCGAAGACCTTTTCGAGCAATGATTCCCTCAATGTCGCCGAGTTGTGGCCGCAGACCGTATATTCAGGGATCATCTGATGCTGGTCCAGCGTCATCTGCTGGGGGGCTGGCAGCCTGACATGCCCATCGAGCGAGGTCTCGAACCGCCAGTCCACGCCCAGGAGCTCCACCGGCGACATCTCCTCCTCCAGCGGAGAGTAGAAAAGGTCGAAATTGAACACGGGGCCTATGACGTAACGCTCGATCCTCGCATCCTTAAGGGTCTGTTCGTCTATGACCCCCTGCTCCACGAGCTTCATGGACTTGTTCTTGTACTCCTCGTAGGAGGAGGCCGTGAAGAAGCCCCTCTCCAGCTTCTTCTTCTTGTGATGGAGCTTCACGATGACGAGCCGGTCGATGTCCCTCGGGTCCTCTACCCGTTCAGGGAAGGGAAGGCCTGCCTTTTCGAGCAGCCAGTAATAGCTCTGCCGCTCCTCCCTCTCCTCAGAGCGGAGCATCCCCCTGCTCCCGACCATGGGCACGCGGAAATCGTTCTCTATGGAGCCGATATCGACGTAGGATGTGAAGGACCTGTTAGGGACCCAGAGAACGGACCTCTGTCGCATCCAATCCTGCCACCTGGGCTCCATCACTTCCCTGTACTTGCCGAGGACCATGGCATTGTCCACCATGCCCCTTAACAACTTACCGTCCGACCCCCTCTTGGCTTTGAAGTAATGGGAATAGGTCCTTTCCCTCCCCTTCTGGCAGAAAGCGGCGGTCCTGAACCCCTCTTCCACGGCGCCGTCACAGGCATCTAGCGCCGAATGGGACGCTATCATCCCGATGGTGACGTCGTCCCTGTCATATCCCCCGACGATCCTCTGGACCTCCGCGCGTTCTAGCAACATCTCACCCTACGAGCCAAATGGGCGGCCCGGATATAAAATTTCGGAGGTCGCGCCTCCTCCGCTGATGCATGATGGTTGGTTGTACAGGAATGTATTAATACGCTTGCTGGCAAATTAAGCACATATTATAAACGTTCCCTCGCAGTTAAAGGGTAAGGCAAAGCCCGCCCGATGAGCGGGGGAGGCACGGAGGCGACGATGCGTTTCAGTACCCTTTACCGGTCCTTTGCGGTGGTCGTTGCCCTGGCGATAGCCGTATCGGCCGTTATGGACCCTATCAGGCCCTCCCGAATGTTCAGCAGGGAACTGGGCGACAACCCCTCAGGTGCGGTTCCGGGGATAGATACCGATGGGGACGGCCTCAAGGACATCTGGGAGGACCTCAACAGGAACGGGGTGCTCGAGATGGAGGAGAGGTCCCTGTCGGACCCTTACGACCCCGACAGCGACGGTGACGGCCTCAAGGACGGGTCAGAGTTCGACCTGCTTTCGGCCAGGGCGGGCAACATGACCTCGGCTCCCAGCTGGCTCATGATGTTCTCACCATCTGCGGAATCCATGGCTCTCGAGATGGTGGTCCTGAGACCCAACGGAGACATTGACCAGGACGGTACGGTGAACATACTTGACGCTGACTCGGACGGCGACGGAACGATGGACGGGGCCGAGCTCTCCGCGGGGACGGACCCTCTGGACCCTGACAGCGACGGTGACAGGGTACCTGACGGCATGGATACGGCCAACGGGTTCGTGAAAGATACCGACTTGAACGGTCTGGATGACGATTGGGAGGAACATTTCGGCCTGGACGGTCCCGACAGCGATCATGACGGGGATACCATGACGAACATTGTAGAGTTCCAGAGGGGTACGGACCCGACCCATCCCGACATCTTCGGCGGTCATATAGGTTCGTTCCAACCCAGGGACCTGCTTGATATACGCTCACCGTCCACCCCTGTACTCAGGGTCGAAGGTACCGGGGCCAGGTACCTCCGGGTCGCATCCTTCGACAGGTACGTCAACGGGGAATGGGTCAGGACGCCCGACCAGCCGCTAACGACAGCGGTCCCTGACGGCTCGGTCAAGGAGGTCCGCATCACCCTTCAGGGTAGGTGGCGGTTCGATATGCCAGTCCTTCCCTGGACCCGCGAGGTCGTGGCGCTTGGGCCCTATCCTCTCTTTCCGGGCGCCGGTTCGGCCGAGATGGTGATAGGAGAGCAGATCTCATATTCATGGGTCCCTCTGCAGTCATACACCGTTTCCTATCTGGAGCCGTCATACGACCCGACGCTCCTCAGCGAGAGCGGTTCCGACGGCATCGTCCCGTCGAGCTTCCGGGAGGTACCCTCCGGCCTGTCGGATGACGTGAGGGAGCTAGCCGAGACCTGGGCGGCCGGACCCGCCTCCACATACGATAAGGCCATGGAGCTGACGTTCAACCTATGGTCCAGATGCATCTATTCATCATCTGCGACGATAGGGAACGAACAAGGGGCCACGGTCCGTGATTTCCTGTTCCTCACCCTCAAGGGTAACGCGCTGGACTTCTCGACCGCCTTTGCCCTCATGCTAAGGGTGCAGGGGGTCCCCACGAGATTGGTTGCTGGATATTCCCTTGGTATCGATGAGGGGGGCTTCAGGACATATCAGGAGGGCCATTTCCACATATGGGTAGAGGTCTACATCGATGGCCTTGGTTGGGTACCCTTCGAGGTGACCCCCCATGCCATATCGGCGAGGGGAGGGGCCGGAGTGTCGGTGGACGGGAAGGACCCCTTCGTCCTTGGCCCCAACTCGGGGGACGGCGGGGGGACGCTCCGCGGTGGCGGTGACCCTGCGACGGATCCTGACCTGGACTATGACGGGGACCTGGTGACCAACGGCCGGGAAAGAGAGCTCGGCACCAATCCCTACCTTCCAGACACGGACGGCGACGGATTGGACGATGGACTGGAACTGGACCTCTACGGGACTGACCCCCTCTCAAAGGACACAGATGGGGACTGGTTGGAGGACGGGGAGGAGGTCACGAAGGGCAGGGACGGTTACTTAACGGACCCTTTGGACCCGGATACCGACGGTGGCGGTCTCTGGGACGGTCTGGAATCCCTCTCCACCCCGCAGCTCGACCCTCTGGACCCCGAGGATGACAGGCGGGTCACCGACACAGACGGGGACGGCCTTGACCAGGCCCAGGAGGCGTACTACGGCACCGAACCCTTGATGAACGATACTGACATGGACGGTCTGGAGGACGGGGAAGAGCTCTTCACGTACGGGTCATCCCCTCGTTCCATGGATACGGACGGTGACGGTCTCAGCGACAGGGATGAGACCTATCCACCGTTCGGTACGCCCTTTACGAACCCCTCGGCGGCGGATACCGACAGTGATGGGCTCGATGACAGGTTCGAACTGGACCAGGGTACAGCCCCCGGAAGGTCGGACACGGACCAGGACGGCCTCACGGACAAGATGGAGCTCGAGCTGGGCACGGACCCTCTGGGTCCCGACACCGACGGCGACGGTCTGCCGGACGGCCGGGAGGTGAAGTTGGGCACGGACCCGCTCAATCCAGACACCGAGGGTGACGGAACAGATGATGGCCCCGAGGTCTGGAACGGCTTGAACCCGTTGTCGGTCGAAGGGCCATCCGAGGACCATATGGACCTGGACGGGGACGGTCTTCCGGACGAGCTCGAGCTCGAGCTCGGTACGGACCCGCTTGTGAACGATACCGACGGTGAGGGTCTGAAGGACGGTGAGGAGGTGTTCGAGCTGGGCACGGACCCGTTGGATACCGACACCGACGGTGACGGTCTGACCGACGGCATAGAGGCGGTTTCGGGTGCATCCCCCAGGCTCAACGATACTGACGGCGACGGGCTCAGTGATGGGATCGAGCTCGTTCTGGGCACGGACATCCTCTCAAGGGATACGGACAGGGATATGCTCTCAGACGGCGAGGAGGTCCGGTTGGGTACGGACCCCCTGACCATGGACACTGATGAGGGGGGACTCGGCGATGGTATCGAGGCAGCCGTTCCAATGGACCCGCTGAAAGGTTCTGATGACATACCATATCCGCCGGACACCGATGGCGACGGTCTGCCAGATGTACTGGAGGCCTTACATGGTACCGACCCCCTGAAGCGGGATACCGATGGCGACGGTCTTTCGGACGGTGAGGAGGTCCTGCTGCTCAAGACCAACGGGACCCTGTCCGATACCGATGATGATGAGCTGTCCGACGGTGATGAGGTCCGCCGTTTCATTACGGACCCTACCGATCCGGATACCGACGGTGACGGTCTGACCGACGGGAGCGAGGTCATGGACTGGGGCACCGACCCGGATTCCTCCGACACTGATGCCGATACCCTCCCTGACAGGAACGAGACCATTCTCGGGACGGACCCGCTGAGGTTCGACACCGATGGCGACGGTCTTTCGGACGGTGATGAGGTCCTGAGGGGAACGGACCCGTTGAAGGCCGACACCGACGATGGGGGCGCAATCGATGGGACCGAGGTCCGTTTCGGGGCAGACCCGCTCGATCCAAAGGACGATCCTCCTTACAGGGACCAGGACGACGACGGATTACTGGACCGGGAGGAGGATAGGGACCTGGACGGTAAACTGGACGATGACGAGACCGACCCGCTGGACCCCGACACCGACGACGACGGACTGAGCGACATGATAGAGGTCAAAGGCC
>JALOTP010000073.1 GCA_025457865.1 Thermoplasmatota archaeon | reverse complement strand
AGGATGGCATTTTCCGACCACGGTGACATCCACCGTGATGTCATGCACCTCCTGGAGAGCTTCGACCACGTCCACTGGCAGCTGGACGTCTTCTGGACCGACCTCGAGGCAAGGGGCGATGTCCGGGGCTGGCTCGACCGATATGACAAAGGCATAGAAAGGCTCGTGAACGATTTCGCTTCGGCCATGGAGAGAGGCCAGGTCATAGGTATAACGCCATTCATACCCCTTATGAGGACCCTTTTGAGCGGTGAGGCCCACCATCTCTGGTGCGGCTCGGGGACCGATTCCTTCGCCATTCTGACATCCGGGGACATAGAGGCCTGCCCCATAGCACCCGAGCTCAAGACCTTCGATCTCGGGCACATTTCCAGGACCTCTCCTGAGGAGATCAAGGGGGCGATGTCCGTAGGTCCTCCATGCACGGACTGCGACATACTTTGGGTCTGCGGAGGACGGTGCCTCTTCTCCAACCGCACCATGGGGTGGGGCAGGGATTGGTTCGACAGGGTCTGCATGACGACAAGAAGGATGATAGAGGCATTGGACCGCATAGCACCCAGGGCAAGGGAGCTCATCAGGGACGGCACGCTCCCGATAGATGCCTTCGCCCACCCCGATATCAACAACGGCTGCGAGATAATACCTTAGGGATCGTGATCGATCAGATGCCCAATCCCTTGTAACCGAGGCCAAGGACCAGGAACCAGAGCAGGAACCGGGGGACCCTCCAGAGGGTCCCTATGAAAAAGAGCCTCCTGTCCATCTCGAAGATGCCTGCTATCCAGCAGACGGTCGAGAACGGGATCGGGGTGAATGCGGCAAGGATCACTGCAAACAGACCGTACTTTGAGAAAAGGAGCCGCCCCCTGACCATGTAGCCACCAATGACCCTCCTGACGAACCGGGTATGTCCGAGCGACCTCCCTATCTGATAGCCAATATGACCCCCGATGATGGAGCCGAGCGAAATGAACAGGACCGAAAGCAGCGGCTCGAAATCCCCTGACAGCGCAAGGAATAGTACGATATCAGGGGTAAAAGGGTCTATCAGCGTGTCCATTGCCATGGTCACCAGGAACATCCCGGGATATGACAGTAGCTCAGCTATGTCCTGGGCGGTCCCCTCTATCAGGTCCTTCAAGGTGAACCTCAGAACGACCATGAGGAGGAAGGAGGCCACAATTATCAGAGCGGCCTTGATGATGTTCCTTCTGGGGTCCACATCCCTCTCTTCCTTGCTGGATACCTGTCCCGCGGGAATGTCCCTGATGCCCTTGGAGCTCACGCTCTTGGAACGGGTGG
Source organism: Thermoplasmatota archaeon (assembly GCA_025457865.1). Classification (GTDB taxonomy): domain Archaea; phylum Thermoplasmatota; class Penumbrarchaeia; order Penumbrarchaeales; family Penumbrarchaeaceae; genus JALOTP01. The sequence goes on along the minus strand of JALOTP010000073.1, from coordinate 8,509 downwards.
GACGATATATATCGGTTGGTCGAATCATGGAGCGGTTCAAAGGAACCTCTGGAGCTTCTGGAGTATGGTCGCTTTGGGAACGGCACCTGTTATCCTGTCCACCAGCTCCCGCTCCTTGATGACGAGCATCGTTGGGATGGACATGACCTTGAAGGAAGATGCCGTCTGCGGGTTCTCATCGACATTGAGCTTACCGAACACCACTTTCCCCTTGAGCTCCCTGGCCAATTGCTCTATAACGGGGCCCAGCATCTTGCATGGGCCGCACCATGGTGCCCAGAGGTCAACTAGCATCAAGGGATAGAGGGCAACGGTCTCCCGGAAGTTAGCATCGGTCAGGACCATCGGTGTGTCGGGCCAGCCGAACCGCTGTTTCTCCTCATCTGCCTGTTTGACGTACATCTCCCTTCGCTTCTTCCTCAGTTCCTCCAGTTCGGGATCGATATCTTCTGGCATGGACACCACTTTTCCTCTGGTGATTATGGTCCTATATCCGGATGACCATTAGGTCTTCTCCATATATGTTAGGATATCCTTTGACAAGGATGCTTTGAGGGGTAAATGGTCTTTTGGGCCGCGCGAACTGGATATACTATTAAAAATAGGAGTTATCTGGCTTAATTATATATATCCGCTGCATTCCTTCCCTTCTTCCTCGGAAGTCCGATAACATGCAGCTCAAGAACAAGAGCGTCGTCGTCGCACTGGGCGGTAACGCCATAACCAGGCCGGGTGTGCCCGATACCATTGCCAACCAGTTCAGGCACACCAGGGAATCCCTTCCCCCCATCATCAAGATGGCAGAGGAGGGATACAGGATGGTCGTGACCCACGGTAACGGTCCCCAGGTGGGGAACGCGCTCCTCAGGGTCGAGAACTCCCTAAAGGCCGCACCCGATCTGCCCCTGGGCGTACTTGTTGCGGACACAGAGGGCGGTATAGGGTACATGATAGAGCAGTCCCTCCAGAACGGGCTCATGATCAAAGGGGTGAAGAGGGATATTGCGACCATGGTCACCCAGGTCGTCGTTGACAGGGACGACCCTTCGGTCGAGGACCCAAACAAGTTCGTGGGGCAGTTCTACGGCAGGGATGAGGCCCTGAAGCTCTCCAACGAGAGGGGGTGGGTCGTGAAGGAGGACAAGGGGAGGGGCTGGAGAAGGGTCGTCCCGTCACCCATGCCCAGGCGCATAATCAATTCAAGGATCATAAGGGAGCTGGTCTCGTCCGGTGTCATAGTCATCGCCGCAGGAGGGGGCGGAATACCGGTGTTCTACGAGGACGACGGAAGGCTCGAGGGCATGGATGCCGTCATAGACAAGGACAGGGCCTCCGCGGTCCTGGGTATAGACATAGGGGCCCATACGCTCCTGATAATGACCGAGGCCGACGGTGTGTACGTCAACTTCAGGAAGAAGGACCAGATGAGGCTGGCCCGCCTCACGGTAGAGGAAGCGAAGGAGCTCCAGGCCAAAGGAGAGTTCCCACCCGGTTCCATGGGTCCCAAGATCGAGGCGGCCATCGCATTCCTTGAGGGCGGGGGGAAGAAGGTGATAATCTCCTCCATCAAGGACGGTTATCTTGCCCTTGAGGGGCAGGCAGGGACGACCATCATTTGAGGGCCTCTGCAGATTTCATCTTCCTGTAAGGATCGAACCCTTGTAGTATCGTTCTGTCGTCATCTGTCAGCTTTTTGGCCACGAGATTTGAGACGGTCCCGCCGACACCGGGCCCCAGCATGAAGCCCTGCCCGCACATGCCGGTGGCATGCAGGAGCCCTTTGACCTCCCTGTTCCAGCCGACGAAAGGGGAACCGTCAGGGGTCATGGGATACAATCCCCGCCATACCCTCCTGACCCTGATGTTCTTCAACCTGGGGAGGAGCTTAATCATCCTTGGGGCGACCTGAGGAAGGAAGGTCGATGTCTCCTTCCTGTCCGTCCCGTAGATGGGCGGGTCCGGCGTGATGCAGAACACTACCTGGCCGTGCCTGTTCTGGTAGAAATAGTAGTTCTTCGAACCGGGGCCGGGCCTGAGGTCAACGACCATCGTTGTGAAGAAGGGCTTGACCGGTTCGGTGATGGCCCCCTCGTGGGAATCAGGTATGACCTCGATATCGACACCGGCGGTCCGGCACAGCTCCCTTGAATATGCCCCGGCGGCATCTATGACAACCTCGGAGGTGAACCTATCATCGTCGGTCCGGACACCTACGACCCGGCCGCCCTCTACAGTGATCGACCTGACGTCCTCCTTGAATCGGAAGTCGGCACCGGCCGCTGCAGCATGCTTGTAGAACGCATGGGCAGATATCAAGGGCGAGGCGCTGCCGTCATCTGGCGAGTGCGTCCCCCCCCGCAGTCCTTTGGGGTCTATTCCGGGGACAATTTCCATTATCCGCTCGGGCGAAACGAAGTCGATGTTCAGACCGAACCTCTTCTGGACCGGTAAGATGGACCTGAGGGCGACCTCCTCCTGCTCCCTGTAGGCGGGGAACGTGTAACCTCCCTTGAGCCATTCGATGTCATCCCCGCGCTCCCTCTCCCATCCGGAGAATACCTCTAAGGACCTCTTGCAGGCGAGGATCTTCGCCGGGTCGGAATGGGTGGCCCTGATCCCGCCTATGGCATGTTTGTTATCCCCCTGGCCAGGTGATGCGTTCCTGTCGAGGACCAGGGTTTTGAACCCCCTCTCTGCCAGGTCCAACGCTATCGGGAGGCCTATGGAGCCCGCCCCCACGACTATGACATCATGGCTATTCGTCCGAACCACCCCCATCGCATCCGGCGAAATGTCCGAGGGGGACCTCGACGAAGAGCGGCCTGTCGGTCCTGTCGGTGACCCCTTTCAGGTCCACACCCTCCTCCCTGAATATCCGAAGGATCATGGGCCTGCATGTCTTGGAACCGCAGGCCCCCATGCCTGCCCTTGTCACGGCTTTGAGATGGTTCAGGTCCCTGACCCCTTCCCTGATGGCCTTCCTTATCTCGCCTGCAGTGACCCTCTCGCAGCGGCAGACCACCGCTGTGTCCGGGAGAACCTCCTTATGGTATGTCTCAAGGGGCTCGGAGGGTACCTCCTTGAGCCATATCCCCGCTGCCTTCAGGGCCTTCCCCTTGTCCATCTGGACCTGTACCATCAAGGTGCCAGGGAACTTGGGGTTGGTCACCAGCCTCTTCACGGGGTATCGGCCCAGGACCGCACCGTCGTTGTCCGTCACCGATATGAGCTGTCCCTCTTCGACCCTTGCCTTCTGCACCTCGTAGGCCATGGTCACGGTGGGGTTCTCGCCGTCCTTCCTGAAGTCAACGACCGTCGCCGCAAGCCCGGGGCAGATACCGACACAGCTCAGGCAGCCTATGCACTTGCTCAGATCGGTCATATAGGGAATGCCTGTTATCTCGTCCCTCTCGGTTCTGAGGGCCCCTACGGGGCAGACGGACGTGCAAGGATTGCAGGGCACCTCCTGGGTGCAGTGGAATACGGGAAAGACCCCCGTTCCCTTCGTGATGGGCTCCCTGGTCCTTATCGGACCGGGCTTGGACTTGAGCACTGAGGCCTTCTGGTCCCATTCCTCGGGTATATCGCCCTTGTAGCGTCCGAGCGCCTTGGCGACCTTCAGGCCCTCTATCTTCCCTGTGAACATGGCGGCCGAGGCCTCGGCTATCTCCTGGGCGTCCCCCGCGACATAGGATGACATCCCGAAGGCAAGGGCCTTCCTGTGGAACTCGTTCGCCTCGTCAAGGCCTACGGCGATGAGGACGGTGTCCACCTCGAACGTCCTGTGGGTCCCCGGTACCACCTTGAAAGAGCCATCCAGCTTCGCGATCGTAGCCCTTTCGACCCTTTCGCCCCCTTCGGCGGAGACTATGGTATGCCTCAGGAATATGGGTACCCCCAGCCTCTTCAATTTGTCCTGATGGACCTTGTAGCCGCCGACCTGGGGCATGGCCTCTATGAGGGCGACGACCTCCATGCCGGCCTGTATGGCGTGATAGCCTGCGATGAGTCCCACGTTCCCCCCGCCGACTATGAGGATCTTCTCGGATGACCTGATAAGGTCCCTGTTCACCAGTGTCTGAAAGGCCCCGGCTCCGTAAACGCCCGGAAGCGTGTTGCCCGGGAACGAGAGCATCTTCTCCCTGGCCCCGGTGGCGACCAGGAGGACCTTCGGTCTGACCGTCACGTAACGGTCCTCTTTCACTACCCCCACCAACCCGTCGGAGAAAACACCCACGGCGGTCGAGCGGAGCCAGACCTTGACCGTGGGAAGTTCACCTATCTGGGACGCAAGCAGCTTGCCTATCTCATAGCCCCTGGTCCCGGCATAGGAGTCCTCGACGGAACCGAAGAACTTGTGGGTCTGGAGGACGAGCTTCCCCCCTAGCCGGTCCTTGTCGTCGATGATGAGGACCTCGACCATAAGCTTTCCCAGCTCTAGCGCGGCGGAGAGTCCGGCTGGCCCTCCGCCGATCACAAGCACCTCGACATCCTTTTCGGGTATGGCGGCGCACTCAGTAGCGCTTTCCCCCTCAGGCAGTTCTGGCAGCCCCTCAACGCTCTTGATGACCATCCCGTCCATGAGAGGGGTCATGCAGCCCTTCACAGGGAGTCCGTTGACGACCACCATGCACTGGGCACACTGCCCGTTGGCGCAGAAGAGCCCTTGAGGGCTGCCGTCCTTGTAATGGTGGCCGAACACATGGACATCGTTCGCGACAAGTGCCGAGGATATAATCTCTCCCGCATATCCCTTCAGCCCCTTCCCGTTGAAGGTGAAATCCACCTCCTGTCTCACAGGCGGTGTCAGTATAGGATGTTCAGTTATCCTTTTCATCGGTATCAACCCGTTTCTGATAAAAAAAGCCAAAGGACCTGACGCTCGGTAATTTTTAGGTCTTACTTATTCCTTTTGAAAAGGCAGGTACATGTTCATTTTCTGTTCCTTCAGAGCTTTAATTATAATTATTACCTTCACTTTACTCCAACCTGTAAACAGGTCTCCTGTAGGGGCGATAGGTCTTGAACAGATGGAAGACGTCCGTTATGCTCTTGCTCGCACTGGTCCTCTTGGCGCCGTCATACCTGATATGGTCACCGGTCAGCGCCGCCGAGAAGGCGGACCACCCCGTGAACCTATACTTGTACAGGAACCCTTACCGTCTTGAGACCATAGAGCCGACCTTCAGCGGCGACGCTATCCCTGGGTCCATGACGCCAGGGCAGTCAATATCCTACAACCTCAGCTACCCGCTGACTGACGATATGTTCATGACCACCCCGCTCGACGGCGGCGTCAGGTACATCATCGTCCACCTGCAGGATTCCAATGTCCGTCCTGGCGTATCAGGGTTGAAGCTGAATGTCCAGATAAATGCTGGCAGGACCGGGTCCACACCCGTCCAGATCGCATCGACCGAGTTCGAACAGGCCGAGATGGTGGATGATGACCTGAAGGTCCCCATGATATCGACCGATGGATATGAGCTCGGGGCGCGTTCAGTACTGGAACTGAAGTTGACCCTTACGGGCACAGGGATCGTTCCGACCTTCTTCTATACTCATCTGGGGACCTCGGGAAGCTCTCATATCTCGTTCCTTGCCGATCCCATCCCTGATGACGGTGTTGGCCTCAGGATGCTTGGCCCTGGCGGGTTCGAGCTCGAAGCGATAGTCCCCAACGGCCCCGTCGAGGTCAGGACGGTGGATTTCATCTGCTCTGTTAAGGACGCCTTCGGTGCCTATGATGTCGCAAATGTCACATTGGTCGTCAGGTCCGCCGAAGGTAACGTCCTCTTTTCCAACTCTACGGATGACCCTAGGCCCTCTGGCGGTGAGGCTGTTGCGTACTACAATGTCACCCATATATTCCCCGAGGGCACTCCCATGGGCATCTACGATGTCATAGTGACCGGGAACTCCAACACAGGCCAGTCCGTCTCATATACCGGGAAGCTCGAGGTCAGGAGCGGTCTCTTCATCTCGCTCGAGAGCTCCCTAATGGAGGCAGGGTCGGGAGATACCGTAACCTTCCGGATGAAGGTCTTGAACGGCGGCTCCAGCGTGGACAGGGTATCGTTCACAGGTGCTTCCGACAAGGGGTGGACCGTCACCTCACCGGACCCCTTGGAGCTCCAGGGAGGCGAGGAAACGATCGTCGAGTTCAGGGCCATCGTCCCTATACGGGCGGTCCTCAGGTCCCAGTCCAACATCACAATGGGTGCATCATCCCGGAACGCCGACAGGACATATACCGAGGTCGGTAAGGTGACCGTCACCGGCGTCTCCACATTCGGGGCCGAGGTCATTACGAGCCCCTCGAGGGACACATTTGCCGGGCAGCAGGTGGATTTCGATATAAAGGTCGTGAACCTCCTGGACGAGACCAGGTCCTTCGAGCTCTCACCGGAGGACCTGCCGTCCTCCTGGACGGTATCATATACCGGCTCGAACGGCAGCTCACAGGGCAGCAGCCTTTACACGTTCGACATAGGACCGCAGCTGGAGGCGGTAGTAAGGCTTTCCGCCACACCATCGGCCCAGACCTCCGGCCGGACCGAGTTCAGGGCCTATGTGATGGCTCAGGGAGAGACCGAGAAGAGGTACCTCTACCTATCCGTGACCGTGGTGGACCCGACAAGGGACCTGGTCAAACTCCTTGGGGAGAGCACCAGGACCGCAGCCAGAAAAGGGACCACGTTCCCTGTGGAGTTCAACAGGGTGTTCTTCGCATCAGAGCTCTACAACCCCACGCTCGAACCCATCAACATAGACGCAGATATCTCCCCGGTGGAGGGGTGGACCGCCAGCCTGGACTTCGGAAGCATAGAGCTCGCTCCCGGCTCCGGGGCGACCTTGAACGTCAGCATCGCACCCCCTAAGGGAGCCCTCTACAAAGGTGGGGCCCCTTATGCCTTCACCCTTACCGCCGATGCCGGGGGAAAAGGGGAGGCATCACTTGTCCTGAACGTCTTGGTCCCGGCCGTCCACAAGGTGGAGCTTCTCCCCGAGAAGGAGGTCGTGGACGTCAAGGAGGGAACCAGCACCAAATTGAACCTGACCGTGAGGAACAGGGGGAACACGGACGGCAAGGTAGAGCTTGTAGCGACCGCCGATAAGAGCCTCACTGTCGATCTGGACCCCTCGTCGGCGGACATGGTCTCTGGACAGGAGCTCATCTTCAGGATGGAGGTGGGAATCGGTTCCATAGATGAGGCCAAGGTCTATTCCGTCACAGTGGAATACACGTTCCAGGGTAAGAAGGAGAGCGTACAGGTCACCGTATCGGGCCAGCCCGAGAAGGAGAACGGCCCCATACCCTGGGTAACGGTGATCATCATTGTGGTTGTCGTCCTGGCGGTGTTGGGGGCCGTCATTTTCGTCATCCTCATAGCAAGGAAGAGGACGGGTAAAAGACCCGTAAAGGAGGCCAAGGGGCCTGCCCCGCAGGTGACTGTCCAGGCGGTCAATGAGGAACCTGTTGTGAAGAAGGTCCCGCAGACCGAAAAGGTCGGATCGCCTGCCACCTTCGAAGCGGTCGATGTTGTCGAACCGCCCTCCAACGTACAGACCACAGCAACGTCACCCGGGGACGAGGAGCAGATAGCAGATTCGGTCATGAACGAGATACTCGGCGGGGAACCACCCCTGGAAGTGACAGAGGTCGTTGAAGCCGAGCTCCTGGAGTGATATGATGATATCCCCCGGGGACGTGGCGGTCCTTGACCTCAATTCCGCCCGGCTCGGGATAACGCCCTGGGAACTGATGTTACGAGCAGGCATTTCGCTCTTCGAAGAGGTATCGAAGGAACTTAAAAAGGGCAAGGTCGTCATCGTTTGCGGTCCTGGGAACAACGGCGGGGACGGCCTGGTCGCCGCCAGTTCGCTCCATAGGAGCGGAAGGTTCGATGTGACGGTCCTTTACCTGGGCGACCCGAAGAGGCCCAGGACCGAGCTTTCGGCAAAGGCGTTGTCCGAGCTCGAATCTGCCATCCCGTTCTTTTCCTCAGCAGGCCCCCAGGGTATCAGAGGGCTCGAACGCCACATGAAGGGAAGAGCATCTGTAATCGATGCCCTCCTTGGCTCAGGAGCGAAAGGGGAGCCGAAAGGAGATATTGCAGCAGCCGTTGAAATGATGAACAGGGCCGGGGGCCTGAAGGTCGCAGTTGACATCCCGACGGGGCTGGGGAGCAAAATCTGCTTCAAGGCCGATATCACCGTGACCTTCCATGATCTGAAGGCGGGGATGGTTAAGGATGGTGGACATCACCCCTCATGCGGTAGGACCATCGTCAGGGACATAGGCATCCCTGCCGAAGCCTCACTGCTTGTGGGCCCTGGGGACCTCCTTCGGCTGCCTATCAAGGGTCCCTTATCGAAAAAGGGTGAGACTGGCAGACTGCTCATAGTGGGTGGGGGCCCTTACACAGGGGCGCCTGCCCTCGCTGCCATGGCTGCGGTAAGGACCGGATGCGACCTGGTCCGTGTGGCCGTACCGTCCGGGGTCCAT
>JALOTP010000072.1 GCA_025457865.1 Thermoplasmatota archaeon | reverse complement strand
GTCGATGGGGTAAGGATAGACAACCTGAGCGAGGACAAGCTCGCCAAGTGGAGGGGGAAGAACATAGGGATAGTGTTCCAGTTCTTCCAGCTCTTCCCCACGCTAACGGCCTTGGAGAACGTGATGCTCCCCATGGACTTCGCGAAGAGGGGGAGCCAGAAGGAGCGTCACACGCAGGCGGTCAAGAACCTTGAGATCGTGGGTTTGGGCGGTAAGCTGGATAATCTTCCGTCCGAGCTCTCAGGAGGAGAGCAGCAGCGTGTCGCCATCGCCCGGGCCCTCGCGAACGATCCGGATATCATAATCGGGGACGAGCCGACCGGGAACCTTGACTCCATCACAGAAAAGAAGATGTTCGAGATCCTAAAGAAGCTCAATGATGCCGGCAAGACCGTCATCTACGTCACCCACAGCAAGGACCTTGCGAAAATGGCAAAGAGAAGGATATCCTTCCTCGACGGGAGGATCGTTGGCGGAGGGTGACCCGGATGATCCCTACGCTCGTCAGCAAATCGTTCAGGGACATCACGAGGAAGAAGGCCAGGTCGTTCTTTCTCATGGCCACCATCGCCCTTGGTGTGGTGGGGCTGTCTCTGACCGCGGTCGTCCCCTTGGGTGACCGTGCTGTGTACGATAAGATCGAACAGGAGAACATGCACAACCTCAAGATCCGCTTCGAGGCCGTCCCCTTGAACGCTACGGTCCTAAAAGGCCTTGGCGACCTCGAGAACGTCCTAGACGTCGAGCCAAGGATAGAGTATGGATGCAAGATGTTCATAGGAGAGCGGAGGAACTGGGCCCTCTTCGTCGGTGTCGACGACCTGTCCGACCAGAAGGTGGACCGCATCGTCCTCTCGTCGGGGGAGATGCCTATCGACGGTGAGGTCCTCGCCGACGAGGCCAATGCCATGAACGGCGTCTATGCCGGCTCGAGGGGGGACGATTTCGAGGTCATCCGCCATGACATGTCACACGGAACCGTCCATATATCAGGCAAGGGAAAGAACCTGATCGCTGCCGGTGAGACTATGGAGGGCGTGGCCGTCTTCTACGCCAATACGGCGACGGTCAGGAACATCAGCGGGTTCGACGGTTTCAACAGCCTCGCCTTCACTATGGAGAGGACGGATAAAACATCGATGGATTCGACCATCGAGGCCATACGGGTCTATCTGGAAGTGAACCTCCCAGTGGTGGCCTTCTCCGACCTACCGGAGGTCCGCCCGGAAGGCTACTACGAAGGCCAGGAGACGTTGGAGCAGTTCGGTGACTTCTTCATGATATTCGCGGTCCTCATCTTGGTATGCTCGATCATACTGATCGCAAACACTATGAACACGATGATCGCGGAGCAGACCCGGGAGGTCGCCCAGATGAAGGCCATCGGTGCCACACGGTTCGATATATTCCGGTCATTTCTCCAGACGTCGTTCGTCCTAGGTCTCATCGGGTCCGTCATCGGAGCGTTGCTGGGAATATACATGGCCTACATCGTCCTCATCCAGTTCGCGAAACCGTTCGGATTCCACCCCGGCTTCTACGTCCATCTGGAGACGGTCGCTCTGTCGATGGTCGTCGGGACGTTCATAGCTATCGTCGCCTGTGTGCCAGCCCTCGTCAAGGCCGTGAGGGTCGACATACTGAAGGCATTGAGCAACAAGGGGATAGAGTCAGGGACCGGTGCGAAGCTGATAGAGAAACCTCTGATGGGCATCAAGGTCATTCCCCGCCTCGCCAGGATGGGGGTCCGCAACGTCAACAGGAAGATGGGGCGGAGCCTCGCCACGGTCCTCCAGATATCGATGTCCGTCGCGGTGATAATCGCCCTCACCTTCCTCGGATCGTCCATATTCGATGCGGTCCAGGGGAACTGGAAGGACCAGAGATGGGACCTGCAGGTCTTCTTCGACAGGGGACCGGAGGACCCTATCAACCTGACCTACGGGACGGAGCTCATAGGCACAATCCCCGGGGTTAAAGAGATCGAGCCATTCATCATGACCGATGGGACCCTAAGCGGCAGGAGCGGACTGGTCTATGGCATGGTCCAGGACCCGTGGTCCCTGGACTATTCGATCACATTGCTCAGGAAGGGCGAGGGCAGATGGTGGACGACAGAGGAGGAGTCCCAGGGGGCTTCCGTCGTCATCGTAGGTTATGCCATGGCCCAGTTCACCGGGGTTGGATTGGGCGATATGATCGATCTGACGACCGCCACCGGTGTCCGTTCCTTCGAGGTCATAGGCATCGACGATACGAACTGGGACGATGGTCTCAACTTCAGGATGCCCATAACAACGCTCCAGAGGACCCTGGAGGTCGAGAATGCCATCGGAGGTTTCTACATCAGGACATCATCCGATGACCATGCCGATATCGACCGTACGGCCGAGAACATCTGGAAGGTCCTCGAGGACAAGGGGATGAACCCGAGCATGGGGACGAATTACATCCTCGAGGAGGAGGACCGGACCTCGAACGAGATAGTACTGAACCTTCTGTTCACCATTGGCTCCGTGATAGTCTTCATCTCGCTTTTGGGCCTCGCGAGCACGCTCACGATGAACATTCTGGACCGCACGAAGGAGATCGGGATGCTCCGTTGCATCGGAGCCAGGTCGTCGTCCATCGCTGCGGTCTTCGCGATAGAGGGGGCGTTCCTCGCCAAGGTGGGATGGCTATTCGGTGTTCCCTTAGGACTGGGCCTATATGCCCTGCTCCTATCGATGGTTAGGGACGTCATGAAGATCTCCCTCCAGTGGGACTTCTCCGTCACCTATGTCCTGATATCCTTGGTGATAACGGTCGTTGGGACAGTGGTAGTGATGCTAATGCCAGTCATGAGAGCGGTCCGTTTCCGTCCGGGAGAGGCGCTCAGGTACGAATGAGCCTCAACACCTAGCATTTACATGGTAATAGCAATGGTAGGTCTCCGTGAAGCTCCAGGTGATAGAGCCCGAACCGGAGAAGGAGACCAACTGGTTACCCATATTGAAATCCTTCATCGTCGGGTTTGTGATACTGATACTTCTCATAATGCTGGTGGGAACTGGTATATTGATATGGAGCAGGTCGCGGTCCGGGAGGATAGATGAAGAGTGAACTCCGACAGGTCATCATCGATGGCAAACGTCTGCCGGTTCTTCATCAAGCATCCTATAAATACTTCTTGGCCTACTTACGAACAAGGATGTGATGGTGATCATGGATAAAGGTAGGACCTGTTCACGCAAGAAGGAACAACAGGACTACACCCATCTCCAAGAGCTTACGGACAACATACCGTACATCCTGATGGTCCTGCTAGGAAGCCTGATATTGCTTGTCGGTCTCGACCTCAAGCTCGTTGGTATCGTACTATCGGTGTCCTATGTCATCTACGGGACCTTGGGAGCTTTTTGGATCATCTGGTTCGTCTGCCCCTACTGCAACTTCTACGGAACGAGGAGCTGTCCCTGCGGATACGGTCAGTTCGCAGTATCTTTCCGGTCCAAGCAGAGGGAGGAGGATTTCAAAGGGAAGTTCAGGAAACATATCCCTGTGATAGTTCCTCTCTGGATCGTTCCCGTCATTGGGGGAATTGTCAGTCTCCTCTTCGATCTCTCCGTAATCGTTCTTGTCCTGATGGTCCTTTTCATCCTGGATTCTTATATCATCCTTCCGTTGGTTTCGAAGAAATATGGATGTGCCCACTGTCCGCAGAAGGATACCTGCCCATGGATGAAGGTCAGATGATACCCTCAGACCTGGTACAGACCTTCGGAGAAGGGAATTCCCTTGAAAATGAGTCCCTCCTGGACCGATCGATTATCTAAAGTATGGATTATATAGTATTCGGGTTTTAAGTGATCTCAGGGTGAAAGCGATGAGAACGTTGGTACTGCTGGTGGGGATCGTATTGATAGTCCTTGGTCTGTTTGGGGGCATTGCTGCATCTGTCTTGGTCAGGTTGATGTACGATCCGGTCAAGGACCCAGTCGCAACGATCGATGGGGAAGGGCCGGTGGAGCTGAAGAAAGGCGATTACGAGATATGGATCGACGAATCGGATAGGATCGGATTCATGAAGGTCAGGGACCCCCAGGGAAACGAGGTAGATCTCGAGAATCCCTTGATGTCCCCATCGCAGAAGGGTTACATGGCAGACCTCGAATTCACTGCGCACGAGAGCTGAACATATTATTTCGAGAGGAATGACAACACTACGTTATACCTCATGGAACCTCAGATCAACTCGATCTTCACCCTTGAGATCGGGCCTTGCTGCGGAGGGCTCGTCATGGCGGTCCTGGGGATCATCGCAGTGATACTGGGGTTGGTGCTCAAGAAGAAGCGCTAATGAGCCGTCTTTGTCCATTATAGTTACTTTCGCTGGACGATGATATATAATTACGGGATCCTATATCCTGTGCGGTGAACGTTCGGTCCTAACTTTTCCGCTGGAATGTGGTAAAGGACATGATTCTTACATTTTCATGGAGATGCTGGTTATTGTCTTTTTTTATGGAATGGGACGGGTTGCGGAGGCAGGATCAGCGGAAGGGCACTCATCGCTTGGAAGATGATGCATTTCGCAGTAGGAACTGGCAAATTTCGAACTGGAAGGGGGTAACGTTGTTAGGGTACCCAGGTGACGTATTCCGTACTTGCAGCAGGTGACGCCGTTCGTAGTCGGTTCTTATAGTAGGCGACGAGTTCAATAGTTGGATGGAGGGGGGAGGTGATCGGATCCGAACACGAAGGATTTCAGTTTTGATTTGTATTTCTGATATGATCTTGTTCTCTGCCCCTATAACCTCTTTATAATACTTTCAATTTCTTCCATTCCTACTCCCAAATGATATGAGGCCTTGTTAAGAAGGTCATTTGTCATTTGATCTTTGATCATACTTATCTTCTCTCGGGAATATTCTCTTGCGGTCCCTAGGACCTCCTGCATATCTGCCTCGGAATACCATATAAGCGAGAAGATATCACACAGGTCCTTCAACCTCTTATCATCCTTCGTTCTGTTCGGGAATGATGATAATTTCATCATAAGGAGCATATCTGGAGAAGGGACCAATATCTCTCTGCCACCGATATCCACCTTCTTCATCTTATCATTCGATATTGCCATCTTCAGCAAAGGTTCATCCAAGACCTTGATCTTTGAGATCTCCCTTATCAAAGGGTGAGGATGGTCAACCAATGGATCGATAAAAAGGTAGAATAGGTCATATTGAGGGTACATTGCGGCTTGCTTCTCATCCAGCGTTTCCCCTGACCCCCTCTTGATTATCCTGCAGAACCTCGAGGTCCCCTTCTCCCAATATCCCAACCTTTTGATTATCTGGATCGACTTGAAGAAATTCCCATTCCTCAGATCATCCAGTCCGGAACCCTCAGGTATATGGAATCCGAGGTCCACATCCCTGGACCCTAAATATGACAACCCATGGTCCCTCTGATAGCCCCTGTTCACGGTGAGATGGACCGCCCACCCCCCCAGGACAATGACAGGGTCCGGAAGCTCAACGGAAAGAGTATGAAGAGCGGATATTGAACTATCCGTTTCCAACCTTTCATAAAGTTCATTCTTCACCATAGAACCTCTCCATCAATAGTTCTGCCGCCTCGTTGCACACTCCCCCCTCCCTGAGAAGGTCCACTATCAACTGCTGTACACTGACCGTCTTTATCTCGCCCCGGGTGAAAGGATTGAAGAAAACATGTTCGTCCGTTATCATAAGTCGAAGATTCCCCTTACCTACAAGACCGTCCCTTACCAGGTCCATATGCCACTTTGATGCGTCCTCGAAGCGGATGTATATGTCCATCCTGCTTGGGAACAGGTACCTGCCTATCTGGTTCTCCCCAAAATAGGTCGTTGCCGCGTATTCCATTTTCGACCCCTTTATCTTTCCCAGGACATCTTTTACGAAATATTCTCTGGACCTGATGTCCGTCGGTCTGTTGGCCCAGATCAAGAACAGGTCCTTTGGTCTTACGACCTTCATACCCTTCATTACCCCGAGCTTCTGCAATTCCCGTACCTTGTCCAGTGTCCAATGATGGTCCGAACATGAACCCTTCGCCAACCTGTAGGATGTCATATCCTTCAGAGGATGGTCAAGGAGAAGACGGTAGATCCTCTCTACCTTGACCCCGGGTCTTTTTGGTTTGGTCAGGTACATTTCCAAGTTGTCCATAGTGGTATATGTTATAATATTCTATTATTTATAATTAACGCATATATGTTTTAAAAATGTTATTTATAATATTAACGCACATAATAATCTATGTGGACCTGTACGGATCGCAGACTGTCCCAGGAAGGGAAGTTAAGTAGGGATAATACCCAATTGAATAAATGGGGATGATTGGGAGACCGGGCATTGGAGACGACACCGATGCATTCTTGAGCTCCGACCACGAGAGAGTTTCCGTTCGGATCGGTGAATTGTCACCCCTCAAATGAAGGGACATTCTCTGGTATTATAAAACAGGTATAGGGGAGAAAGATCATCGGTAAAGGGATCATAAAGGATGGGTTCTTTGGAGGTTCTTAGGGGTCGATGAGTGGGGGACTGCCATCCTCCAGGCGACGTATTCCGTACTTGCAGCAGGTGACGCCGTTCGTAGTCGGTTCTTATAGTAGGTGACGAGTTCCGCAGTTGAAAGGAGGGGGGGGAAGAACGGTCTTGAAGTGGGGGGGTTTGTGGGATGCTGGATGGGTGAGGGAGATGACAATGATCGTACGCGAACAGCGTAATATGCGGGGGTCAAATTGGATCTATCTATCCCTGAACCACTTCAATATTTCATGTTACCCTATTCTTTTCTTTCTCTCTTTCTGATCGATGAAATTCTTTTTCGATATTATGCTCTCTCCGATCCTGCTCTCTGCTTCCTTGCGGGCAATACCGGCTACCTCCCCCCCTTCGATCGCTGCATCTTCACATTCCGGGAACCCTTTCTTATCTTTCTTCCTTGTTATCTCTGTTGTGACCCTCTCACCTAGCATGGTGAAGATGAGCTCGAGATCGTTCATGTGGTCCCTCAGGTTCTCCCTTTTAAGACCCTTTAACTTTTTATATTCTGAGGGGGTCAAACCGAACGTTGCTTTCGATATGTCTGCTGTGAGAATTGCAAACTCGATATCCTTATCCACACCCCTGCCCTTCCATTCATCAGTGAGCTCATCTCTAATTATTATCCCACGTACCCTCTTTTCTATCCATTCGTCCGAATACCCTTTCTGTCGGTAAAGCTCCTTCATTCTGTGCTGGGCAAGCTCAGGGTCCTCTATCTCTTGGATCCTTTCATATCCCACCTTGGCCAACCAGCGCTTGAAAGGCTCAGCGTTTTTGGATGGGATGGATTGGATTAGTCTTAGGACCGTTTCCGTATCCGCACAATCAGTCAGCCTCATTTTCCCATCTGGTGCCATCATCTTCAACTGGTTACATCTTGTAACCGTTTCAACGCCGCCTTCCTCTTTCAATCTGAATTTTAAAACTTTCCAGTAATTCCTGGGATCATCGCTCCCTGACAGAACGGCTATGATATCGATGACCGAGAAGAACCATCTTCCATTAAACCAGATCCTTCTGATGGTCCTGCCCTGAAAGGCAATAAGAGAATCATTTCCTTTGTTCAAAGGGACCATTTTTCGCACCTATACCAATAAAGTTGGTCGAGCTATTAACCGATTTGGGGGAGAGGAGAGCGTATCTATCCGCAAATGATATGGCGACATAATAGATCGGGCCGTTATTTGCCGATCTCTATGAATTGAAGGACGATCTGGTCCTGATCATAAATGCCACTGGAAAAAATGGGGATGCTCATAGGTGAAATGGGTCTTTTATGAGATGAAGGGGACGATGAAGGGAATGAATGGAGGGAGGGATGACCTCTCCGTGGCAAACATTAAGTGGGCAATGGATAGGGGCGTGGGGGATGAACTGACATCCTGTAGGTGACGTATTCCGTACTTGCAGCAGGTGACGCCGTTCGTAGTCGGTTCATATAGTAGGCGACGAGTTCCGCAGTTGAATTGGGGGGGGGGGAAGAACGGTCTTGAAGAGGGGGGGTTTTGGGATGCTGGCTCGATGGAATAGGTGACGTCTTCCGTACTCGAAATACGTCAGTTAGGGTCATTTCGTGGTAATCATTCCACAGAAAAATAGAGCTTTTCCGAGGTCAATTCACCTCTCCAATATGGTTTTGTCACCATAGCGTCTGCCGATGGATTATACTTAGCTATAGCATAATAAATCTTTCCGGATTTTATGAACCAATCCCAAACATTATGCCCAAAAAAAGAAATGTTCTTACCTGGTTCTATAACAATAATATCTCTATTTGTCGGACCAAGAGTAGAAGGAATAGGCAGGTCATTTTTAATTCCAGAACCATTTTCATCAAAAATGCTAATCCAATAATTAATCCTCAAAATTCCTAATGCATGATCGTTCGGATTGGTAAAGGTCAATATGAATCTGTTCGTGATATTCCTATCCATTGTGACAGTTACATTCTCGATGGAAAGGTCAATCAATAGATCACCTTTACCCGACCATTGGTTTATTTCAAGACATCCTGTTCCAGTGATAATGAGGATTATGATAATAAAAAGGGAAGATGTTACTTTCCAGATCATAGATCCAGAATGCATTTCTACATTATTTAAATCATTTGGAAAAACAATATTTAATTGATGTTAATGTCGATCAAATTATTCCTTCTCCTTGTAAACATACACATTAGGATATCGGTTAAGAATGGTCGAATGAGTTGTTATCTAAGACCGTTGAGGGCAGGTCCTGTTGAATAGAGGTCTCTTTGGTCCTTCCTACATCTTCTCCCTTTCCCCCCCGAATAAGTGATATGGGTGACGTTGTTAGGGTACCCAGGTGACGTATTCCGTACTCGAAGGATTTTAGCTTGTCCACAAGTTTCAATATTTTCATCCTCAACATCATCCTTCATTGGTCCATAGTAAAAGATTATTTATTCAAACCGCCATATTATCAGTGGTAATTATGCTTTCATCCGATCAGGTCCTGTCCAGGATCCGGGATAACAGGTCAGCCCTGAAAAGTTTGGGCATAGAAAGGATCGGTCTGTTCGGTTCATACATCCGTGGCGAGCAGAAGGAAGGGAGCGATATTGATATCATCGTTTCCTTCAAAGCTGGAGAGGAGAAGTATAGGAACCTCTTCAGGGTCCATGAGCTCCTATGCGAGCTATTCGGGACAAGGATAGAGATCGTGACGATGGGCAGCCTCAGTCCGTATATCGGACCCTATATCCTGAAGGAGGCAAGGTTCATTGAAACAACCTGAAGAGCTCCTTCGGCATATACTGGATGAATGTGACTTTGTAATAGAAATGTCAGTAGGCCTGGACATCGAGGATTTCCTATGCGATGAGACCATGAAGAGGGCATTTGCCAGGAGCATAGAGATCATAGGTGAGGCTGCAAAACAGGTCCCTGATGATTACAAAAGGAAGAATCCACATGTCGAATGGAAGGAGATGGCAGGAATGAGAGATATCCTCATTCACAGTTACCATAAGATAGATCACCTCATATTATGGGATGTGGTTCAGAACATCCATCCACTTCGTGAGAAGATCTCTGACCTATTGGAACGATGATCACAACAATGGGACAGGTTCTCTGCTTTTCGACCGGTACTTCTCCTCATTTTTAATCCGTCGTCTACATGTAATGAAGGTATCTTGAGTTGGAACCAAATGGTTCAGCGGGAGGGTGGGGGAAGAAAAAAGGAAAGGTTCGGGAGAGCGGGGACCGTGGTATAAGACGCCGTCTTTCGGGTACGATGCGGGTGCCTTCGTTCGTAGCTGGTTTAAAAAAATAAGTGCCAGGATCCGTAATTGGTCCTAGGGGG
>JALOTP010000071.1 GCA_025457865.1 Thermoplasmatota archaeon | reverse complement strand
TTTCGTCAACAGGGCCCCGGTCATTGACGACTTCGACTATCCCGAAAGGGCCAAGAAAGGGGTGGAGGTGGAGTTCAGGATATCGACCTCGGACCCCGATCTGAACGGGGGCATAGATTATCTCCTGATAGATTGGGATGTGAATAATGCGGGGGATTACTTCCAGGAATTTCAGAATTATTCCGGTGGGGTCCTGAGGATCAAGCACATCTTCCAACAGACGGGGAAGTTCCTGGTATTTTTCACGGTGGGTGACAATGGGTATATGAACACAAACTTAGTCATCAATGGCGAGGAGCCTCCACAGAAGAGGTTCGCCTACAAACAGGTCGAGGTCACTGTCACATTGATATAGCCTGCCACTGGTCGAGCGGCGGACGATAACGTTTAAATCCGAAGTTGTGTTGATGTCCGACGGGAACGCTTAGAACCCACCGGGCCGATGGTCTAGCTGGTTATGACGTCACCTTGACATGGTGAAGGTCCCCGGTTCAAATCCGGGTCGGCCCATTCGATTTTTATTGATAAGTATTCGTAGAATGGGCCGACCCGAAGTAAGCTATTTATCTGATTAGAGAGTGAAAAAGCAGCCACTCATTGTGTTTAATTTGTCTTTTTTACGAATCCGGGTCGGCCCATTTAACTTTTCTTAATATTCTTTGCATGGGCCGCCCCTCGAAAAAGATTACAGTTCAAACGCTAGGAAAATCGTGATCATGGAGTAATCATTACTGCGATTTTCCTGCGCCCTTGAAGCCTTCGGCTTCTGCGGGTCCGGGTCAGCCCATTCTTTTATAATAATTGATTAAGTAGAGAATGGGCCGACCCGAAGTAAGCTATCTATCTGCATAGAGAGTGAAAAAGGAGTTTGCTATCGGACTGATATTACCTTTTTTACGAATCCGGGTCGGCTCACTAAATAATGGGGGATAGGCTCCATCGGCTTGCAGAAAGGGCGGAGATATCATTCTGCGTGGACGACCTGGATGCAGCCAAGGCACTTTTTAAAAGGTTCGAGGGGATCGGTCCAAAGCTCTCGGTCCTCATCGAGGTGGACTCGGGGCTGAAGCGCTGCGAACTCTCATCGGAGGCGGAGGTCAGGGAGATCGCGGCCGGTATCAAGGGGATGAAGGGGCTGGAGCTTGAGGGGATCCTGACCCATGCAGGCCATGTCTACTCTGCAAGGAGCCCAGATGAGGTCGAGGCAATAGGCAGGGCCGAGGGCGAGTTGATGGCAGCTATGGCCGATGGACTTCGCTCGAAAGGGATCGGTATAAAGCCGGTCAGCGTAGGTTCGACGCCCACGGTCAAGCACAGCGCCAGGGTCAAGGGCGTAACCGAGGTCCGGCCGGGGAACTATGTGTTCAACAACATGACCCAGGTCGCCCTTGATGTCGTACCACTGGAGTTCTGCTCCCTGACGGTCCTCTCTACGATGATCAGCAAGCCCGCTGGGGACCGGCTCATAATCGATGCAGGTTCGAAATCCCTTTCATCTGACAGGGGGGCCCACGGAACGCAGTTCCTTGATGGTTTCCGTTTCGTCAAGGACCAGGGGGTCTGGATATCACACCTATCCGAGGAGCACGGGATTATCGACGGGTGCTGCCCCGGAGTGAGAATAGGGGACAGGTTGAGGATTGTGCCCAATCATGCCTGCACGGCCTTAAACCTGTTCGACCGGGCATATCTGGTCAAGGGGGAGGAGGTCCTGAGGGAGATCACCATCGATGCAAGGGGTCACAGTGTTTGAACGACCGACGCGCCCTCTCAAGCTGTTTCCTTTATGAAAATGTCGGGATAAATCCTGGATGAGGCTATCCAGCTGATTATCATCAGAGCGATGCCAAGGGGTACCCAAAGGAAGTCAATGATGTGAACTGGTGACCCAGCGAGGACCCAATCGTAAAGTACTCCCATCGTATGGATAGGCGAAAGGTACATCAGGTTCGCGATCGCCGGGGTGGAATATTGTATGCCTACGCCTTCGCAGAATGCCCAGTATATGCCGGAAATGAAGGATTCGGTCGTGATAATCGATAGCACAAGGACAAAGCCTATGCAAGGCAATTGAGCGGCCAATCCGTTCTTCCACGCAAGGGGGAACCTGGACAATGCGGACCCAATAAGTGTGATGACGATCAGAATTGAGATTGTGACGATGCTAAGCCCTGCGAATATTGTTGGATAGGTCCCAAGTACCAAAAGGACCATGTAAACGACGAACAGGATAGGCAGTGATGGTGCGACAGTAAAGGCCAGGGAATGCAGCAATTTGACATCCATCAGATTCCTGACGGATATCGGATAGTGGAAATAGGTCCTGACGGCCTTGGTCGGGATATCCCTTCCAAAAACGAACGAGTACATCAACAAATAGACCCACCAGTAGTAGAACAGGATGGTCAGGACGATCGATAAGGTCATTGCGTTAGAACCGGTCGGGAATATCGGCTTGTTGATAACCTCGGAGAGCGGGTCAATGATCTCATCATCCGATCCGGAGGTCCCTTCTCCCGAAGGGGTATCCTGGGCATCATAGAAGTCATATCCCGGCTCGTTCTCCAATGGATCATGGGCCGTTAGATGCTGGTCCATGGTGAATACGGAGATGAGACCCAGGGACGACATTAAAAAACCGGCGATTATCATATTAGCCGTGAAGAACATTATGAACGGCCAGAACGTGTACCTGAAATCCTTTCTTAGGAACGCAAGGTAGATGCGCTGGGCCTTCGGACGGTTCATGATCCTGCCTCCATGATATGGGAAAAGACATCCTCAACCGATCCTGTCCGTTTGAACTGGAGGATGCCCACATTCCGCAATGAGAGCTCCTTGTTCACGATCTTCACCATTTTCTCCTCCTTCAGGGTCAGATAGATGTTGTTCCCTTCGAACTTATCGATCTGGACATCCTTCAAGGATTGCAGTGTTATTATTGCAGAACTGATGTCGTCGACCTCGAAAACGTAACTGGCCTTCAGATACTTGTTCTTGAAATAGTCAAGCGTGCCTGAATCCATTATCCTCCCTTCCTTGATGAAGGAGATAGAGTTGACGAACTCTTCGTTCTCGAGAAGATTGTGGGATGTGAAGATGATGGCCCTTCCAGGTCTTTCGTCCACCCATTTCCTGAAATGGTCCTTCAATTTCTTTTTCGTCTCCACATCTATCCCTATGAACGGTTCGTCCAGGAGCATGATGTCCTTGGAGGTCGCGATCGCCCTTGCTATCTCTGCCCTGTGCTGCTGTCCCAGCGACATCCTTCCGAACTTCTTGTCCAGGACATCACCGGTGCCGGTCACATATACAGCTTCCTTGAGCCGTTCCTCCATTTCTGAGGGCTCCTCCCCCGAGAGCCCGTAGTAGTATTCGAGAAGGTCGTACAATCTCATTCCCTTGCTGAAGTTCGGGATCTCGACAATGGTAGAGCAAACATCGCGGACGAGCGTCGGGTTCTGGACCACGTCCACCCCCTTCACCATCACGGACCCGGAATCAGGCCTTGTGATACCTGATAGAACCCTGATGAGCGTGGACTTACCTGCTCCATTGGCCCCGAAAAGGCCCAGGATGGACCCCTCCACGATGGATAGCGAGACATGGTCCAAAGCCTTCACCTTGGCATAGGATTTGCATAGGTCCCTCGTTAGGATGAGCGGGATCATTAGGGGCCACCCCCGCCGTTATCGGGAGGCTCCATGCCCGAAAGACCAGCCTTTATCCCGATATTTGCGGGCCGGGTCTCTCCGGCTGGTCCCACCTTTTCCGAGGGGACCTTTTTTCCGGGGATGACAACATCGTCCTTGATGATGGTCCTAAGCTCCCCTCGGAACTGTTCCCTCCGGACCTTTTCGTATTCACCGAACTTACCCTGGAACTTGTGCATTTTGACCATCCAGAGAAGTGGCCTTACCGAGAAAACGAAGACGACGATAGGTATGGTTATGAGGAAAATGCATAACACTGCTGCGACGAGCCACACCCTAAACGAGGTGGTCGGATTTTCGTTATGTTTTTCCGGGTCCGTTCCGTACTTGAACTCCTCGTAGGAGCAATAGTTGTCATGATCGTCATCCGCGAAGCGGTCGAAATAGAACGCCGGGTCCAGGCCGTGGTCCCTTTCCCATGAATCGTCCATCCCGTCCATGTCCTCATCCTCAGTGTGGACGAGAGTTCCATTCCTGTCGTAGAACGGAAGGAAGTATATCCATCGGCTCATCGTCGCTGCGACCTGCTCGGGTCCGTCCAAATCGAAACTGTTGTTCCTGGCATCGATTAGGTCGAAATCTCTCCCTTTATCGAAAATATCATCATCGGGGTACCACCTATCCAGGTGATCCTCGCTGAATCCCTCTATGACGATCGATGCGTTGTTGTTGAGGAAGAGGTTGTTAGTTATTGAGGTCCTGCCGCCCCCCCTATCCTCCTCAGGGTCCATTTGGATCGAAATGGAGACATTGTTATCCATGAAGGTGCAGTTCCGGACGATGCGGATGCCATGGTCCTTGAGGTAAAGGGGCTCTGTGCAGTTCTCGAAAGAGCAATCCTCCGCAATGTACCGGGAGAACCTCCCATAATGGTCGGCAAAGGGGATGTAGTCATCCTTGAAACTGCAATCCTTGAATTCGAAGGAACCCCCCTCCTCGTTCATCCCACCTAAGCCTTCGAACAGCGAGGTCGTTATGCCCTCAAAGAGGCATCCCGTGAATGATGCACCCACATCCGGACCTTCGACATTGAAATAGGTACTGTCTCCCTTGAACGTTGAGTCCGTTATCTTGCATTGGCCTTTCAATAAGATCCTTCCGCAATCAATGAACGTGCAGTCAACGACCTTCTCGAGGGGATATCTGTAAGCCGGGACTTTCCCCATCACCTGGCAGCTGGCCAGCTCTAAATGATATTCCCCATTCTCCAAGATAGCAGGAGTGGAATCGAATATGCAGTCCTTGAATGTCAGATTCGGGGGAGCTGCTGAGCCTTGGATCGAGATCCAATGCTTATAGTCCCTATCAAGATGAACACCTTTTATCCCTACATCGCCCTGGTAAATTTCGAGGCCAGAGACTAGGAAGGAGGTATCATTTGCCTCAAGGATGAGGGACCCGGATGATTCGACCACGCAATTCGCTCTCGATCGTACGAAGGTCAGATTCCCAAAATTGAACAACCGTGCATCTTCTAGATCGAGACCGGAGAATGCAAGGTCCGACCCGGTCATCTGGATCTTGCCGTAGTTGTATATGTCCCCCGCCACAATCACTTTTGAATCGATAGCCGTGAGGCTCTGTCCTGGTCCTATCTCCAAGCCGCAGGGATAAGACTTGGTAGTATTGATGAAGGTCATATCCTCGCTCGGACGAAATATGCCCGAGTATGGAATGGACCCCTCCTCAAAGATGGAAAATGAAAAATGGAAGGTCCCGTAGTCATCATCAAAGACCTGACATCTCAAAATTGCTTGATCGTCCAAATATTGAACTTGCAGGAGAGAACGCTCGATGGATTCCACATCAAGATCGGGGTCCAACGGACTGATGTTCAAAAGGTCCAGGTCCATGGAATATGAGGCTATCCCGGACAGACCTGCATCGATAAGGAACACATGCTCTTTGAGGAGTATGGGGAGAAAGCTGGGGTTCAAGGTCCAACTCTCTGGTATCTCAAGATTCATAGACCCAATGAGCTCAAGATCGCCCGAGACCCTGTATAGTTCCAGGTCTTGATAGGTATGGGCCATCAGTTCATCCCTATAAATGAAAATGAAAAAGGCATCCTCTTCCCTTGACCAGACAGGATGGATGAAGTTGTCCATTCCGGTAGATGATACCATCATGGGGACTTCCGCGGTCTTGATCGGGCTCAGGTTCCTGTCCAACAGGGACAGGTTCAATGTCCTGGAATCCGACTGGCGTATAAGGATCAGGTTTTCCAGCGATAGTTCCACGTTCGTCGAGAATTGCGCGCATTCCACCATTTCATACGATATCAATTCCCACCCAGCCTGGACATTGACCGTAAAGGTTTGAATGTAATGACGCCCCTCTGCGAGATACCAAACATAGACGTCAGTGTCACCGCTCAATACCTTGATCATCTCGGGTTCTTCTTCCATTTCATGTCGCTCTGTCTTGACCTCGAGCCTCTGTGTATCCTCTGTGATGTTCAACCTGGTGAGGCAGAGATATGACCTGTGCAATATTTCCGCCACTCCTGCAGTTACCCAAAAACTGACAAGTATGTCATCATCCTTAGAAACTATGAAATCGCTGTGGACCTCTCCGAAAGCAAAATTGCTCGATCCTGGAATATCCAAGGACAGCGTATCCTCGAATACCTGTCCGGTCAATAGATCATGAACCGTTGTTTCAAGATAGGGCTCGATGAACCAATTGCTTTGGTTCCTTATCTCTGCGAAGGAGAAGGAATAGATGCATCCGTTGGGATGGTGAACGATGGAGGCAATGTCCTCGGCGTCCATATCGAGACCGTATTCGGGGGAAGAGAAATCGAAGGGATGATCATCGGCGTAATGGACGTCTGCAGGTTGAGGTGCTGCGTCCTGCCCCAGGCAGGGAAGGAGATCGAACAGGAATAGCGACCAAACCAGGATGAATGCAATATTCATCGATAGGACGGCAGCTCTCCGGCAGGTCATTGCTTCCCCTCCTTGATGGTGTTCGGTTCGGTTGCGATCAGAGGGCTTGGGTCGGATTTCTCGATCGTTTTCAAATTGCGTAGAAAGCGTTTCTTGATCCTTTGGTCGTAAATTATATAGGGACCGATAATAGCACCTATCAACACAAATCCTGCAAGGAAATGCAAGGCCACAATTAGGAGACCGATCCGAAGGTCCTTTTTGAGGCCCCCATCCTCTCGACCGACACCCTTGCTCAGATTGAAGCTGATCTTGGTCTCAGCCCCTCCTCCGCCTCCGGCTTTATCGACATAAAGGTGGATATCATAGTGTCCTTCAGGCAAGGTTATGTTGAGGATCAGGCACTCTAGCCCTCCGGAAATCGTTTTAATCCTCTGGTGATCATCATAGACGGTCCATTCGATTTCCAGGTCTGGGCTCTCTTCCCTATCCGGATCGAGGTAGGAAGCCCTCAACATGATATCGTCATCCTCAGTCAGACCTTCGAGGGGGACAAGTGGTTCTATGGTCAGGTTCCTGACCTGGTCAATGACAGGCTTGACCTCGACAACTATCCTTTTGGATGTTGTGTATTCTCCATCCGATATTTGCAGGTCGATATAAGAAACCCCGAAGAAATCCGGACTTCCTTTCAAGTAGAAGGTATAAGATGAGCTGCTAACAGCCTCCTCGATGACAAGATGGGGTCCTGCGGTCGTTTCATAGGTAATGTCCTCTGAATCCGGATCGTAACCGGCAATGGTCCGTTCATTGTACTTGTCTTCCTGAACGTAGATCGAGGTCCTTGAGTCTTCAGGGATGGAGATCAGATCAGTTTCTATCACGGGCGGTTGGTTGGTGTTCATTATGACCAGGTCGAAATCCCTGGTTTCCCCCTTGGAGGAAAGGTCCCAGGGTGTTATACTTAGCCTGATCTCAAGGGGAAAATAATCTTGATCATAGTCATCGAGTATGGGTATCGACCCGACGAGGGTGAGATCGTCGATTCCCAGCCAATCGATGGCTTGGCCTTCCCCGGATATCTGCATGGTGATATCGGACATCTCGGAATCTATATCGAGGACATGGAAAGTATGTTCGTAGGGTTTTCCTTCATATCCCACGGTCAGGACGGCATCGATTATCTCGGGTGGGTCATCGACAGGTCCAACTATTATCTTGAACCGGTCGGAGTTGACGGTCTTACCGTTATGTACCGCCTGGAGCAGTCCGGATGTCGAACCAAAGAAGTTCTCCGGAGGGTCGATCGTGAAGAATCCGCCATCATAGGTGACGTTGAACCCTGTGTGATCGATCTGGAGCTGATAGGCCGGAATGGGAGAATGTG
Organism: Thermoplasmatota archaeon; assembly: GCA_025457865.1. Classification (GTDB taxonomy): domain Archaea; phylum Thermoplasmatota; class Penumbrarchaeia; order Penumbrarchaeales; family Penumbrarchaeaceae; genus JALOTP01. The sequence goes on along the minus strand of JALOTP010000071.1, from coordinate 1,916 downwards.
TGTCCTCATAGGATATACATTGGAAGAAATCGAGGATATCGTATTGTCTTGGTGTATCTTCGGTCATTTTCAATTCGTAGACCGGGCCGCCAATGAACGAGGGCCCAGGATACTCCTCGAGCAACATGCAGTGCAGTGACGGGCCGCAGAAGTAGAGCTTATTCGAACTGGCCATGGCCATGGTCCTTCCGGATCGAACCAGGGACGTGCCAAGGAGTCCCGCATCAAATGACCGCAGTTCCAGTTTGACCACTTCAGTTTGGCCCATGATGAGGAGGTGATTGCATGAAAAGGACAGGATGTGATATGAAAGGGACCACCCCATATCAAACAATGAACGGACCTCATCCCCGGGTCCAAGCCTGTGAAGCTTAGATCCGTTCGCCATGAAGTAGATCTCGCCATTCATGCCACAGGCAAGGTTCGATCGTAATCTGCCCCTGAACTCTGCACTTTTTGAGATAGGTGTCCCGTTCCAATGGTAGGAATGGACCCTTGAATAGCCCTTTACATCCATCGTCGTCAGGTAGATCGTCCCGTTCGGACCGATGGACGGTGCTCCGGTCACCTCTTCGGTGAATTCCAACTCGAAGACCATCTTCCCATCCTTTCCTATGGAGGTGACCCTGTGCTCCTCACAGATGACCATGGACCCGTAGGAGCTGACCGACGGTCCATAAAGGACATCACTATCAAGGTCGAACGTCCATAGGATGCTTCCATTCACATCCACCAAGAGAGCTCTACGCTCCACTGCACAATAGATCGTTCCATTATGGTACAGCGGTGGATTCAGGGGCTGACCCACCCTCCCTATGGAGGCATTGAAACGTCGATCTCCTTCGGATGAGATCGAGACCAGCTGCCCATCGCTCGATATGACGAAGATTTCATCCTTATCCCCCAGACACGGAGCGGACAGACGGGCATTGGAAGGCCCAATAGGCAACGACCAGTCCAATTCATGGTCCTTGGATACCTTCAGAAGGTAGCATGAGACGGTGAAATAAACCGAGCCATCGTTCGCTATGACCGGACCCTCCAGATCACCGATGGGATCACCAAAGTCCGTAAGGAGGAATGAAGGGAGCGTTAAAGCCCAGGAGATGTAAGGGTACGAATCGTTTATGGGCGGAAGGGGGTAGATCAATCCACCTGGCGATCCTTGCACACAGGGCCATGGATGTTCAGCGGACCCGATCGGGCTGGAAGAACGACACTCCCCAAAGGCGATCGATCCGTTCTGAGGCATCAAGACCATCGAGATGATCAGGAGAACGGAAACGACCAATCTTTTCAACATCCCATTTCAACTCCATTATCATAACCTATTTTCTTTATTTAATTTTTATGTATAACCCCCCCCACCAAATAATATTTTTATTGTTTTCGTGGGCCGACCCTCCACATTAATTAGAGTACAAACTCTGTAAAAATCGTGATGAGGTATGAATTGATGTTGCGATTTTCACGTGCCATTGAAGCCTTCGGCTTCTGCGGGTCAGGGTCGGCCCATTTGATTTTAATTAAAGAGTAATCGTAGAATGGGACGACCCGAACTAAGCATAATTAGATCATCCCGCTCATTTCCCCTTCATGACCTTCTCATAGGCCCTGTTCAGCCTCATGGTCTCTTCTTTGGCCTTCTCCCTCACCCAATCCGGCCCCTTATCGAACTTATCGGGGTGGTACAGATGGATCTTCTCCCTGAACGCCCTCTCGATTGCCGCATGGTCATCGTCCCTTCGGACACCAATTACCTTGTAGGGGTCCTCCGTGGGGTCATCCCCTCCATCATACTTGTTGTTCCCCACCTTTACGAAGACATGTCTATCGACATAGACGACCTTAGGCATCTCGAGGTCGGGAAGCCCATCATCCTCTTCGTCCTCCACCTTCGGGGCTTCCTTCTCCTT
>JALOTP010000005.1 GCA_025457865.1 Thermoplasmatota archaeon | reverse complement strand
TGGACCTCCTCAAGAGTGTCTGTGCGTGGGGGGCCTTCTACCTCGAGAACGCAAGGTGGCCCGTAGCTCTTTCGGATATCAAGCGTACAGGCCTGGGTAAAGCATCACCTTTCTCCCTGGGTGGGACCCAGATAAGGTACCTGGACAGGTTCGACCTTGAAAGGTTCGTTGGATACCTGTTCATGGACCTGGCCCGCTCCAGGAGAGAGGAACTGCCCTCCAATATCCTGAGGGTCCTGCTGGACATGAGGTTGTTGACCTGGAACGAGGCGTCGGATGCCGTGATCGACCACAAGCTGGCTTCCGGGGCAAGGAAGTTCCACCGGGAGTTCTCCCGTCATATACTAGACGTTTCTTCAAGGGTCAGGACAGATATCTCAGAACGGGACAGGGACGGACGGAGCGACCTGACCGGGCTTGAGACCTACACCATAGACCCTCCCGACGCAAAGGATTTCGACGATGCGATCTCAATAGAACCCCTTCACGGGGGGGACCTTGCCCTCTGGGTCCATATAGCCGATGTCAGCCATTATATACGGCCCGGTGACCTCATCGATGCGGAGGCCAGGTTCAGGGCGACCTCGGTCTATCTTCCGACCGGGGTCCTTCCCATGCTGCCCCCGGTCCTCTCCGAGGACCTCTGTTCGCTACGGGCCGGTACAGAAAGGCTTGCCCTATCCACCAGGATCGTGCTGGACCAGGGATTCGATATCAAATGTTACGAACACCGTTCGAGCATCATCAAGGTGAGGGAGAACCTCGATTACGAACGGGTAGAGGGCTACATCAAAGAGGGGAGGGAACCTTTTTTCACCCTCGACAGGCTAGCAAACGGGCTCTCTATGAAATGCAGGAGGCTTTCTCTCGAGACCCCCGAAAGGCGGGTCAGGTTCCCATCACCGGACAGCATTGACGTCTCCCTCAAACGACCGACCCCGGCAACGAAGATGATAGAGGAGCTGATGGTCCTCTGCAACGAGTGCGCGGCCAGGACCATCGGCGATGCGGGACTTTCGACACTTTACAGGGTGCACCCCCTGCCGGACCGCCAATCCGTTGAGAGGTTCAACGGGTCTTGCGCCGCCCTGGGGTTGGATGTGGCCATTCCGCAAGATTGGCTCGAAGGGGCCAAGGACGGCAAAGAGGGGTCTGGGTCCGATGAGGAAGAGGGCCTCCTCAAAGCCCTGATGGGCGGTGGGAAGATATCGTTCGGCGCCCTATCCCCAGGAAGTGCCGACATCGATGAGGGTATTAAAGAGGGTAACAACGGTCCTGGACCGTCCGTCGGCACTGGTCCCGACATGGGGCTGATGAACAGGGCGGTCGATGCGTTCAACTCGGTCCTTTTAAGCATCAGGCGACTTACTGATGCATCCACGGCAGACCTGCTCAACATCAGGCTCCTCAGGGTGCTTCCAAGGGCCCTGTATTCGGACAGGAACATAGGTCATTTCGGTCTGAGGTCCGAAAGGTACTGCCACTTCACCTCGCCCATACGGAGGTATGCGGACGTGCTCGCCCACAGGACGGTCAAATGGCTCATGGCCAAGGACGGCGCAGGTCCCCAGGTCCCATGGGAGGCACCGTCCCCCGAAGAGGTCGCCTCAATGATGGAGAACATCAATGACATGTCCCAGTCCGCAGAGGAATGGGAGAGGGAGATGGTGAATGTGGCCCTTGCGACCAAGGTGGCCATGGACCCCCCCTTCAAAGGAGCTGCCCGTATGGCCAGGCTCGTGTCATTGATACCCTCGGCCGCTTTCTTCCTCATGGACGACGGGGTCACAGAGGGCAGGATACCACTGTCCCAGCTCTCTCCTTTCAGACTTCACCTTGACACAACGGAATCCATGCTCATAGCAGACCCTGAGGAGGAAATGGGGCTCAAGCTCGGAGCCGAAAGGGAATTAAGGATGCTGGCCAAAGGAAACGGCCCCCAGGTGTTCATGAAGCTGGGAGAGCGCGTAGGGTGCGCTGTCCGTTCTATCAGCATTGCGGAGGGCAGGGTGGACCTATCACTTGCAGGCAGGAGTTCGCACGCCTGAACGAAAATATCCCAAGATAAGAAAGATATCGTTATATTTAATTGATGAACGGGCGTTCTCCCTGGCAAAGAGACCAGGCCCGGGCGCGGCCGGTACAGACAGGAGGCATCCAGAATGATACTGCCAAAGGGTTCCTTGGACGTCACCATGAAGGGCGGACCGAGCACCATTGACGAGATGATAGGACAGATCAAGAGGGGGAAGGTGACCGGTTACATCCTTGTCCTGGGGACGCTTGCGGACCAGGATGGGAAGCCAGGGGAGATGACGGGGCAGCTCGTGTTCAAGGAAGGTGCGCCGATCCTCTGTGAGGCCACACATCAAAACGCGCCTATCAAGGGAAAGACAAGCATCACCACGCTCCTCAAGGCCATGACGGTCACGGGCAACACGGTCGAGCTCCACTCCAAGATAGACGTCGGCCCACCCCTTGCGTTCTTCAAGGAATGCAAGGTCCTCGAATCGGACCTTGACCTCAAAGCTTTCAAGGATTCCTTCCGCAAGGAGGAGGAGGAGCGAAAGAGGATGGAGGAGGAACGGAAGCTCCGGGAAGAGTTCAGGAAGAAGGTCTCCTCCGAGGTGCAATCATGGACAAGGTCCGGATTCAAGTTCACATCCTACCCTGCGGTGATGGATAAGGACCACAAGGTCCTGGAGGCATGGTTCAAGGACATGACGGCGGCGATGGAGAAGTGCCGCACGCTGATGAGATGGGCCGAAGCGATAACGGACCCCGACCTGGAAGAACCCAAGGGGAAGCTGTTATCCCTTGTCACCTCTCCAGAGGAGGTGACCGGGATCGAGAAGGCTAGGGAGACCCTCAAAGCCCGCTCTGACGAGATCAATGAGAAGAGACGGGAGATGAAGAGATGGGTCGACGGGTTGAGGGAGGAGGGCTACAACACCAAGAGGATGGAGGAGGCCCTCAAGGGGGACATTAGCACCGCATGGAACAACCTCACCCAGTTCATGGACGATATCCAGATGTTGAAGGACCATAAGGACGAGCTCGAGAGGATCGCCAAGGAGGACCGGAAGAAGGGGTTCTCCAAGGAGATAACGGACATCGAGTTCCTGTTGAACGACCCGATGGAGATCGGGGCCATATCGCAGAAGCTCTCAGAGCTTAAGGCCTTGATCGAGAACGAGAAGAGGGCCAAGGAAGACCTGCTGGAAGAGGCGGCCCAGCTCAAGGCCAAGGGATTCGATCTTAGCGGCCTGAAGAAGCACCTTGAAATGAGATTGGAGAAGTTCAAGGTGGAGTTCAACCTGTACGTCAACAACGCTTACAGGATAGGGCTCATGAAACAGGAGCTTTCTAATATGGACCGGAGGGACCTGTCCGATGAGATCGACGCCCAGAAAGCAGGTATGACCGACCCGTTCGATCTGGGAAACTACGAGAAGACGCTGAACGTCCTCAAGAAGAGGCTTGATGACATTACCAAGCAAAGAGGGGACCTTCAATCGGAGCTCGATGCCCTGGGCAAGAAGGGTTATCTGATCGATGATATCAGGAGGTCGGCCGACCTTCCCTTGGAAAAGTTCGATGAATCGTTGACCGCCTTCAGGTCCAAGGTGAAGGAGCTCGAAGGGCTTTCGGCACAGATCAACGATATGGACCATAGATGGCTCGAGAAAGAGTTCGAAGAGCTCTCCTCATGGCTCCATGATACATCCAACATATCCCGCATCAAACAGCGTATCAAGGACCTTAGGGAAACCATCGACAAACGTGAGAAGGAGAGGGGGCGTGTCAGGTCCGATGCGGCCGCCTGGGAGAAGGAAGGGTTCAATATCAGGCACCTCAAGGAGGCGTTGGAAGATAGCCTCCAGAGGTTCACCGAGGCGCACAAGGACACTTCTGAGCGCATCAAGAAGGCCAGGGACCTATTGAAGAAGCTCAGCGTCCTGGATGCCAGGTTCTTCGTTCAGGAGGCCTCGGACCTGAGGGCGAAGATAATGGACCCGCTCCTTGCGGACAATGCGGCAAAGACGCTCGAGTCCCTCAAGCAGGACGTCGAAAAGGACCGTAGGTCCAGGGATTCCTATGCCCAATGGCTCAAGGAGCTCTCGAAGGGCCACTGGAACGTCGACGGCCTGGACAAGGTCCTCAAGTCCGCCCCGACAGAGCTGGAGGGCTCCGTGAACGACATGAAGAGGAAGGTGGGCCGCCTCAAGGAAGCCCTTGACGACGTCGAAAGGTGGGACCAGCTGGAGAGCAACTGGCTCGCCAAAGAGCTAGATGGGCTTAAAAAGGGGATAATGAAGGTCGAGGGCGGCGAGAGATCGCTCCAACTCTACGAGGAGCTCAAGGAGAAGATAGCTCAGAACAAACAGAGCAGGGACAGCATCCGCAAACAACTGGAGAAATGGAAGGACGAGGGCTATATTACCAAGAACGCGCACGAGAAGCTGGATTCGGACATCTCGGCCCTTGTTCCCTGCTACGAGGACCTTAAGGTCCGTATAGAGAGGTTGGAGAACGTTCAGAGGGCGTTCGACAAGCTCGACTTCAAGCATTTCAGGTCTCAGGCGGAGGAGATCGAGTTCAAGCTCAACGACCCTTACCTTGTCGAGCAGCTCGAGAAGGAGGTCGACTCCCTCAAGGAGAGGATAGATGCCGACAGGAAGAAGAGGCAGGCGTACGGTGAGAGGATCAAGGGTTATGTCTCCCAGGGCTTCATGGGCGCAAAGAAGCTCATAAAGGTGATGGAGGAGGACATTTCCATCGTTGACCTCGAGTTCAGGAACTTCGATAAGGAGGTCGATACGTTCAAAAAGCTCCTCGCATCCACCGGGTATGTCTTTGTACAGGATAGAAAACAGGACCAGATAGCCCCTCCCGAAAAGGAGAAGAACGAGCTGTCCGAAGCCCTTGACAACCTCATGCAGGAACTTTCCGACAAACAATGAGACGTTTACAGCCCATCTCACCGATCGAGCGGGCATCTTATGACGAGCAATGAACCCTCATCGATCGCCACCTCGAAGCTCCCCGAGACCGGTTCATTGTGAACACCCCTCGTAGAACCTGACGGCAGGTCGTCGCCCCTTAGGGGCCATTTCAATCCTTTGGTTACAACACCTCTGCAGGATGAGAGAGGTACCAATGAGGCCACAGGAAGGTCCGACGCGAAACGCTTCGACTCGGGCCCTCTTAGCAGCGATGTCCTCGATGCACCTGTCCAAAGTTCGGCATCCGATCCCTTTGGCGCCCTCTCGAGCAGCAGGAACGAGCTCAGTACATGGTCCGTCCTCCCTGTCGTCCCGCCGATCAGGACGATCCTGCCAGGGGACATGGAGACCGCATCATCCAATGCGATCTCGCCATCGGTCCGGTCCTTGTCATGCGGATGGAACTCCAATCTGACCCCGGAGGATCTTGCTTCCTTGAGAGATCCCTCTGAGATGGAATCCATATCGCCTACCAGAAGGTCCGGAGAAAGCCCCATTGTACGTGCGGCCTGATATCCCGAATCGGCGCATATCAGGAAATCTCCTGCTTCTGGTACGAAAGGTGGCAGCGCCCCGGGCAGGAATATGACGCACCTCTTCATCCTACAGCGAACCTCCTTACGGTTCACAGCACCGCTGGTGCCGTCGCAGGAGGGCGGAAAGGACTGCCCTCCATTGACCGTAAGGCCAGTAATGTCCCGGTCAGTTCTCCGGCAGTTTGCTTGCAAAGACCACTATGGCCGCGATCATTGCAATGACAAATATCACCGCCAGTATTGCGAGCACCAGGATAAGGACGGAATTGTCCTCCTTCTCCTTGGGATTGTCCTCCGTCTGGGGGTCCCTGTCGGCAAGGTACTCATTTATGTTGGTGACGCCGTCATCGTCCGGGTCTGCGGAGGCATCGTTGACCTTCGGGTCGAGCTTGTGGTCCACTTCCCAGCCGTCCGGGATACCGTCACTGTCGGAGTCCGCGTTCTTCGGGTCGGTCCCGAGATCGTACTCCTGCTTGTTGGTCAGAAGGTCCTTATCGTAATCCCTATCCGCATCTTTCTCTGTGGGGTCCAGACCTTTCTGGAGCTCCCAGATGTCAGGGATACCGTCACCATCGCTGTCATACCCTTGAGCCTTCTGTCCCGCATCGACCTTGAACTGGGCGGATGCATTGTTGCCTGTTGAGTCATAGACGGTCAGGGTGAGTGTGTAGTTACCGTTCAGCTCGAAGAAGTAGCTTAGCTTGTCGCCCCAGATAGTGGATGTGCCAAGCGGTCCTTCCACGGTCCACTTATAGGCGCTGACCCCGACATTATCCGTCGAGCCCTGATCGGAGAATGTTACCTTCTCTCCCTCCTGGACCTCCATATCCGAGGGTGCCATCACGGTCGGTGCCTGGGTATCAAGGACCTGAACGAACCTGACCTCCTGGGCGCTGTTGGCGGAGGCGTCCATGACCGTAAGGTAGAGGATCACCTCGCCCAGGACCCCGGTCAGCTCCATGGAGAAGGTCGGGCCAGTGCCGGTTATGCGATTGTTATCAGGCAATATTATCAGCCATGAATAGCTCGTTATCCCAACATTATCCGTTGAGGCCGAGGCGTTCGCGAAGAACGAAAGATGGTTGCCTATGCTCTCCGGTGCGATGAGGTCTATCACTGGATCGTCAATGTCGGCAACGGACAGGAGAAGTTCGGCCTTTGATGCGGGGTTCGAACCGTCCTCAACTATCAGCTCTATCAGGAACGAGCCTGCATCGTGGAAGGTATAGGTGACCTCCATCGTATCGTAGGTATTCTCATCTATGGTCCAGCTGTAGGTGGTTATTCCGACATTGTCCATAGAGGACATAGCACTGAAGGTAACCTCATCATGCTGAGCGACCTTCTTCGGACCTGTTATGGCCGCTACCGGTGCCTCATCGTCCTCGACCAGGATGACGAACGGTTCCGACTCGAACAGGTTCATGGAGGTATCGTAGGCGAGCAGTTTGTAGGTCATCTCTCCCTTCTTGTCGTTGGGTACCATTATGGTGTAACTGAAAGCGTCGCCATCCCTCAGGAGAGGGGCGATCACCGCTGTATCCGTTCCGGGCAGCAGGTAGGAAACATCCACTTTGGTGACAGCTATGTTATCGATGCAGACAATGTCCAGATGGAACGGGTCCCCGGTGGTCGCCATGCCGTCCGAACTGTCCTCGGTGACCTCGGGTTCATCGTTGTCCATCACAGGTATGTCTATCATCGGTGTGAGGGAGGGGTTACCGACCTTGTCGGCGGCCTCTATCCAGAAGTGGAGGTCCTCCAGGGCATCCGGTACTTCGATATCGAAGGTGAAGGTGTTCCCGGACTTGCTCCCTGCCATCTCCTTCAGTGAACCGGGCTTCAGCTCCCCGAAGTAGTAATAGACCTTGACATAGTCGACCAGGACATCATCTATGACATCTATCTTCACGGTGTATGTATCGCCTGTATAGGCTGTCGGACCGTAAGTGAAGGCCGATAGATCGGGGGGATAGTTGTCAATGATGCTGACATCCTTGGTAGGTGTGGGATCCGGTGAGTTCCCCCATTCGTCCACTGCATCGAAGTAATAGGATAGGGTCCCTGCCTTTGCGGGGAGGGTTATGGTGAAATAATAGAAGCCTCCCGCAAGGTTCTCCATGTCCTTTGTCCTCGGTGTCGGGTCGTCCGCGAACCAGTAGGACATCCAGACGTTCTCGACACCTATGTTATCGAGGACCAGCGTCTTGAACGTGTACTCGTTCGCAGCGCTCGCGGATTTGGGAGACATGTCAGAGACTATCTCGGGGTTGTCATTGTCCGTCACCGTAATGGTGTCCGTGGGGGTTTCGGCCATGTTACCTGATGTGTCATAGACGAGATATTTGTATGACATGGAGGCGACGGACCTGAACGAAAGGGCTACGGTCGATGTGAACGTCCCGGCAGGGCCTTCGTCCATAATCGCAGGATCGATCTCTGCCCCGTCGGCATATTCCGGAACCACCCAGACCTCCCCTACAGCGATATTGTCCGCTGCCTTGAAGGTGAACGTGAACGGATCACCGGTCGTGCCTATGCTGGGCGAGGAATCGGGCCAGGTATAGGTCGGGAGGTCATTGTCAAGGACCCACTCATAGATGGTCGAAGTTTGCATCCAGTTACCGGCATCATCGACCGCAGTAGCGTAGTAGGTGAGCGGGTCCAGACTGTTCAAGTTGATGTTGAAGTTAGAGCTCTTCCAGACCTGGTTCACGGAATCGTAGGTAAGGGTCATGTTCACTGCGCTTCCCCAGTTGTTGTTGTAGGAGCGCATGACATAGGCCTTTTCGACCTGTGCTCCATCTATGTTATCGTATATGTTTAGTTCGAAGTGGAACGGATCCCCTGTGGTCGCGTCCGGGTTGTCAATGGAAACCAGCTCGGGCGCGTCGTTATCCTCGACATCTATATCGACCCAGCTGGTCTCGACCCAGTTCCAATCCTTGTCATAGAAATCGACGTAGTATGAGAACGATGTTGCGTCGCTGTCAATGACCAATGAGCCTGTACAGTGGATGTCCGTGCCATAGCTGCTACCCGAGATCGAGAGGCCCATGTAGTTGTAAGAGGCCCACCAATCATCGTAGGAATAGTAGCAATCCGCATAGTATAGGTATGTGTTGTCGTTGACGACTATATCGAAGTTGAACACATCACCCGTGGTAGCTTCCGTGTCGGAATCATCGCTCACAATGGTCGGTGCTATGTTATCATACACATACACATTATAGGTGGAGGAGGTCCTTGTGTTCCCGGAATAGTCCGCAGCTGTGATATAGTAATAGATGCGGGTCCAGGTGTTACCTATGCTAATGGTGTAATCATAGCTGCTCCCACCCGAATTCGTCATTATTGCCGAAGTGTATGACCCCTGGTTCGCATCCCTGAAATAGACCCTGACAGCGGCCGGATTGACAGCGACGTTGTCCGTCACCGTCGCATAGACCGTTGTCGTAGATCCCGTGTAAGGTGTCGGGCTCATATATATTCCAGATACCGTCGGGGGTGTCCCGTCAAGGAGGAGCTTTGTATAGGTCGAGCTCGTCATCCAGTTGCCGAAATAATCATAGGCCGTGAACTTGTAATAGAGTGTCCCTAGCGAGGATGGCAGGGTCCTAATCACAGAATATGGGTTGATCGCGCCGAGGGTCACATTGGTATGTGAGCCCGTATCGACCCAGTATTCGACATAGGCCCTCATGACCCCGACGTTATCCGAGATGGATGCTGAGAATGTGAACGACTGCCCCGAATAGGCAGTTGTAGTGGACAGGTCGCTTACGACATAGGGTGGAACGTTCTCGGTCATGGTCCCCCCTATCTTGAAGATATAGGGGTCATAATAGCTGTAGGTCGTTTTGTAAGCGCCAGAGGTCGTAGGGAAGTTGGTCGAGGCGGTATAACCAGTCAGATAGCAGTTATCGAACTTATCAATGGCCATGTTGTAGGCGACATCTGTGCTTGAACCGCCCAAGAACGTGCAATAGTTCATCGTCGAACCGCTCGCGCTCAGGTTCAGGAAATATGCATCTGGTGTAGTTGATATTGTCCTCTGCAAGGCGTCCGATGTGGTAGGGAAATCCGATGAATAATCATAACCACTGAGATAGGCATATCCATTGGTCTTGCTGACCTTGAGGGTTCCCCAGTAACAGTAGTCAGTGCCTGATCCGCCTATGAAGGTCGAATAAACAAGTCCAGTCGCACCAGAGTTGAACTTGGTTATGAACAGGTCATAGGAGCCACCCTTATGCGTGGTTTGGAAGGCACCCGAGGTAATCGGGAAGAACGGTCCGGTTGTAACATAGTAGGTATATCCAGAGACGTAAACATTGCCGCTATTGTCGAAATCTATCCCATAACCATAATCATAATCGCTGCACCCTAAGAATGTAGAGAAGACAAGGGAGGATGTCCCGCTGCTACCGGTATTGAACTTTGCCGCATAGGCATCATAATACCCATTATGAGTCCTATCATAAGCACCTGTCGTCGTTGGAAGGTTCACGAAGGTCGATGTGTCATTGTAGGTATAGCCAGTCAGGTAAACATACCCGCTGTTATCGCAGGTGATATCATAACCATAATCGGAGTTCCCACCGCCGAAGAAGGAAGAATAGAGCAGAGAGGAGCCGGCGGCGTTGAGCTTCACGACAGGTGCGTCCGCACCACCATTATGGGACCTATCATATGCGTTCGAAGTGGTCGGATAGTTCGTATCGCTTGTATATCCTGAAACATATGCCTGACCGCTTGAATCCACATCGATCGTATATCCATAACCCGAATCACCGATGTAGGTCGCATATCCAAGTCCATTACCGGCCGCATTGATCTTAGCGACGTAGGTGCAGGTGGTGGTATAGGTCGTATCATAGGCACCGCTCGTAACCGGGAAGTTGGACGATCCAGTATACCCTGTTAGATATGCATTGCCATTAACATCAACGGCCGCTGCATAGGGGATCTCTGTCGAGGAACCGCCAAGATAGGTGGCATATACGAGGGCTGTACCAGCATAGTTCAGCTTTGCGGCCACGCAATCTGTCCCTCCCTGGTTCGATGTTCTGTAGGCACCGGTGGTCACACAGAAAGCGGTATCGGAGGTATACCCTGCCATTACAGCGCATCCATCAGAACCGACACCGACACCCCTCCCGTAGCAGGTGGTGGAAGTGGTCGACCCGTCAACAAGGGTCGAATAATATACCGGGTCTATAACAGCACCCCTCATCTGATCATAGTTGCTGAGCTTGAAGCCGTAGGTCTTTTGGTCCAGCTTGACGAAGCTTGACCTTATGGGCTGGGCCGAGCCGTCGTTGTACCAGCTCTTCAGGTCGCTATCCGTCACCTTGTGCTCACCATCAAGGTCTATGGTCAATATACGTTCGTCCACGCGGAGGTCCATCGCTCCGTCGACACTTACCTTTATGACGGACGGGTCCACCCCGGGGGCCAGGATGAGGTCGTATTTCATACCCTCTTCGGAGAAGTAATACCTCAGGTCCACCCCATTGTAAAGGCCATAATAGACCGCTGTCTGGTAGTTGCCGACATCGGTCCTCCAGCCCTCTGGATCGTTCCCGTAAAAGTAATTGTTGTTCCAGCCAAGGCGGTCCTCACCTGTTGGCAGGACCCCGTTCGCACCCTCGAAGGTCAGCGATATCACATGGCCCTCGTACTCCTGTTCGGAGAGGTCCGGGTCTATGGATATCATCTCGCCCTCCGCAAGTGGCTTAGGTTCCGGGACCTTCGTGAAGAAGTCCATATAGACCATGTCCTGGGCAAGTCCGGCCCTGCCGTACCCCGTCCCGGCAATAAAGCTCAGTCCATTGTTCCACTGACCGGCATTCTCGGTGAAATAACCGTTCATGCTCGGTGCCTCGACCTGTGGAACAAATGCCTTAGGAGCATCGCCCATTGGGCTATCTGGCTGCCCAACGGCGACCAGGGCCACAAGAGCAGTCGACACCATCAAGAAAACCGCAGCATATATCGAAAAGGTCCCCTTTATCATGGATACCACCTGTGCATTACCCCGTATTACTGATACCCCTATCAGGAATGCAGAAGTTTAATCCCCTTATTCTTATTTAAAGGTTTGTCGGGGCCACCATCCGGTTTTAATAAGCTGGAAAAAAAATTACTTGAACTGTATTATGACAGTTGCTCCCTACTTCAATGGTTGTTTTGGCCTTACAGAGGGCTATTCTCTGTCGTTTGCAGCGTTAGAAGCTCGGAGCCTTTGGGGGTGGTGGTATCTGGTGGCCGTGGTGAACTGGATGCATTTGTTGAGGGGGATGTGGTTGTGACCTTGGATGCGGGGCGGGGTGGGGCCTGTGCGGAGGACTGGCCGGGTTCAGAGCATGGGGCGTATGCTGTTGATGGCCCTGTAGGTGGGGGTGGTTCTGAGGGGGCCCCAGAGGCATTTGGTGCATGCTATGATGCTGCCTGTTCCTGCGGGATACCATCAAAATGAGGAGGGCTGCCAGAACGACAATGAGGACCAAGGCTGCTGCTGCAAAGGCGATGATGATCGTAAGCTCATCGTTACCTCCGTCGTTCCTGCCCTTCAATTCCTTCTCCATCACGATGACCTTCAAGACCTTGGAACCCACGTTCCCAGCCTGGTCACTGACGAAAAGGGTGATGTTGAAAGTGCCCGGCACATCGAACGTTTGGTTGAAGACCGGTTGGGCGGTCCAATCCGGCTGGACCGTACCTTCGGGACCGATCCCGTAGAGGGCGATCCCGCCCTCGTCAGTCGAAGTGGAGAGGTCAATGAGGATGAAACCGCCCTCCGTGATGCTCCCGCCCTCGAGCCCTTCTGTTATTATGGCCACGGAAGGCTTCAGACTGTCCTTTTTAAGCTCTATGGTCCGCGGGTCCATCCTGTTGCCGGCAAGGTCCTCCGCCCAGTAGGTGAGCCTGTTGCGTCCGTCCGGGACCTTGATGGGGTTGCGGTAGGTCACAGCCTCGCCAGAGCCCCACTTGAAGAGTATCCTGGCAGTGGATGAGGCCTCGTTCTCACCTTCCGCTTGGAGAACGATGGATGTTCCCTCATCAACATACCAACCGTTCTTCTGTTCGGCAGAGACCGTTGCAGTGACAAAGGGCCTCTTCGTGTCCACCTTGAGGTAATAAATCAGCTGCTGTGCAATGTTCCCGGCCGCATCCTCTGCGCTAACGACTATCTCGTACTGACCGTCGGGGATGAACACGGGCTCCGTGTAGGGGCTCGGGGCATTGCCGTTCAAGGTGTAGTTCATCTTCGTTCCGGATTCGGACGAAGCGAGGTTAAGGACAGGGTTTGCGCTCTGCCATTTGGAGGAGTTGTCGAGATCGTAAACGAACCCGTCAAAGGTCCCTGTGAGCACTGGGAGGGCGGTATCTACCTTAAGGTCCAGTCTTATCTCATCGCCCACGTTTCCGGCCTTGTCCGAGGCTACGAACCTGATGGTATGCAGACCATCCTTGACCTCGAAGGGGGCCTCGTAGAGCCTCTGCTCCGAACCATCGACAGTGTAGTAAATGGCCATTCCGTCAGGGGAGGAGAGCGTGAGCTGTGGTCTGACGGTGTAGTATCCGTTCTCACCGTTGGGGGACTGCGGGTATATCAGATGCTCCACGATCGGCGATATGGTATCGACCTTGAATGACCTCTGGTATTCCATCTCCCTGTTCCCTGCATTGTCGAAGGCCCTCCAGATGAGCGTGCTCTCGCCCTCAGGAGGATGTATCGGTTGGGTGTAGATGGAATACTGAACGTTCCCGAACTTGTATTCCACCTTGGCGTCCTGGAACGATGTGGACAAGGTTATCAGCGGTTTGCTGTTCAACCAGACGTCCGGAGGGTTGTCCGGCTCAACTTTGATACTTGAAGTGGGGGGGGTCGCATCGACCTTGAGGTCCCTGAAATGCGGGACCTCCGTGTTGCCCTTCTTGTCGATGGAGTGGAAAGAGAGATTATGGGTCCCATCGGCCAGATAGAACGCTCCGGCGTAATCCTTCTCAGCTCCACCGTTCAAACTGTACTTGATATCAGCGAAGGGTTCGGACGTCAATGTGATCTTTGGGGATGAGACATACCACCCGTTCTCACCGTTCGGTTTGAAAGGTGTTATGTCTATAGAGGTGACGGGGGGGACGAGGTCCACTATGTCCAGCTCATAGGAGAACGAACTTGACTCGGACGATGAGACCATTATCTGGAACGCGCTGAAGTCCTTCCCCCAATCGTTCATCTGGATGTCGGCGGAACGCCCGCCGGCGAAATCGATGGATATTATGTCCCTGGGACCGGATACCTCTTTGTAGATGGCCACATCGGGAGCACCAGCGCTGAATGTGAGCTTGAGCACCAGGTCCTCGGTGGTGGTCGGCGGCCCGGAGAAACGGATGGTCGTTATGGAATTCCTCCCTATGTTCCTGGTCGAGGCAGAGGGGACGCCGCTGTGGGAGGCCGTGATCGGGACATTGAGGGACCCGTAGGCATAGGTCTTCACTGGGTAGGAGTAATTGCCATCGGGACCTATGGTCGCATCGTTGAGCCTTGTTGCGACCTTCCACTTGGCGAAGGCCGTGCTGAAGGTATCGATCGAGCCTATGGTCTGAAGGGCCTTTGTGACACCATAGGAGCCCTGGTTCGTTGCCTTCACAAGGGCCCTGGTATAATCCTTTCCACCGTATTGGTGGGTCATGAACAGCTGGAAAAGGAAGGAGGTCCCGTACTGGGACGTCGTATAATCGTTGTAGAACTCGGAATCCGTCACTGGGAGGGTGTTCTGGGGCCTGTACTCAAGGTAGGAATAGACATGGGTCGCAACGGCGGAATCGATACCATACACGAGATATGCTCCGTAATCGGCGCATCCTTCATCGACCCAAAGGGTCTCATACAGATCGTACTGACGGTGGACGTAATGCTCGAACTCATGGGCGGCTATCACCCCTCCCCAGCTCAGGTCATCACGGTCCACGTTGAACTCATTGGTCCCGGGCTGGTAATAACCCCCGACTCCGCTCGGCCCGTCTATCTTCCATACCCTCCAATCCACGTAGGAAATCAGGTTGCTCGGGTCAAAGTAGTCCTTCACCCTGATGAAGGAATAGTTCTTGAAATCATCTATCATCGCATCTAAGAGTAGCTTTTCGTTCGATGTCAACTGCCCTGGGGCTATATCGACGTAAACATTCACTTCGACCGCATCATGGTAGAGGACCCAGTTGGCCCTGGACGGCGCGCTTAAGGTGTTCGGGACCTTGCCATAAGGAAGCCAGATAGCGCCATCCGGCACCGGCTCGGGGGTCTGGATGATATCGGAGCCAGGGTAAGGGAACCTGGGCCTATAGCCTGCGCCCATCAGTTCATCATCATGATCGTTGCCCTGGGATGGTGGGGGGCCATCCCCTTCGACAGGAAACGACACCTGGACCGTCATGGCAAATAATGTTACTGGGAGCGCCGCCAGGAGGATGACCGCCAATAGGATGGTCGATATCGTTGCCTTGAATGCCCTTGTGCGCCCTGTGACCATCTTCTGCCTCCTTTTGGCCGACTGCCGTATGTAGTGTTGGTACAGGGTGCTTTTAGGCTTTTTCCTAATTCTGTCATGATTTGCGTCAAAGGAACACTGGCAAGGTCAACACGGCCAGAAGGTCATATCTCAGCCCTTGCTCCGACCTGCCACCTTCCAGGTGGTCCTCTCTCCGTCCTCGAGCACTATCCCCAGAGCCTTCAAGCGGTCCCGGACCAGGTCGGACGTTTTAAAGTCCTTGGCCTTCCTTGCCTGTGCCCTGAGCTCTATAAGGAGCTCGACCAATCCCTCGGTGAGGGCTCCCCCCAGCAGCTCGCTCGAGACCGGCTCGGTGTAAACGAGCCCAAGGACGCCTGACAGCTCGTCCATGAGGCCGAGCAGGTGCTTTGCGTTCCCAGCGTTGAGCTTAATCCCCTTGATCAGGTCCTTGACATGGTCATCGAGCCGGAAGAGGGATGTCAATGCCACCCTTGTGTTGAAATCGTCGTCCATTGCCTCCATGAACGCTTTCCTGATGCTGGTTGCTTCGGACGTGACCGTTCCATCGGCCGGGTCATCACTGGCGGTCCTGGAAAGCACCTGATGGAGGTTCCTGAGCCTGCCGAAGGCGGCCTTGGCCTCTTCCAGTGCCATATCGGAGAAATCTATGGGCGACCTGTAATGGGTATAGGCAAGGAAGAACCTCAGAACCATGGGTTCGTACCTTTTCAAGATGTCCTTGATGGAGAAGAAGTTGCCAAGGGACTTGGACATCTTCTCCTCATTTATCCTCACAAAACCGTTATGCAGCCAGTACCTTGCGAATGTCTGACCGGTAGAGCATTCGGCCTGAAGTATCTCCGACTCATGGTGGGGGAATATCAGGTCCATCCCCCCGCCATGGATATCAATGGTGGTCCCCAGGTACTTGGAGGACATGGTGGAGCATTCTATATGCCAACCCGGTCTGCCCTTCCCCCAGGGGGAATCCCACGATATCTCACCCGGTTTTGCCGCTTTCCAGAGCGCGAAGTCCTTGGGTCCCCTCTTCTCGGGGTCCACCTCTACCCTGGCCCCATCGAGCATCTCGTCAAGGGACTGATGCCTGAGCTTCCCGAACCTGTCCTTGGCCTTATCCACCTCGAAATAGACGCTGCCGTTGACCACGTAAGCAAAACCTTTCGATATCAGGGTCCGTATGGCCTCGATCATGTCCGGAATGGTCTCCGATGCCTTCGGATGGACCGTCGCTCTCCTGATGTTCAGGGCGTCCATGTCCGAATAGTACTCCTGTATGAACTTTTCCGAAAGGACCAGTGGCGGGATGCCCTTCTCAGCGGCGCGGGCTATGATCTTGTCGTCCACGTCTGTGAAGTTCTGGACGTAGGTGACCACGAAACCCTTGTGCTCCAGGTACCTCCTGATGATATCGAATGCGACATAGCTCCTTGCATGCCCAACATGGCTGTGGTCATAAACCGTGGGGCCGCAAACGTACATACCGACACGGCCCTTGTTCAAGGGCACGAACTCCTCTTTGCCACCGCTCGCAGTGTTGTGTACCAAAAGCACCATGCGCACACCGGATAGGGACCTAACGGAAAGGAGGGTATAAAACGTTACCTTGATGGACCGTTGGATGCCGACCTATCATTGGGACGCTGCCCTGGCAAGTCCTATGGCCTTGGCATTCCTCTCAGCAGGTATCCACTGGAAGAACGATTGGTCGAAGGAGAGCTGTTTCCTCCTTGCCATCTGGTAATAGTCCATGGAATCGAAGTCCCTGGAGGGGATGCCCCCATTCATCAGGTTCACCACGGTCCTGGAGTCGCCCTTGAAGATGACCCGTTTGGTACTGTTGCTCTTTGCGAGCTCCATTCCCTGCAGCAAGGCCTCCCATTGCGCCCTCAGCTCGGAGCCGCCGTAGGGCACCGTTCCGCTTATCTCATCCTTGACCATCCCGTTCTCCACGAGCACTGCACCTATGGTTATCTCGGCCCCCGCATAAGGGACCGCCCCGTGGAAAAAGACCTCGTAGTTCACTTCCATGACCACACCCCGTGGGGGGAGAATCCCTGAATGCTATATTTAAAATGCTACGATTGAACGGGCATCAGTGAGGCCAAAACTTATCGAAATGTGCGGTCTAAGGCCTCTGGTAGCGGTCCCTATGACCCTTCCCACCCTCATGCTGACGGTACGGACCATCTCTCGGATTGTGCGGGGTCCTTCTTACCGCCCCCGCCTCCCTTGGCCGTTCCCTCTGATGTTGGACCGGTTGGTGGGGCTGCAAGAACACCTCTGCCCCTAGAAGCCTGTTCATGGGGCCTTCGAGGTCCTTCACGGGTGCAACAATTACGAACGGGGCAGCCACCGGCCCGGTGACCTTGACCACCCTGCCGACAGGTCTCTGTCTCCGGTCCACCACCATCTGACCAGGTTGGGGAGCAGAGGATGCCCTGACCACCAGTGACCCCTTCGGAGAGAAGTTGACTACCTTTCCCAGGACCTCCATCTTGTTCCACCCTGTGGAAAGGGAGAGCTTCTGGGCCTTAATAAAGCATCTCCCAGGGGAAAGGACAGGGCCCAAGGGACCAAAAAAAGGAAAACCGAATATCGGATTAAGGCAATGTCCCAGAAGGTCCAGGGGGCCACACCTTGGAGGTGGATTACTATTACCTTCTCGGCGTAGCCGAGAATGCCTCCTACACGGAGATCAAGCAGGCTTATAGGAGGATGGCCGAGATATACCATCCCGACAAGCTCAGCCAGCTCCCTGCGGGTTCCAGGGCGGAAGGGGAGGAGATCATGAGGCTCCTAAACGACGCCAAATCGGTCCTCCTTGACCCTGTCCAGAGGCAATACTATGACATGCGGGTCGGGGTCCGGAAAGGGTCGGTACCGGAGGAGGCCATAATCATAGAAATGGATGAGGAAGAGCGGATAGAGGCCATAGAGATAGAACCTGTCAGGAGGAAGATGAACCGGGTCATTTCCACCATGAGGGATGTGTTCTCCGGCGATGAGGAGTTCTCAGAGAAGCTGGAGGTTGCTCAGGAGATCGTAGAGGCACGTGTTATCGACGGAAAGAGGCCCAGGGTCACCGTGGAGGAGGATGCGGACGACATCGTCGATACAAGGGGGGTCGAGATGAGACTTGAGTTCACCGTGGTGAACGAGGGGGAGGGGGCGCCCGAGCCGTCGAAGAAGGCCAAGAAGGGTTTCAAGGTCCTTGCTGTTGAAGGCGATGAGGATGATGCCGTGGAGGTGGACTGGGAGGAGGGGTGATCTTGGATGATGTCGAAGAGCTTTTAAAGAGAAAGGCGTCGGTCCTCATAGGTATATGCACTGAGGATTTCTCGATGCTCCATGACCTAGTATCGGTGCTGAACGCCGAAGGGGTCCGCTACCTCATCACGGGACCGGGAGAGGTCGTGAGCGCCCATCTTGATTGTCTTGTCATGGACAAAGGGACGGAGTGCCCAATACTCCCTTCGGGAGCCGGCTCCACCGTTCCTATGGACCCTGACCCGGTCGTAACGACGGATAGGGCCCTTGCCTCATGCTGGGGTCTTGACAGACCTCTGGTGCTCACCATAGGGATAGACCCTGGGTCGAGACCGGGAGTCGCGTATATATTGGACGGTAGGCTAGTAGCCGTTCACCGGGCCTCCTCTGCCCGGAACCTCCTCGGGAACGTCCTGAAAAGGGAGCGGAGCTTTCGGGCCAGAAGGACCATCGTCAAGGTCGGGAACGGTGACCCGTCCAGTCGAGACCTCATCATCTCATCGCTCAGGGTGGCGAATCTCCTTACTATCATAGTTGACGAGAGAGGCACCTCTCGCTCCAAGCGGCACAGGGACGAGATGGCCGCCATCCATATAGCCAGGGTCGAATGTTCGCCTGTACAGTAAAGGTCTTTACCAGGCCTGGTCAAGACCTTATCGGACAACTTTAATAACCGTCGGTCCCAATGACAGTGACGGTCCTGCGCCGTTAGGGGCCGGATGCTCGTAAGGACACGGCAGCGGAGGGTCAATTTGAACAAGAAGCTGGATATGAAGGTGGAGCCGACCCTTAAGAACGATGTGGGCTACATGAGGGCAAGGCTCTCAACGAAGGCCAGGGAGGAGCTCGGGGTCTCTCCCGGGGATGTCATAATGATATCAGGCAAGAAGGACACGGCCGCTGTGGTGTGGAGGGCGCCCATCCAGGATGAGAACCGGGACATCCTCAGGATAGATGGGATCACAAGGAAGAACGCTGAGATAGGGATAGGGGACAGGGTGACGGTGTCCAAGGTGGACCCCAGACCCGCGGAGAGGATCGTGCTCTCGCCTGCCATAAAGGACCTCCCCAACCTCCAGTTCGCCAATGGAATAGATTCGTTCGTCAAGAAATCGCTCCTCAAACGGCCGGTCAACAAGGGCGATACCTTGATCATCCAGGGGATCGCCCTCATGGGGAGCCAGCTCCCTTTCATTGTGACTGCGACGAAACCATCTGGTATAGTCCAGATAACCGTGGACACTGAGATACGGATAACCAAGGAGAAGCTCGATGAGGACATAATCTCAAGGGTCGCCTACGAGGACATAGGTGGATTGAGGGAGGAACTGGCCAGGGTCAGGGAGATCATCGAGCTCCCGCTCAAACACCCGGAGCTCTTCGACAGACTTGGCATAAAGCCGCCCAAAGGCGTCCTTCTCCATGGTCCTCCCGGGACCGGAAAGACATTGATAGCAAAGGCGGTCTCGAACGAATCTGGTGCCTCATTCTTCTCGATACAGGGTCCGGAGATAATGAACAAGTACTACGGCCAGTCGGAGGAGAACCTCAGGAACAAGTTCCAGGAGGCATCCCAGAACCTCCCGGCGATATTGTTCATCGACGAGATCGACTCGATAGCCCCCAAGAGGGACGATGTTAGGGGCGAGGTCGAGAGGAGGGTCGTCGCCCAGCTCCTGAGCCTGATGGATGGGCTCGAGGACAACTGCAGGCTCATAATCATTGCTGCCACCAATAGGGTGGACGGGCTGGACGCAGCGCTGAGGCGCCCTGGCAGGTTCGATAGGGAGATAGAGATAGGCGTGCCCGACCTCTCCTCAAGGATAGAGATCCTCCAGGTCCATACCAGGAACATGCCCCTTGAGGAGGACGTTTCCCTAGAGGAGCTCGCGGGGCTCACCCATGGCTTCGTCGGAGCTGACCTAGCCGCCCTTTCGAGGGAGGCGGCCATGAAGGCCCTCCACAGGTACCTCCCGGACATGGACCTTGACAAAACCATATCCCAGGAGGTGCTCTCGGGCATAAGGGTCAAGATGGCGGACTTCAAGGAGGCCTTGAAGGACATAGAGCCCTCTACCCTGAGGGAGGTCCTCATAGAGGTCCCCTCGGTCAGGTGGGACGAGGTCGGGGGGCTCGAGGAGGTCAAACAGAAGCTGAGGGAAACAGTAGAGTGGCCCCTCTCCGACCCGGGGTCATTCAAGGCCCTAGGCATCAAACCGCCCAGAGGGATACTCCTGTACGGTCCTCCAGGGACCGGTAAGACCCTCCTTGCAAAGGCTGTGGCGACCGAGACAAAGGCCAACTTCATATCCATAAAGGGCCCGGAGGTCCTGTCCAAATGGGTGGGGGATTCCGAGAAGGCCGTGAGGGAGATATTCAAGAAGGCAAGACAGGTCGCTCCCTGTATCATCTTCCTTGATGAGATGGATGCCCTGGCCCCCCGGAGATCTTCGTATGACGGCAACCATGTCTCGGAGAGGCTCGTGAACCAGCTGTTGACCTCCATGGATGGTATCGAGGATGGCGGTGATATCATAGTCATGGGCGCGACCAACAGGCCGGATATGCTCGACCCGGCCATCTTAAGGACCGGGCGGTTCGACAGGCTGATTTTCGTAGGTCCGCCAGACCTCAAGGGTAGGATAGAGATCCTCAAGGTCCACACGTCATCCATGCCGCTCGCCATCGATGTGGACCTGGAGGAGCTGGCCGCTTCCATGGAGAACTTCACCGGGGCTGACATCGAGGGGGTCTGCAGGGAAGCGGGCATCATAGCCCTTAGGAAGGATATGAAAGCGAAGAACGTGACCGCTTCCGACCTGAAGATGGCCCTCTCAGAGGCCCGTCCGTCCGTTGATGAGGATACCGTTGAGGCCTATAAGAGGATAATTTCGGACGGGAAGGGCGGAATTAATAATAAGGGGAAAAAAGATAAAGGGATTGATTATTACGGGTGAGCGCACAAGACCCGGGGTGTGAACCTATGAAGTTCTTTGCAAACGATATCAAGGACAAATACGTTATGTCCAGTGATGGAAAGTACCTCGGACAGGTGGACAATCTGGTAGTCGACACCAAGAGCGGGAAGGTCCTGCATGTACTGGTCCTGCCGTCCGAAGAGATAGATGTGAGACGGTTCAGGTTGGACTCGCAGCAGAGGATAGTGCTCCCGTTCGACAAGGTCAAGTCCATAAAGGACGTCGTCATATTCTCCCACCTGGACTGAGACACTGGATAGGACCGGACCCAAGGTCCTTCCTAAAAGGGGGGATCCAAGGATGGATGCTTTGGACCAGAACACACTTGGTGGTTTCAAGGTCATCCCTTCCCTGGCCGTTATAAAAGGCAGACCTGTATTTGTAGAGCAGGGCAGGTACAGCCAGATAATTCTTGGAGGTATTCCCGCGAGGACAGAGGATGTGGCAGGGCCGCTCCTTGAAAGATATGGTACGTTGCATTACCTAGACATCCTCTCCTTCAGGACCGGAGAACCGGACCTGACCACCATACGGACGCTCGGCAAAATGGGCGGCGAACTCTGGACCGATGTCGGTGCACGCACCGCCGACCCGCTCATCGACGCCATAATGGCCGGGGCTACGACCTGCATGGTCTCCACCAAGATGATGGCCAACCTGAGCGAGTTCGCTTCCGCCTTCGAGCTCACTGATGGTCTGATTGTACAGCTGGACATCGACGGCGGCATCCTGTCCCCGGACCAGGATATCAGAGAGATGGGGCCCGATGGCTTCTGCAAGGAGATGGTGGACCTTGGCATCACAGACCTGGTCCTGGACATAGAGGGTTCCCAGGTCGATAGGTCGGGGTCCGTCAGGGATATCGCCCAGGGCCTGGACGGGAAGGCCCGGCTCTACATCGGCATGGAGGAACTCTCTGAGATCGAACCTCTCAGGGCAGCCGGGGCTCAGGGCGGGATCATTAGCTGCTCCAAGGTCCTCAAGGGGGCATGAGCATGGACGAGCTCAGGTCCATTGTTGCGGCGGTCTTCAAGCTGGGCAATGGCTCCTCCCTGACCAGAACGGAGATGAGGAACATCCTCATCTACAACCTCCGATGGTTCGACCCGGACAAGGCTGCCAATGTGGTCGACGCCGCTGCTGCCTCCGGCTATCTCCAGACAGGACCGGATTCCAGATTGACACCAACATTCGACATGGGATCGACGGTGGTGGATGTCGCTTACAGACCCCCTAAGGACCTGGAGACCAGTACGTTGGTCAGGCCCTTACTGGAGAGGATGATAGAGACCGTTATCAGGTCCGGTCTGGACAGGAAGGAAGCGGTACGGACCATCAACAAGAGGGTCGGCGAGCTCAGGGTCCTGTTCCCCTGCGCGGTCATCCAGGTCGGATTGGAGAGGGGCGCGGACATGTCCCCCTTCTACGCCGAGGTCGAGGACCAGATCCTTTATGGAGAGAGATGATGACAGAGTGGTGCCCTGACCTTTCCCTGTTGGAATCGACTGCCCTTCCCGTCAGGTGCGGAAATCTGGTGACAATGGACAGATTATGCACCCCTTATGAAGGGCGAGGGGGCGGCCGGTTAGGCCGCCTGCTACGAGGGAGGCGTTCAGCTCCAGCGACCCACGAGCTCCTGGCCGCTTCGGAGGCGCTCGAGCTCAAGGGGTCCTTCAGGGAGGCGTTGGTCCCGCTCGAGCACCTGCTCGAGGCCTCTTGTGAGGGTGGGGCTGTAAATGCCTATGCTGCCGCAAGGTTCGGTCTATTGACATTGCTCCATTCCTTGCCTGCAGATGTCAGGCCCATAGCATCGGCCCTGGGCATTGACGGGCGTCCGAGCAGGGGAAGGCAAAACTGGCCAAGCGATGCAACTTTGGACATTGTCCTTCCAGCGGTCGAAAGGCTACTCCTGGGCTCGTTGTTGTTCCATCATAGGGCCGTGATCATCCCCTCTGAGAAGGAAAGGGGACCATATCTGATGGCTTCGAAAACTTGGCTCGATAACGCAATGACCGGTGCTAGGATGCTGGAGGGGGCCATAGGCGATCACCATGTGGCAAGGTGCCTTTATATGTCCGGTGTCATGGCAGGGGAGGTCGGGGACCTTGGGACCGTTATTGCAGCCATGACCGAATGCAGGGCTATCTCAGAGAGAAGGAGGTTCAGCGGTCTCGGTGCGTTATGCGCGCTAGAACTTGCCCCACTTATGAACGAAAGAGCTGCAGGGGACGCACTTCTAACCTCCGCCGAAACCGAATTGAAGAGGCTTGGGAACACTGTCATGTCGTATGAGGCCCTGTTCCTCAAAGGTCTGATCATATGCACCGAGGGATCCACGGCCAGGGACCTGAGCGACGGGGCAGATCTGATGCTAAAGGCGGCCTGTGGTTTGGATGGGGGCGGTTTCTTCGACGAAGGGGCCAGAAAGAGGCTGGAAGCCGCCCTATGGCTCAGCAGGGCAGGGAGGACCGACGATGCCCTCTTACAGGTCAAGGACCCTTTGAGGCACCTGAGGAGGATCGGTGACGTTGAGGGGGTATCCCTCGCCATGGCCGCAGGGTTCCTTGCCCTTATACGGAAAGGTGATAGGAGGGGGGCGAAGAGGACGCTTCTTGGACTTGTGCTCAAATATCCCGTGAAACAATACAGGGATGCTTACGAGGTTCTCAAAGAGGGGGTCTCAGGTCAGGAATGGCTCAGAGAGGACCCTGACACATCAGAGATGTTCAAGGACGTACCGGTCCATGTCATAGAACGTGGCGCGGTCAATGAGATAATATCCCGTGCGAAGGATGCCTATCCGAACGAGTTCGGGGCCATGCTCAGGGGTATCGATCGTATCACACATATCGAACCCATACTGGATTCTGCATCCGGAAGGGCGGTGGTCATGTTCTCCCTTTTCGACAGGCTCAGCCAGCGCAGCATCTCCGGGGAAGGGGTCGTCCACTCCCACCCCTCTGGTTCGACCCGCCCGTCCGGTGCCGACCTCCAGATGTTCTCGAGGTTCCCAGGTATCAATATCATCATAGGCTTTCCATTCACTGAAGGGACAATGACAGCATATGACCGCCTGGGCAACATGGTCGAGCTCGACATCGTATGATAGAGGTGAGAAGGGGGCCGTCAATGGACCTAAGCAGGATATTAGAGAGGCCGGAAGGACCAAGGGGATCGCGGACGAGCCAGGCCTGCCGGCCTTGACGGAGTGGGGGGTTTGGAATAGGGGATCGAGTGCGTTCCGTTTAGAAAATCATTTCACTCCGTATGGATCCATCGGTGGGGTGTGTATTTATAATTAATAGAGAGATTTTTGTAATATTATATAAATATATTTGCTCAAGATATTACTTTGTTACAGATAAATGGCAGATATCGGGTATTACGGGGCCGGCCTCATCCCGATGCGTCGGTGTGGTACGGGGTCAGACCCTTCCTAGCATCTCATCGGCAAGCACCCGGAGGGCCTCGCAGACCGTCGGGTCCAGGCCCGAACCGTCCAGTGATGAATCGCCCCTCTCGGTCAGCTCCGATGCAAGGGCTCGAGACCTCTCAACAGCACCTGAAGCAACCACTATCTCCCGAATCCTAGCCGCATCCGCAAGCGTCAGATCCGGGTCACCCAGTCCATTCAGGACCATCGATGCGTCCGCTTCGGACACCTTCTTCAATGCATCGATGACCAACAGTGTCCTCTTCCCTTCCCTGATGTCCGAAATGTCCGAGGCCCCGCCCTTCTTTGGGTCCCCGAAGAGGCCAATGATATCATCGATCAACTGGAATGCGATACCGATCGGAACGGCAAAGCCCGACAGCGCCCCGAGGGCCCTCTGTGGCGCACCGTGCAGAATGGCCCCAATAAGAAGAGGGCCTTCGAAGGTGTACCTTGCCGTCTTGTAATGGTGGACCTTTAGCACCTGGTCCTCGGACCATTCGGGAAGCTCCATGGAGCAGAGGTCCAGGACCTGACCGTACCCTGTGTCCCTGACCATATCGGCCTGTAGTGACATGGCTTTGACAAGGTTCCGGCTTGGGAAGCCCGAAGCAAGGAGGGCCTTCTCGGCCATCGATTCGGCCAGGTCTCCCCCTATCAGGGCCATGTTGTACCCGAACCTCTCGGGGTCACCCCTGTAGCCCCTCTCCCTGTGGACGGCCCGAAAATGCTCGTGGAGGGACCTTCCACCCCTCCTCTCAGGGGAGCGGTCCATGAGGTCATCATGGATGAGCAGCATGTCCTGGACCAGCTCCATGCTGACTGCGGCCTTCCTCGCTCTTTCCATATCCCGACCGCCCACTGCCAGATATCCCAGGACGAGCATGACCGCCCTTACCCGCTTCCCGCCCCTCATGGTGTATTCCCTGAGGGCATCCAGGAGCTCCCTGGCCAATGGATCTTCCAGGCAGAGACGTGACTCATGGTCGAAGAACTCCCCTATCTTCCCTTCCACCATCGCCCTTTCGGCTGCTATCAGTTCCCTGGCCTCCATAGGATGAACCCCTTGGTCGGACACATAAAAAGGTTACTCGAATAATAATGGTTCTGCTTCCTTGGGGTCGTCATTTACTGCGAAACATATTAATCGTTAAATATTCAATGTTCCTTGCACATGAACGTCAACCGATGAAAAATGAGGGATGGAAAATGACCAACATGCTGACCAACAAATGGACCGAAGATATTAGAGCCAACCTGCCCAAGTGCCCCGCCTGCGGTGGACCTGTCGAATACGGATACCTCGTTTCGAAGGATGCCATACACTGGGCCTCGGGGGTGGAGGGGAACAGGTTCACGGACCTCGAGGAACCAATAACCGGTCCCTTCAAGAAACCGCTGGGCGTCGGAATGGCCAGATGCCATAAGTGCAGGCTCTACGTCTCTGTATTCCCACCCAAGTAGGAACGGTCCTTCTAGGTTTGTCCGGTCTTTCCTTCATAGACCATGTTCATGTTCCTTGTTATCGGAGATCATTCCTCATCGAAGGTTATGGTCCCCTTTATGATAGGGGCATCGTCCGCCACCCCCTCTTTGGGAGGGGGGCTCCTGATCATTATTGATTCTTTGGGTATCTGGAGCACCCTTCTCTGGTCGAAATCGGTCCCCGTACCTACCTTGTTCCTCTCGCTGTCGCCCTTGAGGTCCTTGAGGTCGAACTCGACCTCGGTCTCCTTCTTCGAGAACCGGTAACCAATGTACCCTAGGACCACGAGCATTATGGCTAGGAACACACCCACGACGACGGCCACAATTATTGCAATGAGCCTGTTCTCCTCATCCTCGATGCGCTTTATGGGCGTGTACTCGTTGATGGTGAGCGTATTGTTCGACCAGGTCGTTATACCTGTCCAGTCCACAGCCGATGTGCTGAACGGATAATCCCCGACCGCAGAGAAGTTATGGAAGAGGAGGAGGAACAGGATGTCCTCCTTCGGGGTCATCAGGAGGTAATGTTCCTCTGCTCCATCCCCCCAACGGACCGTCACGTTCAGGGTGTCCATTGGGTCGTCCAGCGTAAGCGTGAGTGATACCCTGCAGGTCCCGTTCTCGTTCAGTTCGAACGTCTGGTTCGACCCGGACAGGACCAACCCGGGGGGGGCGTTGACAACCTGGACCGACCTCTCGAGCATGAACGGCACAACGGTCTCGTTCCCCCAAAGGTAGGTCAAGGTGGCCCTGTAGGACCCGAAGCTCGAGCCAAGCTGGTATCTAATCACATCCCTCACCTTTGTCCTCTGCATCTCCTCCTTCCTCGTATCGAGCGGAACGAAACCTCCCTGGTCCCTCTCGATGGATATCAGAGGGTCACGTACGCCTTCCGGATCGACCCATGGCTTGTACTGGAGGTAGAGCCACCTCTCCTCGATGTATAACTTGAGCGTCTCCTCGAACAGTGCGAGGTCTGCCGTCCTTGCGCTTAATGTGTCCAATGTCCTGTTCCCGTAATCCATGGCCTCCACCGAGAAGGAGATGGTGACCTTCGTCCCGGGGAGGAAACGGCCGAGCCTCCCGGTCGTGTTGCCTGGCCCGAGCCGTAACGAGAACGGCCCTCTTTCGGACAATGGCCCCTGCCCGGGGTCCGCCCTGGCCTCCAACCAGTAAGCGACCAGGCCTCCCGCCCCCCATGGCACCCATGTCAAAGTGATACCAGATACACCCACGGATGCTATCTGGGTCGAAAGGTTCCCAGGCACACGGGGATAGACCCTAACAGGCCAATCCCTGTGGACCGTCACGTTACCGTCATCCACGAGGAGCACGATATGGTAAGTGCCCACGATGGTGTAGTTGACATTGATCCTGGGACCTGAAAGGTTGCCGAACCCCGGAACGGTCCATAGGAACGATAGCACATCGTCGTCGGGGTCCGTCGTCCTTCCGGCATCCAGTACTATCTCATCCTCCAGCCTTGCCCAGTCAGGACCGTCTATCACGACAATGGGGTCATTGGTCCGTTCAAGGACCGTTAAGGGGACCATGAGCTCTGAGGTCGAGTTCGAACCTATTGCCCGGAGGGTGATGGTCGTAGGTCCTAGGGGGAGGTCGGGAGGCGTTCTCAAAAAGACCGTCGCCGATGAGCTCCATGCTGGTTTTACGATCAAGACCTCCGTTGGGAGCTCGAATGTGACCCCCTTATGTGCCGATGACGCTTCTATTCGGAAAAGGTCCTTCCTGTTCCCGGTGTTCTGGACCCTGACATCTATGGCCCTCCTTGCATCCCTCCTGATATCCATTAATGGGTGGTCCAGTGATATGGTCGAGCCGTGGATCTCAGGGACCGGCAATATGGTGGTGGTCAGCAGATTGTTGGATTCGTTCCTCTCCGCAATGTCGAGGTTGAAATCGAGGCTCACATTGATGGTGAAGGCGCCCGTCCCTGTCCGGTACCGGTAGAACGAGACGTTCTTGGTACCCCAGGGGTCGAGCTGGAGCGAGCGGGTCGTGTTGAAATCCCCTATCTCGAGGAGAAGGTCGAACTTCTTAGCTGCCGTAGGTCCTCTGTTCATTACGGTCACATTGACCTCGACATCATCATTGGCTATGACCGGCCACGGGTTCACGCTCCAATCCGTTACGACCAGGTCCGGTGAGTATGCTAGGAAACGTTCGTAGGCCTCATCATATATGGCCTCGTACATGGCCGATAGGTTCTCTGCTCCCGCGATCAGGTTCTCGACCGTAAGGTTCCAAAGGGTCGCGTTGAAACCTCTCACTCCCTTGTGCTTGCCATCGTTGTCCCAGTTGTAAATGAACTGATCCAGCATCGTTTTGTAGTTGGCCCCGACCTTGATGGTAGAGCCGTCATGGTCGACCATGGTGGTTGGAGGGAGCCCCCTGCTGTTCACCCATCTTGCCAGATCTGCCGTGGCCGTATTGAGACGGGAGCCGTTCATTGGCATAGGGGGGGCGAACTCCCTGTACCAGAAATCGTCTATCATCACGTTCATGTAAACGTCCGTCCACAGATAGGCCTCGTAGTAGAGCTGGTAAGAGGTCTCGGTGGTCGTGGCGGGATTGTACTTGGGAATGACGGATTGGTCCCATTGCGAATAGTCAGTGTGACCGTACTGGGTCATGTCCCCGACATACTTGGAAAGGACACCTACGTTGTAGGCCGCCTTGTGATGTTCCACCGCACCTGGCCTCATACCGCCCATCATCCAAGCCGTGAGGTTCTCCACGCTCCTGTTGGCAAGGGTCTGAACGTAGGTCGGGGCATCGATGACCTCCCAACCCTTCCTGTTGTTTATGAAATAGTTAGTGTAATCCCCCTCGAGCCCATCATCCGTCCAGGCAAGGAAATTATCATAGATCCCGGGCCTTGAATGGGTAATGTCAAAGGAGACCTCTTTGGAATCCGCTCCGTTCCACATGTACCAGTAACTGATGAACTCGGCCTTCTCGGGCTCGCTCTCGTTGAAGAGGTGATAGGCCTTATCGGCTATGATGTCCTGGATCCCATAGTTGGGGTAAGCATCACTGTCGTCGTTACCGTCGGTCCAGGCGATGGCGTCCCCTTCGTTCTCGAGAGAGAGAAGGGAAGATATGGGGAACGCCAGTATTGCGATCATGAACAGAACGAGGGCGTACCTGATGCTGTGCAATCTAACACCTCTACCCCCTTAGGGAGCCTGATGGAGAAAAACCTTTTGAATGGTCGGCGCCACCAGCATCGCCCACTCTATCAATGTTTATTAGGGGATAGACCTTGGAGTGTCCGATGACGGGATTCCTTTACCTATCGGGTGAGAACCCCCCCCTTGCAAGGGCCGAGCTACTATCGGCCTATCGGGCCTTGGGGGCCAAAGGTGAACCTGTCGAATTCCAGGACCGGATCGCCCTTATCGAACAAAAGCCATCCCCGGAGCTTGTCGACCGATTGGGCATGTGCCATTTTGCAGGGGTCCTTGAAAGGACCTGCCCTCCGGAGATGGAGCGCGTAATGGCCGCTGTGGAAGGGACCATTGAAATGCTCGACCCGGAGCTATCCCTCGCACCTCTGGTCAGAATGCCCAGGGGAATACTACCGTTCACGGCAGAGGAGCTGTTCAACGGCATCGCAGAAGCGATCGGTGGAGCTGGGAGGAAGCTCAGATTGAGATCGCCTGACAGCAAGGTGTTCGTCGTTGTTGCCAAAGAGGCCTTCGTAGGGCACACTACCCACTCATCCTCAAGGTCCGAGCTGATGTCAAGAAGGGGGTCCAATCTCGCCTTCTCCAGACCTGTCATGATGGACCCAAGGGTCTCACGATCCATGGTCAATCTCCTTGGCCTGCCGGTCGGCAGCTCAATACTCGACCCGTTCATGGGACCCGGTGGACTGATCATGGAAGCGGCTCTGCTGGGATACGAATGTACAGGTATCGAGGTGGACCTGAGGGTCCTGGAAGGAGCCTTTAAGAACCTTGATAGCAAAGGACTTACAGAGCGGGTCCGAGCACACCTGGGCGACTCGAGGTCCATCCGTTCAATTAAGGCTGTGACGGCAAATGCCCCCTTCGATGGCCTCCTGACCGACCCACCGTTCGGAAGGTCGGCAAGTTCAGGAGGGAGCGAACCGGGTGACCTTCTCAGGGTTGTACTAACAAGCGCCAGGGAGCTCCTGGTCAATGGAGCTCCAGTGGTCCTTGACGCGCCTGACGAGCGTATGCTCGACCGTGTCGAAGGGTACGAGCTCTCTTCCATCCTGAAGTTCAGAGTGCATAAGAGCCTAACTAGGCACATATGTGTCCTGAGGGTCGTCCGTTAGCGTCTCGCCCTACTTAGGAACAGGGGGTTGTACCTGTCTCGGTGGAGGCATTGAAACAGGCGCTGCAATGGGTCTCGCTGCCATAGGCTGCACGGGGACCGGTCTCATTGGGGTTGGTGGCGGGGCCCCTGTCGGAACCGGTCTTGCCTGGGGGAAAGATACCGGCGCGGCCACCGCGGGTCTTGGTGATTGGACCGGGACCGGCGCGGCCACAGCTGGGGCTAGTTTGGCCTCGGAGGGTGCTGGGGGCAACCCGGGTTTCGATGGCGGAGGCAACTGTGGTGGGGCCTCTTTAGGCTCCAACTGCTTGGTTTCCTCCTTGAACTGCTCCTTCACCGCCCATGGTCTGTACTCGCCCTTCTCATCGTACCCGGTATCGATGGGCGATATGAATATCTGGTTGTACCTGGATATGAAAACGAACATGGCCGTTGCGAATATTATCAGGAGCGCTAGGGGGATGAGTATCTCGTACAGCTCAAGGCTATCGTCCTCATCTACCTTTATAGGCTCTTTCCTTATGTTCATGATCCACGATTCCTTGACCTCGCCCTTTTCGCTTATCGGGATGTCCCCCTCAAGGACGATGGACATCTGATGAGGGCCGGGGGTCGATGCCACCCACCGGAACCTGACGACCTTGTACTGGCCGACCTGGAGGTAGGTTATGTTCGCCCTATCTATCTCGAACGATCCATCATACAGGACGACGTAGAGCGGCTCGAACTGGAACGGATGGAGGTCCTTCGAACCGACATTGGAGATGTTCACCTGGAACGAATAGGTCAGGTCGCGTTCTCCGTTGAGGACCCCCGTGAACGGTTCATTGTTCATCCTCCTCTCGGTGAAATCGAACATGAGCCTGTAGAAGTTCACGACTATCGGTATCCTGTACTCGATCTCCCCGGAGAACCCGGTCCTGGCGGACCCGCGAAGGTGCAATGTGACATTACCTATCTCTGATATGGTGTCTGCGGATAGGTCCAAGAAGAGCGTCGCATAGGAGGACCGACCGTACGGGACATCGATATAGGTGTTCTGGAGCCTCATCCAAGAGTAAGGATTGTCCACGAACCCTAGCTTCACCGTAAGGGCTATATTGCCGAGGTTGGTGACCTTCACCCTGACGGCCCTCGACTGGTCATGGTCCATAGAGAACTGGAGAGGCTTCTCCTCGGGGTCTATCTCCATCTCGAAGTTGTAGAACGGCTGGACATGGAGCACCAGGTCCACCTTGGTCAGCGTCGAGCCCTTCTTGCCACCATCCTTGGTCTCGTTCTGTGAATAACCGGTGACGGTGATCTTGTATCCATCATACCAGTTCCTGACCGGATCGAGGGGGAACGGGGTGTCCGGGTTCGTGTCAGCGGCCGCGTTCTGAGGTATGTCAACGTAGAGCTTGAGCGTTACGACCTCATTGCTGCTTATCTCGATCCTGGTCTCCTCCAGTTCTGCCCATGGGTGGTTCACTGAGAGGTTGAAGGAATCGACGTCGTTCCCGGCATTACGCACATTTACGTCAAATACTAGCTTACCGCCTAGGAAACCCTCTTTCTCGCGCTGAGGAGAGGATAGGTCCAGCTTCCGCCTAAGGGGGACCTCGAAGTAGAACTCCTCCGTATCCAGTTTCTTAGGGGGCGACCCGCCCCTCGCCTCCACCTTTACCATGGGCCTGAAGGTCGATAGGGTGGCGCTGGATGTCTCCGGGATGATGCAGACCATGGTTAGGGTCACGGTAGTATAGGGACCGAGCCCTTTACCCTTCAACGGGGACTGGTCGATTATGACCGTCCAATCGTATGGTTTGTGGGTCACGTTAAGGAAGAGCGTGTCATCCTTGGTATTTCCCAGGTTGGTGAAATTGAACTTGATTATGTTCTCCCTGCCCGGTTCTACCTTGAACGAGGCCTTCTCGAAGTTCTGAATATCGGCAGCAAAGTGCTTGTCAGCGTAAACGATGAGGTTCTGACTGAAGGATTCGTAGGTCACTGCCGACGCTGTGAGGGTCGCACGGACCACTATATTGATATTCGTCAGGTACATGGCATTGAGCGGCACTCGGACCTTAAGGGAGAACATATAGACCTTGTTCGGTTCGATGTCCTCCTGCTGGGCATCTCCCGATTTGAAGGTTACGTCCCAACCCCTTTTCTTATCTATGTCCTGAAGGTTGGTCGAAAGCGTATAGGTGGATTCTCCGTTCCCGGTGTTCTTTATATAGAAATCGACCCTGTTCGTATTGGGGTCGAGGCCCGGTTCAAGGTAGACGTACGGTTTGGCAGGCCACATTTCTGCCCCGGGTTTGAAGGCTACCTTGAACCGGAACGTATGTCTCTCATTGCTCAGGTAAGGGCCGTCGGGGTAGAACGCAGAATACGCACGGACCTCTATGGAATATATCTTTTCCTTACCCTTTTCGGTGTTCAGGGCAAAGAACGGATTGTTGGGGATCTGGATGGGCAGCTCCAGGCTCTCAGCGTCGTTCGGATATACCACCCTAGGTGAGAACGGATCCGTGCTCCACCCATCGGGATAGCTGAGTATCTCTATTCCGATATTGTCAAGGGCGGGGCCATCGTTCATAAGCAGGAACGGGATGAAATAGGGGTTACCGACGACCACATCATGGATGGGGCCCTTCCCATCCTTCTCACCCTCTTCTATGATCATGGGGGCGAACTCAGGTTCGGATACCCTCACTCCGCTGCCGCTCCTGAAGTTATCCGACTTGTCATCGTCATCCACGGTGATGGTGGCATACATCATGAAGCTGAAATCGTTCCAGCTCGTTACACCGGCGGGTTTCCTCATGGGAACGGTCCAGATGAAATAAACGATATAGGGGCTGTTAGGTCCACCATGGGGCGGGTCCGCGCCCGTATAGTTGAGAGGCATGCTCGAAACCGTTTTGTACATTGTAGTGACGTTACTGTATGTGTCATCGACAACGAGCACTACGGTGAACTGATTATCGAGGTTTATCAACGTGGCGCTTTCGAGCGGCCTGTTGTCATGGATGAGCTTGACCCAAACGGTTATCTTCTGACCAGGATAGATATTGTTGGACTGCGACGGTCTTTGGACATCTATACCATCGACGGCAATGTCCAACCAATCTCGGGACGGGGCCTCACCCTCGGACCTTACCGCTATGATGTAAGATGGCACGACCATTAGCAATACCAATCCCAGGGCTATCATGTACCCGGGGTTGTTTTCATATTTTCTCGCCAATCGGTTCACCCCTTTATGTGCCGACATCTCGTTCCGATGGGTTGTCATGAGACTGGGGACTATATCATCTTTTGCCATCCACGGGATGGTCCCGTTGGCAACGGAGCGGCTACTGAGCTGTTTGGCTAAAGGTCTAAATCGGTCTGTCATAATAACCTTTATGGTCCATAGATGGTCCTTGTACCCACCATGTTCAGGAAGCTTGGCACCTTAAGGACCACATATCTCTCTTATGGTCCCCACCAGCTCCTTCATCCGAAAGGGTTTGGCTATGAACCGTATACAACCTGCTTTCAGTGCATCCTCGATCAGACCGTCCCTGGACAGGGCAGTGATCGCGATCACCCTCACGGATGGGTCCATCTCGATGAGCCTTTCAGTGACCTCTAGACCGTTCATATCGGGGAGCAGAAGGTCCATGAGGACGATCCCAGGGCGCTCCTCCGAGAACTTTTCCATGGCCTCCTTTCCGGTCGTAGCCAGAGCAACAACGGAAAAACCGTTCGCCGTGAGCATATCCCTGAGCACCTCTGCTATCGGTTCCCTGTCCTCGACCACCATGATACTATCCACCATCATCCCCCCTCCTTGAGCATCTTTACAGGGAGCGTTATGAGGATGCTGGTGCCCAGTCCAGGGAAGCTCTCGCACCATATCCTCCCCCCGTGCGTCTCGATTATCCTCTTTGCCATGTAGAGGGACAGACCCTCAATGAAGGTGCCCCCCTCCCTGTCGGGGTCCACATGGAATCTCTCGAACAACTGCTCGACCTCATCCTCGGGGATACCGGGCCCGGAATCCGATATTGTTACAAGGATGGCCTCATTGCGTTGTTCAAGGTCGATCCTTATCACACCGCCCTTTGGCAGCTGGCCCATACTGTGGTCGAGAAGGTTGCCCATGGCCTGCTGCATGGCCTTACCGTCCAAGGGGGCCATCACCGCCCGCTCTGGCAGGGTGAGGTCATGCTTTATGCCCTTTGACCCCATATGCTCCATCCTATCGAGGACCGCTCTTCTCAGAACCCCGTTGAGGTCTGTGGTATCCTTCTCGAGCTTTATCTCCCTTCCAGCATCCTTGGAGGTCTCTATAGCCTGGTTCAGGATCCCTTTTAGCCTGTCCACGGCGGTTATGAGCTGGTCCATCCTGGCCTTCTGCCTTTCGTCCACCGCTCCGAAGTGACCGGAATGGAGCATCTCCAGCGTCAGTAGCATCTCTGTCAAAGGCTGGCGTATCTCTCTGGCCATAAGCGAAACAAAATCGGAAAGGAACCTCTGAGACCTCTCCTGTACCTCACGGGTCCTTATCAGAGACTCTTCCAGGTGCTTCCTTCCCTTGATGTCCTTTATGACCCCCCACGCCCCGATCAGCTTCTGCCCCTTTTGGATTGGGAGCATGATGACCTCGACTGGGTGTGCCCCGCTCTGCTCCGAGAATAGCTCCAGTTCAATGATCACAACAGGAGCTCCCTCGGCGATGGAACCCATGGCGGACAGGAGCTTGTTCCTGTCATCGGAGAAAATGATGTTCTGTAGAGAGAGAAGGGATAGTTCCTCGTTGGAGAAACCTGTTATTTCGATCATGAGCAGGGGGACCTTCAGTAGATGACCTTCCATATCGATCTCAAAGGTCGGGACCTCTTCGTGAACTGGAGAGTGGTAGCTTACCCCCACCGGGCCCAGCTCGCTCGAGAGCTGGTCCAGCTCCTTATAGATCTCTGTCATCCTCTTTTCGGTCAAATCGACCCCACCACCCTATTGAACCGACGATAAACTGGACGCATCATCGACCAGCAGAAGATAGAGCGGGCTAGGAATATTAAAACCTGTTGCGCGGGACCCACGGGCATATTCTATCCTCTTATAGGGCCGCTCTGAGGTTCCGATGTTCGCTTGAACTGCAATCAGCTCTTTGTAGTTTGTTCTGGGGCGGGTTCTGGTACAGGGGGGGCAGAGGTCTCTTTGACTTCGGCCTTGGCCTCCTGTTCAGGAGGAACGGGTGCGGAGAGGATGTTGGTCGTTTTATCCTCCCCCTCGGGCATGGCCAGGATCTCCATCTTCCTGATGTCCATCCTCTTCAAGGGGTATACCGGCCTGCACTGGTTGAGGATCTGAGTTACGAGCCCTTTGTCCTTATCGGGGGTGAGCACCATTGATGTGAGCTCCGAGAACGTATGACCAGACCCCGCTTCATTTATCACGGATTCCATCCTCTTTCTGATAAGGTACTGGACGGAGCTCTGTATCCTCTTATCGGAGATGGCCATGGGCTTGAGGCGTATCTTGTAACCGTCCTTTGTGGTCACATCGAACACACCCTCCATCTTGGTCCTCTTCCTCCTGGTCTGCCTCCTTATGTAATCTGAGGTCAGGTCCAATCCCACGAACCTAGTGAAGGCGTCGCTCGTCGAATGATCAACGACCCTGAACCTAAGCTTGATGTGCATCATCCTGAAGTCACCGGTCAGGTCCTGGAGCGTAACTTCAATGGTCCTGCCCAGCATCTTAGCGGGGTCATCTGAGAGCGTCTCACCGATCTTGGCCCTATTGAACATCTCGGGAGCGTAGATGGAATACCACTGCTTGGACTTCCACTTGTCCTTGATCTTCTTCGACTCCCTGGTGGTCTGTTTCTTTGCCATCTTGGAACACCGAGCGACGACAGATGTTCGTCCTATTTAAACCTTCGTCGTTTTTTAAAAGGGGTTTATAAAAATCGTAGCATTTTTCCAAGTTACAAATAGCCGAGGGGATTTTTTTTGTAAGAAATAAACGGGTGTAAAAAAAATCATTCCCTTGTTCTCAGGTCCAACGATCTTCCGGAGTGACCACAAATATTGCCATCCTCAACCAGCAGCTCACCCCTGGAATAGACCCTCGTCGGAAATATCGCTCTGAAACCCTCGTAGGCGGTCCAACCGCATTTGGAATGGAGGTCCTCAGCCCTTATCTTCCTGACATCCTTTGGGTCTATGACCATCAGGTCCGCATCGTAACCTGGTAACAGGCATCCCTTATGTTCCAGACCGAACCTTCTGGCAGGTCCTTCGCAAAGGACCTTTTGGAGAAGGCGTAGGTCGGTCCTCCTTTCCATGAACTCATGTGCAAGCAGTGGGAACATGGTCTCTGTGCCTGGCATCCCTGAGGGGATATTCTCACCGTCTTCCTTCTCGGGCAGGGTATGCGGGGCATGATCGGAACCTATGACATCGACATGTCCTGATGTCAGTGCATCCCAGAGCGCTGCCCGGTCGGCTGTTGTCCTGATGGGGGGGTTCACTTTGGCCAGGGTTTCCAGTTCCAGGTTCGCTTCGCACCACTTCAGGTCAAGTAGAAGGTGGTGTGGTGTTACCTCGACCGATGCCCCGCTATCCCTGGCCCTTTCTATCCCCTCCTTGGATGAGATATGCAGGAAATGGACCGCAGAACTGTTGGGGCCTGCGGCATTCAGGACCCTGTTCATGGCAGAGAGCTCCACATCTGCAGGCCGGGAGAGCATATGGCGGGCTAAGGACCCTTTGTGGCTCCTTTTTCCTTCCATCCCTCCCTGTGCTATCAGGTCCCCATCCTCAGCATGGACGGATAGTGGCAGATGGTATCTTATCGCGTCCTCGATCACCTTGGCAATGCCCTCTATAGGTCTGAACACGAGCGAACCGGTGGATTCACCGAGGAATACCTTCAAACCGATAGGGAAAGGACCGGACTTGAACTCTTTCAGCCGGTCAAGGACCGATATGTGGTCCGAGGCGGGAGTGATGCCCAGGAACAGTCCGTGGTCTATGTAGGACATCTCCTTTGCTATGACCGCCTTCTCAAGGAAGCTCTTCAGGTCAAGGGTGGGGGGTCTTGTGTTGGGCATGTCCATGAACGAGGTAACACCGCCGAAAGCTGCGGAGAGGGAACCTGTCGTGAGATCCTCTTTTTGGGTCATTCCAGGGTCTCGGAAGTGAACGTGGGAATCGATGCATCCTGGAAGAATAAGACCATTGGTATGTTTGGTAACCGACACGTCATGTCCGGGATGGGAACGTGAGACCTTTGAGATGATGCCATCCTCGATGCTGATGAAGGATTCCTTGGGTCCTGCACCGGTCAGGACCCTCCCCTGGATGACAAGGTCGTATGACATCTGTGATACCTCAACCAAGCTTCTCCTCGGCCACTTCCCCTCGCGGTACCCTCTCACCGAAGACCTGCCCCGAGAACCTTTGGAACTCCACATCGCCCCTCTTCCATTCATCTCTAGAAAGACCAGCCTTTAAACAGGTGTGGGATAAGAATTCCTCAACACCCCACCCCCATTCAACAGGGACCTGGGGTAGGAGGAGGCCTGAATAGAACCCTTTTCTAGCTATCAAGCCGTCCCTGCCTATGACTATCTTGGATAATAGGTCATCCGGGCCGGAATATTCTAACCTTTCAGGCGGTGTGAGCAGGGTAACGTCAATGACTATGGAGTCCATCTCCTTCAGGCGGACAGGGGGAAAACGCGGGTCCCTTGTAGCAGCCGCAACAGCGACCTCTCTAAGGGCCTTGCCTATGGCCATTATGGGCTCGGAATAACCTATACAGCCCCTCAGCTCCCTGTCGGGGTAGGTGTTGAGGGTGACGAAGACCCCGGAGGGCTGGTCGAACACCTTTGGACCGTGCGGGGTGCTAATAGGCCTGCCACCCAACTGCCTCTCGATATGCGCCCTAGCTATCCTGACCGCAGAGGACCCGTCTTCTGATGTGAACATGGTCGCACCGGACCTCCATTGCCAATCCGAGCCTATATCCTTTACCGAAAAAAGGGTCCAAAAGCACCCAATGCAATAGCATGGTCCACAATATCCTGCCCCCATTTCCCATTTTTGGGCCTTGAGATGAATATATAAATATCGATATGATAAAGGTGAACGGTTCTGGTGACCATATGCGTGTCCTTGTAACGGGTGGTGCCGGTTTCATAGGCTCGATACTGGTAAGAATGCTTCTAGAGGATGGTCACCAGGTAAGGGTCATGGATACGTTCAATTACGGTTTCGATCCGCTAAGAGATATCATGCCAAGGAAAGAACTGGAAATCTATCCTGGTGATATCAGAAACCCTGCTGACGTCCTGAAGGGATTGAACGAGATCGACGCTATCGTCCACCTTGCTGCCATCGTAGGTGATCCCGCTTGTGCGGTCCAGGCGGACAAGGCTGTCGAAACGAACTATCTTTCTTCATTAAGGATCGCAATGTCCGCTAGGGATAAAGGTATCAATACGTTCATTTTCGCCTCCACCTGCAGTGTCTACGGGGCCAAGGATGGAATTCTCGATGAAGGTTCAGAGCTCAGACCTCAATCCCTTTATGCGGAGACGAAGCTATTGGCCGAAAAAGGGATCATGGACCTGACCACCCCAAAGTTCGAACCGATTATACTCAGATTGGGGACTTTGTACGGACTATCGCCACGGCCAAGGTTCGACCTAGTGATCAATTACCTTACCGGCAAGATAATGATGGAGAACAAGGCCTTGATCTTCGGGGGTGATCAATGGAGGCCTTTCCTTCATGTTCATGATGCGGCCAGGTGTTTTCTCTTCGCCCTAACAAACCACCAGTCATTCAAAGGAGGGACCTATAATGTAGGTTCCACTTCCGAGAACTACCAGATGAAGGAGGTTGGTAAGATATTCGAAAGGGTGTTCCCGGAAGCTGACATTCAATACGTATCCCAGGTGAAAGACCCTCGGTCCTATAGGGTCTCTTTCAATAGTATAGAAAGAAAAGGATTTGGACTGACCATAGGCATCGAACCCACCATCCGGGAGATCTCCGCCTGGATAAGAGAGATGAACATCAATCCTCGGTCACCAAAGTATTACAATTACCAACCATGAGGCCT
Source organism: Thermoplasmatota archaeon (assembly GCA_025457865.1). Lineage (GTDB taxonomy): Archaea > Thermoplasmatota > Penumbrarchaeia > Penumbrarchaeales > Penumbrarchaeaceae > JALOTP01. The sequence continues at coordinate 38,202 of JALOTP010000005.1, read as the reverse complement.
TAATATGATTAGCCCCATCATACGACCGAATGTGAACAGATATGTGGATTCGTTGATGCCTGACCTGAGAGTGATCCTTTCGAGCAATATGCTGACCAACGTGAACAACTATACGAGTAGGTTTGAGGACTCTATAAAAGGTCTTCTGGGGACAAGGAACGTGGTAGCGGTCTCAAGTGCCACCTCAGGACTGATGCTTGTATTGGAGGCCCTTGGGGTCAGAGGCAAGGAGGTGGTCCTTCCGAGCTTTACGTTCGCAGCGACCGCTGCAAGTGCGTATTGGACCTCGAACAGGTTAGCCTTCGCTGATATTGACGATACCTTCACACTTGACCCGACGAAGGTTAGAGAGAGAGTAAACGATAGGACGGGGGCAATCCTTGCGGTCCATATGTACGGGAATCCAGTCCATGTCAATAAACTAAAGGAGATATCCGAGGAAAAGGGTATACCTCTTATCATCGATGCTGCCCATGCGATCGGGGCATCATACCATGGAAAAAAATGTGGTAACTTAGGTATACCCGAAGTATTCAGCCTCAGTCCAACAAAGCTCATTACATCTGTGGAAGGGGGTATTATTACTACCGATGATGATGAGTTGGCTGAAAAACTTAGAATAATGCGAAATTACGGGCTGGATAAAAATTATGAATCTGAGATTCCGGGACTGAATGCACGTATGTCAGAGGTACATGCGGCAATTGGCCTATCCCAAGTTGATGACATAGATAAATTCGTAACTAATAGGAATGAATATGTAAAACTATATAAAAATGAGTTGAATGGAATCCCGGGACTCTCATTTCAGAAAATACCACCTGAACATATTAGTTCTCATAAGGATTTTTCAATAATTATTAATAAAAATAAGTTTGGATCAGATAGAGACCAATTAGGAAGAGAATTGACCGATGCAGGTATTGGAGTTAAAAAATATTTCTACCCACCGGTCCATAGATTGAATGCATATAGAGATGTGAATGTTAGATTGCCAATAACGGATATTGTCTCAAATAATGTCCTTTCTTTACCTATCTACAATTATATGGAAAAAGAGGAGATTGAATTTATTACAAAATCAATAATAACGAGGGGGAATAAATGATTAAATTAGGTGTTATAGGAGCTGGTGGACTAGGACGGGAAACAATTATGGTCGTTGAACATATCAATTTAATAGATGATAAATTTAATATAATCGGCTTCTTCGACGATAATCAAAAGTTGCATGGGACCACGATCAATGGTTATCAAATAATCGGTGGATCAGATTGGATAGTTCAAAATAGAGCTGAAGACATTAGATATGTCATAGGTATAGGAGATCCCCATATAAAAAAACAAATTGTCGATAAACTATCCGAACATTCGATTAAGTTCGAAACGATAATTCACCCGAGTGTGAAAATTAACGAAAACGTTGAAATCGGAGAGGGAACGGTTATTACTGCAAATTGCATATTGACAGTTAATATTACTGTCGGAAATCATGTTTTTTTAAATCTATCCTCTACCGTAGGCCATGATGCCATTATTGAGGATTATTGCAATATTAACCCATTATGTGCTATAAATGGTGGAAATATTTTAAGAACTGGGGTCACGCTAGGAACCGGTGCAAAATTGATTCAAAATGTAACGATCGGAAAATGGTCGACAATCGGTGCCGGGGCCGTTGTTATTAACGATATCCCAGAATATTCAACAGCGGTAGGCATTCCGGCTAAGGTCATAAAAATCAAGGGCGTGCTATCATGAATTCTAACTTTAAAAAAGTGTTTTTTATATTATTAATTTTGAACAGAATATATATAATAAATATTAGCTCTGGAATCAACTAACCCGAAAAATCTGGATTTGAGTGTGAAAAAATGAAAATACTCCTGATCGCCCCTGGAAATAGTATCCATATTGAACGATGGTGCGATTGGTTGTCATCTAATGGTAACGATGTCGTCCTGGTAACGGACAAGGAAACGAATATTACCACTGCAAAGGTCTATAAATTGCCTAATCCTCATGACCATAGCTATCCTTTGTATTGGACAATAACCACACAGTTGAACTCTTTGAAGGTCAAGTCAATCGTCTCAAGAGAGAGACCAGATATCGTCCATCTGCATTACGCCTCACAATACTTAACATATAGATTGAATTTCAGTCCCTTTTTTGTTAGCATTTGGGGATCGGATATCTTTAAGTTGGTCGAAGGAACACCAGGATATGAATTTGCTAGAAAGAACCTGGATCGTGCCGATTTGGTTCTCACAGTGTCCGAACAAATGAAAGCGATAGTTGAAAATAAATTCCCTTTCACAAAAAATAAATTAGATTGTTTTACCTGGGGTATAGATGTCGATTTTTTCAAACGGGGTGATAGAACAAAATGGAGGGGTGAACTCGGACTGCCACTTACTGGATCCTTTTTCATTGCTCCCAGGGGGATCAATGACATCTATAGGCCGGAGCTGATAATACAAGCATTCAATCTTTTAAAAAGAACTCATAAAACAATCTATTTAATACTCCTCGCGGGGTATGCTTCTAATGAAAGGAAAAAGTCTATTCAAAATATCATAGATAAAGACCCTATTCAAATCATCTTCATTGAGGATACAGTATCGCAGGAGCGGATGCTCGGATATTATAATTCTAGTGACTTTTATATTGGAATACCGCTTTATGACCAGATCTCTGCAGCTCTGTTAGAGTCCATGGCTTGTGGTGTGATTCCTATTGTGAGTGATATCCAATCGTATAAAGGACTGATCGTGGAGGATAAAAACGGTTTTGTTTTTAATGGTAATGATTATGAATCCCTCAGCGGATTATTAAACCGGGCGATGAATGGTAAATATAACCGAGAAATGATAAGAGATAACAATATCAACCTTGTTTATGATAAATTCAATTGGAATGATGAATCAAAGAAAATGATGGCACATTATAAAAGAGTGATAGCCCAACTATACTAGCTAGCATTTATATAGTACACGAGAATGATTAAATAATCACCTCAGTTTTGGTATAGACTGGACTTAGATGCTTGCCAGGAAGACCTTTCTCATGATGGGCTCAAAGGTGCTCATGAGCCTTATGGGGTATATCAGCTGGTATTTCATCGCCAATCACATCCTTCAAGGATATGTCGGGTCCATAGGATTCGCCCTGGCCTATATCGGCATGATGGGGCTCTTTGCGGACCTAGGGTATTCCACAGCCCACATCAAGAAGGTTTCAGAGGGTAAGGACCTTGGAACCTGCATTGGAACTTATCTGACCATAAAAGTTGTGCTCTTGAGCGCCACAGTGATCCTGATATTGTTATCCATCTGGTTCTATCAAGGGGTCTATCCCAAGGAAGGTTTCGAATCGGCCTACGACCGACCGGTCATATACATCCTCCTCTTTTGGTACGTCCTTACGAACCTGGCCCAGATACCGATGAACACTTTTATGGGAAAACAGTTGGTGGCCAAGGCCGAATTGGGACTGCTCCTATCAACTTTCGTCCAATCCGCCCTTACGATCGTCCTTGTATTGCATTACAATGATGTCTACGCCCTATCCCTGACCTATGTTGCGGGAGCGATCGTCCTATTCTCCGTATCTTTTTTCCTTCTCCGGGGAATCCGCATAAAGAGACCATCCTGGTCCCTTTTCATGGAGTATACCAAGTTCGGATTACCGCTTATGATTACCGTCACCGCCGCCCCCATAGTGGCTTTCATAGATAAGATCATGATCAAGTTCTTCTGGGAGAACGCAGATGTTGCCATCTACTGGAACGCCCAGAAGTTCGCACAATTACCAGACGAGCTTACAGCCGTCGTAACGAACATACTCTTCCCGACCTTTTCATCCTTGATAGCAATAGGTTCCATTGGCACAGTCAAACGTCTGACAAGGGTGGCGGAGAAGTACCTATCCCTTTTCATTATACCTTTGACGTTCACTCTTGCCGCGCTTTCCAAACCGTTCATAGTGATATTTTCGGATGTCAGCTACGATACATCCGCGGGGGTGTTCTTCTTCTTGATGGGGTGGGTTACGATGAGGGCCTTGACCCGACCCTATGTCGCGCATTTCGTGAGCTTCAATAAGACCTCGTATGCGTTGTTCCTGACCCTGATATATGTCCCGTTGAACGTTTTCTTCAACATCATATTCATTCCGGACTCTTTCCTGGGCATACGACTCCTTGGGCTAGGGCCAGTGGGGGCAGCGATTGCGACCTTCATATCAGCCATCATCAATTACATCCTGACTAGGGCCCTTTCCCACAGACTTGTCAAGATAGGGGTCAATACCATCGTGATTAGATACCTCGTCGCGGGAGGGATATCGGCATGTACACTTTTCCTGTTCCAGGAACTTTTGTTTGAAATAACTAGGTTCTACGAGCTTATCGGGTTCGCAGCTCTGTCCCTCCTATCGTTCATAGTGATACTCGTTGTTATCAAAGGATTGACAAAAAAGGACATTTCTTTCATCATGAATACGATGGACATTAAGAAGATGATGAATTACATAACAATGGAATTATTCGAAAGGGACCGATAGTGGGATGGTCATTCCAGTCGGAAAGGTCTGTCTATCAATTAATATAGTGACCACAGGATGATGGAGCATGCGCATCCTCTGCCTAACTCCTGCCCTCTCGATGAGGACCTACAGGCAGATGAGGGCCTTAAGCGACAGGGGACACGAGGTCTCATTGCTATATCAGGGGAAAGGGGGTTCCATAGACCTCACGGATATCGGGGATGGATGGAAGAGATTCGAGCTTTTAAGGACCTCCCACCATCCTCTCTATCAGTTCCGAACAACGCTCTTTCCCCAGTATTATAGGAAGTTGGTAGAGAAAGAAACATGGTCGAAGGAGCATGATATCGTCCACACATGCAGTATGCCAGATGTACTGGCGGTAGCGGTATCAAGGTATGCCCGTATCCCCAAGGTCTATGATGTTCGCGATATGGTCACAGCGTTCGAACGGGATATCCAGTTAGGTAATTACCTACCACCTTGGGCGCTTGGTATACCTCCTATCAAATGGCTTGCTCTCCGAACGATCTATGAACGCCTCATCTCCTTAGAAAGGGAGGCCACCCTTAATAGCGACGCTCGTGTATATGTCTCCGAACACACCAGGGAGCTGGCACAAAAGAAGTACGGAATTTCCCAAAAAGGTTCGGTCCTCTTCTACAATTATGCTATGCGTTCTGACCTAAAGCCCCATTTAGAAAAGCTGTCCGATACTGACGGGGAGTTGCATATCGTCTATGAAGGGGTGCTATCTTCAGACGGATACAGGGGCCGCATGCTGCAGCTCTTCATGGACATAGCGAGGAAGGGAGTTCACATCCATATCCACGGAATGGGCGATGAACGGACCTTAAAGTTATTCAAAGCCCCTCAGAAAAGATTGAAACGGTATCATTTCGAAGGCAGTCTTCCCCATGATGAGCTCATGTCGGTGCTCACGCGCTATGATGCTGGTCTGATCCCTTTTTTGCCGTACGGGGCCGATCGGGGGTACATGGACACGATGCTCCCAAATAAACTGTTCGATTATCTGGCAGCTGGTCTTTGCCTCCTGGTACCACCGACCAGGTCTATGCAGATGTTCATTTCACGATCCGGTACTGGCCGAACCTATACCGGGGGCGATGACCTGCCAGGTCTTGAAGATATCAGGTCTGTGAGGATAGATAGTAACCTCTACACGATAGAGGATCACATTTCCGAGCTCGAGGACCTTTACAGGTCCCTCTCATAGTGAGGTCATTTGGGTCTGTTCACCCAGAACTCGGGTTCCTTGCCCGAGAAGCAGAGCAAAACCTGTTCTGCTACCTGGACCCCTGCTTTGTCCTGTGCCTCTTTAGTGTTCGCGCCTATGTGCGGTGTGAATGTGACATTGTCAAGTTCGATGAGCTTTGGGTTCACTGGCGGTTCCGTTTCGAACACATCAAGGCCTGCTCCGCCCAGTCTACCTTCCTTCAATGCGTTATAGAGGGCGTCCTCATCGACCACGCCTCCCCTTGCGCAATTGATCAGATAAGCGCTCTTCTTCATTATTGCGAACTGCGGAGCGCTCAGCATTTTCCTTGTCGAATCGGTGAGGGCAACATGAAGGGAGATATAATCCGAAACTTTCAACAGGTCATCGAGGTTCAGCAGGTCTATCCCCGCGTTCTTCGCGGATTCCTGGGAAAGGTATGGATCGAACCCCTTCACTTTCATACCGAAGGCCTTGCACCTTGCTGAAAGGGCCTGACCGATACGGCCGCATCCGATTATTCCTACAGTCTTACCTTCCAGCTCGAACCCTTTCAGTTCCTTTTTCAACCACTTGCCCTGCTTTAGGGCCGCAGTCCCTTTTGTAATACCACGCGATAGGTCAAGCATGTGACCGAATGCCAGCTCTGCCACAGAGATCGTGCTCCCCAACGGAGCGTTCACGACCTTGATCCCCTTTTCAGTGGCAGCCTTAAGGTCCACGTTGTCGACCCCTATCCCGGCTCTTGCTAAGACTTTCAATTTGGAACCCTTTTCGATAACGGCCCTCGTTATCTTGGACCTGGACCGGACTATTATGCAGTCGTAATCCCCGGCGACCTCTAGCAGCCGTTCGGGTGTGACCTCATCCATCACGATCTCATGTCCAGCTGACTCCAGCATCTTCACAGCATCCTTGGCCAATCCATCGGTGATAAGTATCCTCATGAGCATGCACCGAACGGTCGATGTGGGAGGTGTTAATTAAAATTATGCTTTTTCGCGGGGATGGCAGTATCGTTTCATATAGGGTTCGTTCGGTATCGCAGCAACGCTGCAATACCACCCATATGGGCGAACATCCGACCTGGTTCATGTCTTACGGATATGATGGTGCTCCTTGCACCGGTACTGAGACATCGCTCCATGACAGGACCGCCCCTTTCCTCGCCGAACCGTTCCTCAGAGAGCAGTAGATGTTCGACCGCACCGGTCTCCAGACACCTCAGGACCTCGGACCTGCCATAAGTTGCCAGACCTCCAGTCCCTATCCTTTCCATCAAATCCCTAAGGAGTTCCATCTCCTGTGATAACCTCAGCGTTCCAAGAAGGCCTGGGATGCCTTTGGAATTTGTCATGACCTCCAAGATAGCCCCCTTCCCGCTGGAGGAGGATGGTGCCATTATAAATCGCGACGGGGGAATACCAAGCTCGCTCCGCAAGTGGGTCCCAAGGAGCTCTTTGAAGAACCCAGGACCGACTATGACCACGGGTGTATCGCTCTGGATGTACGCTTTTATCATGGTCGTGATCTCGGCAAACCTTGCAGGACCGTTCAAGGTCCCACCATCGAACATCTTTCCGGTAGTGACCTCAGCAGAGGACCCAAGTTCCTCTATCCCGTAGTCGTGGAGCCTGAAGAGCTGCTCGGTCCTATCATCCACGTAAACTGCCAGTGCCTTGGGTGCGTATGACCTTCCAACCGCTTCATCGATTATTCCCATTTCCACCCCCGTCAGGGCGGGAAAGGTCAGTTCCAGGACCGTTCCCGGTCCAATGGCCAATGTATGGTGGCCTTCCACCCCGGGAGGGCCCTCCAAGATCCTTCCCTTGACCCGAAGGACATCCCTGAACTCCTGGAACTCGGTTGCCTCGACCCCTATCTGGAGGAATACCCTGATACGTTCGGTCCGGTCTGGTCTTAATTTATCGGGCTTTGGGTCCAACCGACGCTGCGTTTCGGAGCCCAGAACGGTCCCTGGCAAGAGAAGCTTTTCAAGGAACCAGAGGTCATCCACACCATCGACCCTTAACCTGACCCGGTTACCCTGGTAATCCCTATCAAGCAGCCTCAATCGAATCGCTCCAGATATCGTTCTTTCTCAATAGTCTGACCTTGCGAACAAGATTGGCATGTAGCTCTAAATACTTGACGATACCCCAGCTCGGACCCCATATGGCATATTTTTTATCCTTTGTGGGTTACTCCTGACCCATGTGTCCGGTTTACAAGCCCGATATGGGCTCCTTCGAGTTCGGGGACCATACTGCCGATATATGGATCTCGGCCAGAGGTAATTCCGCTCAAGAGGTGCTATCAAGAATGGTAGCAGGGCTCTATGGGACCATCTCTGAGGCCTATGTCCTTGAAGAGGACATAGGACCAGTGGACCTCTCTTTCACATCGACGTCCAATGAGGAACTGCTGGTACTGATGCTTACAGAGGTCCTTTTCCTCCTTGATTCTGCCAGTGATATCGTACTATTGCCGGAATTCGTTCTCCTCGATGACCCTTCCAACCCTAAAAAGGAAATGTCAATGAGGGGGAAGATGTACAAGGTCTCCATAGTACCGGAAAAGCAGGGGATGGAGGTCAAGGCAGTAACCCGTCATGGCACCTCCTTCGAGACAACGGATGGGGCTTGGAAGGCCAGGGTCCTATTGGACATCTGATCCCCTATTGTTCGATACTCCACCATAGAAAGCCGATCTCTTTCCCATTTTACACGATATCAGCTCAACAAAAAGAACAAAAGCTATATTTATTCCCTTATACATGATATCATCGTCACGGGGAATGGGACGCTTTCATGGTGTTCGATCGGAATATCTGCCACATACCCAAGGGAACCTTGGTGGAGGAGAAGACCCTCCGAGGCAAAGGGGACCTGATAATATCCGATAGGTGCAAGTTTTCAAGGAATGTGATAACGGAGGGTAGGATATTCATCGGGGAGCACGCTGAGATTGATGGGAACCTTATCTCCATCGGCGATATCAGGGTGGACAAGGGAACGAGGGTGAACGGTAACATCACAGGGGATAATGACGTATACATCGGCGAACGATGCACCATTGTCGGAGAACTTGTCGTTGGCGCAAATATGGAAATTGGTGAAGGGGTCCAGATCGACCCAAAAGCCATTGAATCGAAAGGACACGTTAGCATCAGGAACCCGATATCGGTGCTGATCTACATCTTCCTTTATCTGCTCGACCTTGTAAGAAAAGGAGATGAGAAGGGTGTGGAGGATTTCCTCAAAGAGCTCGAATCTGGGGCGGAAGAAGAGCTTCTGATATCCCGGGAGTTCATATATTTCCCCAGGGGAAGCCGTATCCTCAAGGATGGCATCTTTGTTCCAGGGGACCTGCGAATCGGACCAGGTTGTCATCTCGTCGGCAACATCGAATCGGGGGGCAAGCTTGAGATGGAGAGGGAGACTCAGGTCTTCGGCGATATCATCTCGAAGGGGAGTATATATCTAGGCGAGGACACCGTGATAAATGGTAATGTCCGTTCCTATCAAGATATCATCGTACATCATGCCGCAAGGATATCGGGAAGCCTTGCAGGAAGGGCGATAACGACCACTTCCGATACGATAATCGAGGGTACATTGAAGGGCGATATGGGGATAAGGATAGTCCCCGAGAACGAGACCCAAGTAGCAGACGATGATGTGATCAGAGCGCAGCTCAAGGGTTTAGGGGAGTTGCTCGAGCAGACCAGGTAGATATCGTCTGATAGACCAGATATTACATTTTATTCTGAATTTCTTACATGAACTGTGATTTGGGACACTTGCTGCGGATAAAATATCAATACTTGACAGATATTATATAAAAATCAGGAAGGTTTATTACCTCTAAGGGCATGACTACTGGTTGACCTACCGGAGCAGTTCCTCCTATGAAGTTATCGCGCAATGAAAAGATGATCCTTTGGGGTCTCGTCAAATTTCCGATGCTGAACGACAGGCAGCTATCCGAGCTTGTCGGGGTACGCATGTCCACATTGAACGCCATAAAGAACAAGATGAAGAGGATGGGACTAATAACCGACAGGATAGTTCCAAATATCGAAGTGATGGGGTACGAGCTCCTTTCCATTACCTGGGCACCCATGAACGTTCCAACGATGACGAAAAAAGAGACGGATGGCATGACGGATGCCTTTGGTCGATGGCCGAGCATATACTCTTCCCAGATATTGGGGGATACGTTATTCTATATCTCGCTCAATAAGGATTACACATCCTACAGAAAGGTCGACCATGGGATCATGACCGCTCTTTCGGACAAGGACCTTCTTGATGTGGACCAGATCCATACCACTCTCTATCCGCTGACCCTCTCCAAGGTCAACAAGAACTTCGATTATACCACCGTGCTCGAACGTATCTTCGACCTCGATAGCAAGGAAACTGGGCGGGCGCAAAAGGCCCCGGACCCTGAGCTCACAAGGGAGAAGGTTTACCACCTCACCAAGAAGGAAAAGGTGATCATGAAAGGTCTGCTCCAGTACCCCGACCTGCCTGATAACAAGATCGCAAATATGCTCGATACGACCAGACAAGCGGTCGCCCGACATAAGAAAGAACTCTTGGAGCTCAATGTCATAAAGAAGCTGCGAGTGATAGACTATACGAAGATAGGATTCGATATACTCTGCCTTGTCGAGGCACATTACGACAAATTCAAGGGATCGACCCGTTCGGCTCCTGATATCCAGCACCTCAACCTACCGAGCTTCTTCTCGGTCTACGGCAATTACGAGACCGTCTCACTGTCCCTATTCCAGGATTTCCGTCAGTTCTCCGAGAGCCGCGACAAGTATACAACGGCCATGAACAAGTTCTGCAGGGTCAGGGGAGAGCCCATGATCCGCCTGTTCTCGCCAAAGGATACGACCACCTTCAAACACCTTGATTATCTGCCTCTTGTGGACGAGTTCCTTTCAGGGGTCTGAGCAAATAGCGTCACTTTCGCAATTCCCCCCTCCCTCCCAAGGTTTATATCTTTCCACAGCAGGTCGGCTAATCCCTAATAGGTGATCGAATGAACGATGAAAAATCAGTCGAAGAGCTTCCGGGTGTAGGGCCAGCAACAGCAGAGAAACTAAGAGAAGCGGGCTTCGACGATCTTATGTCCATAGCGGTCTCATCCCCCTCCGCCCTGATAGAGGCGGCCGAGATCGGTGAAGCGACAGCGAACAAGATCATTGCTGCCGCAAAGAAACTCGCCGATGTTGGGGGTTTCCTTACGGGGGATGTGATAATGGAGCAGAGGAATGCCGCGTTCAAGGTGACCACGGGATCAAAAGCCCTAGATACCCTTCTCGGTGGCGGTCTAGAGACTTGCGCAATCACCGAGTTCTACGGCGAGTTCGGATCAGGAAAGACGCAGATCACCCACCAACTTTGTGTGAACATCACGAGGGGCGAGGATGAGGGGGGTCTTTCAGGGCATACGGTCTTCATCGATACCGAGAACACCTTCCGACCCGAGAGGATAATCCAGATGGCCAATGGTTTGGACTTGGACCCGAACGAGGTTCTAAAGACGATACATGTTGCTAGGGCCTTCAACTCACATCATCAGATGCTTCTGATAGAAAAAGCGAAGGAGATAACCAAGGAATTCCCAATAAAGCTCCTGATAATGGATTCCCTTACCTCACATTTCAGGGCCGAGTACATAGGGAGAGGGTCTCTTGCGGAGAGACAGCAGAAGTTGAACAAACACCTTCATTCTATCATGCAATTCGCGGATATCAACAAGGCCGTGGTGGCAGTGACGAACCAGGTCTCATCAAAGCCTGATGCGTTCTTCGGAGATCCCACACGGGCTATCGGCGGTCACGTCCTTGCCCATTCATCCACCTTTAGGGTATATCTTAGAAAATCCAAGGGGAACAGAAGGATCGCACGACTGATCGATTCCCCGAACCTCCCAGAAGGAGAGGCTGTCTTCTCCATAATGGAGGAAGGGATCAGGGAATGATATCGATCATTACCCCTAAACTAATCGTTGGGCTTTGAATAAAGATGATCGCGCGTTACCTTGAACACCCCAACAGAAAAAGACTTAAGACCGGGTCCTCCCTTGAGGTGACGGTGGACCTATTATGGAGAATTATGACATTAAAAGGGGGAACCATTCCAAGGTCGAAGGAGATCGGCTCAATCTGCTTATGATGACCGTCTTCGGTAACTGTGAGGTCGCTGACGGTTGGCGCATATCTCGATACGGTGCCATGCAACCTATCAGGGCCAAGATGGTTTCGAAGAAAGAGCTTGCAGTTGAGATCGTTACGGTCAAGATACCAGAAGAAATGGTCCTAGACACAATGAAGAAAAGGAACATGTTCCTGGAAGAGGCGACGGGATTCACCTCAAAGGAGAGATTGAAAAGGCTCAAGCAGAAGGCACAAGGAGATGAGGGGGTATAGAGGACCAGAAAAGGATATATGATACTCCCATATTGTGGCCTTTGATCCAAGCGGATGTGGTCTAGCCCGGTAGGACCGTAGCTTCCCAAGCTACTTGCTCGGGTTCAAATCCCGGCATCCGCACCATTCTTTTTTCATCTGTATTGTCTACCCCATCCTGGATATGGGCCATATGGTTCATAAGTAACGCGGCAATTTTCTCTCAACTATAACCTTATTTAACTCATCTATGATTATCAACGGGAATTGTTAATTAGGTTCATTGAGTTATGTTCTTCAGGATGGTTACTACTTGCGTATTGCAATATATGCAGCAACGTTCGTCCCGAACAAAGATGGGGTAGCAAAGACCCTACATGAGCTCGTTAGCACCATCTCTAAGGAAGGACATGAGATGGCCATCTGGTCCTCGGATGTCCCAGAGGATGTGGCGAAGGAACATAGGGTGAATATCACACCATCGTTGCCAGTGTTCGCCTATCCCGCGTACAGGTTCGGTTTTTTTCGACCGAGGAATGCCAAAGAACTCGATGAATTCGATCCGGACATCATTCATATTTCGACCCCTGACATAGCCGGTCTGGGATTCTTACGGTACGGTAGAAAGAGGAAATTACCTGTTTCAAGCGTTTTCCATACCGACTTCCCATCCTACATGAGGTATTATCATGTAGGTTTTCTCAAACCATTGCTATGGTCCTATCTCAAGCATTTCTACAATGCTTGTGATATTGTACTGGCGCCTACAAAAAAAATAGAAGCAATGTTGAAGGAAAGGGGGGTCAAGAGAACAGGCCTCTGGTCCCGTGGGATCCACAACGAGAGGTACAATCCATCGAACAGGTCATCCGATTTCAGAAAAAAGCACGGCATCGGAAACGAAGTTGTCTATCTCTTCTCGGGTCGGTTCGTTCATTATAAGGGATTGGATGTTCTGATATCCACATATGAAAGGATGATGAGAGAGTATGGGATGCAGATAAAGTTCCTTGTGATCGGATCGGGTCCTGAAGAGCATCGTTTGAAGGAAAGAATGCCGGAAGCCGTCTTTCCGGGGTACCTGACCGGGGTGGACCTTTATGAGGCGTATGCTAGTTCTGACATCTTTCTGTTCCCATCTACCACAGAAACATTTGGAAATGTAGTATTGGAAGCTATGGCCTCGGGGCTTCCATGCATCGTTTCGGATAAAGGAGGATGCCAAGAATTGGTTAACGGATCGAAGGGGGGGTTGGTATCGATATCTGATGATGTGGATTCGTTCGTTGAGAATTGTAAAAGATTGCTTAATGATCTAACATTACGATACGAATTAAAGAATAATGCCATTGAATTCTCAAAAACGAGGTCTTGGGATGTTATCAATTGTGATCTTTTAATTAAATATGATTATATAATAAAAAAGAATAACGGTCAATAATTATATTTTGAATGATCCAAGGATGAAAAGGATGTTTAATAAGAGAGAGACCCAACCATTTCCATTGGAACTTGTATTTTGTTGATTTATACGTATTTATTTTTTAATTAATTAATATTGTATTTAAATAAACAGATGAATATTTATACTAATAATATTTATATATATATATATATAGATATATTTATATATTATTATTATTATAACTATCATATCTCCATTGGTAAAGTGCGTTCTTTAGATATTGCATGATTCCTCCGTCAAATCATAACCGACAGTATGTGTTCTTCCTCAAATCATGTTCAACATAATCTTTTAATGTGTTCACGATAGTTCCATTAGCAATTATGGGGGGGGGTTATTTTTCCCTATAATAAAAAATGTCTTTTCTTTACCGCTTTAAAAAGGGATTCCAGAGCTTTTTCATCTGCTCCAATTATATCAGATAACCTAGCTATATCCAAATCCTTGTTTTTTAAGAGATGCAGGAGGACCTCTTTATCCAAAGGATCATCGGAAATATTGCTTATAAGGACGTTAGCTTCTTCATTTGCCCTCTCCCTAAGTGCTATCAAGCGTCTCCTTCTATCCTCAAGTTGAGTGATCTCCCGATCACAAGCGATTAAAAGGTTAGAAAGGTCAAGGAACTTGCTTCTCCTATTCTCTTCTTTGATCACTCTTTCAAGATGGAGTCGTATGGTCTCGAGCTTGGGATCTATGAAGGCGGGAAGAGTTCCAGCTATCTCGGACCTCATCTCCCCAGTGACCTTGCCCGAGATCTCGATTTTAAGTTGGTCAATTACCCCTTCATGGTCCGTGTCTTCCTTTCCGATATCATAGTTCTTGTAAGATTGTATCTCTTCGCTATAGGTGTTCGGGCCAATGTCGATCCGAATACAGTATCTCTTCCTAGGAGTAAAGACCCGTCTGGGAGGACCACCCTTTTTGGAAGGTTCATCGTAAGATACGACGAAATCGCTCTCTTCAAGGACCTTCAGGTGCTTCATAACGGCCTGCTGACTGACATTAAGTTCTTTTGAGAGCTGAAGAGGGTAATTATTCTCATGGGCCAACTTACGTAGTATCCGCCTTCTGATGGGATTCTCCAGAACAGAGAGTATCACATCAAGGTCATTTTGAGATTCTTGTCCAGTTTTACTATACAACAATCAGTTGTAATGTTTCGTTATTATATCAAAGTTTCCTTCGGGGAATGGACATAGTTCAGGATTTTTTCGTTCAATCGCTTGTAAAAACCACCCTCGAACCTGATAAAACGCGCAGGAGACCCCGAACGAGTGAACGAGAGGCGATCCCTGTAATTTATCCTCCTTTTATAATTCCCATCGATGGAGATGATTGCCGACCTAGACCTATGTATGACCTTGAGGTCTATCTTAAAATTGTCAGGAACTGTAAGGGGCCGGATATTTACCCTGAACGGCGCAATGGGGACGATCTCTAACGCTGGCAATCGTGGGTCGATTATGGACCCACCTGCGGACAAAGCATAGCTTGTCGACCCTGTTGGTGTCGAAACAATAACACCGTCCGCCCTCATTGCCAGTCCCTGTTCACCATTTATGCTTATCACGAGGTCTTGGATCTTTGACGGAGTTCCGGTCATAACGACAGCTTCATTGACCGCGTCCGGCAGCCGTTCATCGTTCAAAACAGTTGATAGTTTGGTGCGCTCTTCGACAATGAATCGATCGTTAAGGAGGTCTTCCAATAGCGCTCTGATATTGGAAGGGTAAGGTTCCATGAGGAAACCAAGCGAGCCGGCGTTCAAACCCAGGACTGGTACGGACGTTAATTGCATGGTCCTGAGGATCGTACCATCCCCGCCGATACAGATCACAAGGTCCACATCCATATCCCTTACACATTGGTAACGGATTCCGGTGAAATCGCGTCCTCTGGATAGCCCCTCCTCTACCACAAGCTCGATATCCGCCCCTTGCGAGACTAAAAAGGCTGTTTCCTTGATTATCTCCATCTTCGTTAGTCGGGCAATGTTCTTCCTGGGGTGGGCCACCACACCGATCCTCATGTGCTATCATCCCCCGCGTTTATTCCCTGTGATAGCCCGCAATAAAGGGGAAGGAGCATTTGAATGTTCGCAGGCCTTCCTAGTGAGACGATCCCTTTCAAGTCCCCCCACGGGTCACCAAGCCTGCAGGTCTTGCTCCCCCCCTCTTTCAGGACCGAGAACACCTCCCCTCCGGATTCTCTTACGATAAGCATCGAGGCGGCAATATCGGTCTTCCTTGGTATCCGCCCGAAGTATAGTGTACCGTCCAGCGATCCCTGGGCGACAGAGCACATCTCCAGGGAATCGCATCCCAGGTACCTGATCCTCCTAACACCGTTGACAATCCCCTCTATTTGTGTGATGCTCTCGGACCCTATATAGACAGATAGTGCAGCATCTTTCAAATCGCGGTCCCTGGTATGGAGCCTGATATTGTCCATGTAGGTCCCGGAACCGAGCATGCTATGATAGATCCTTCCGGTTGGGATCTCAATGACCATTGCATGTGTAACCTCCTCGGACCCAACATCGAAGAGAGCAAGGGAGGTGGAGAAGAATGGTATCTGGTTGACAGCATTGTAGCTTCCATCAAGGGGGTCCATGTAAAGCACCGTGGTTCCATCCCCCTTCTCAAGCAGTCCCTCTTCGGAAATGACACCCCAACCGGTGGACCGTTCCCTCACCAGCTCTATTATTGAGGATTCCAGAATATTATCCTGCGGGGTGGACCCCGGGACCCGAAGGTCCGACCCCTCTCCCCCATCTGTCCGTCCGTTCAATTTTAAAGCAGTGGCATCCCTCAGCACCTTACTGGATATCTGGAAGAGCAACTCCATCTGGTCCATCCAGTAGATAACAGCCCTTCTATGGAATAATGGTTTCCATTGGTGGGGGTCGGGGGAGACCATTTCTTGAGGTTGGGACCTACTTCAGATCAAGGTCGTCAAGCAGTCCCTTCCTGACCAGGGAGGCTTTCCTGACCAGCTCTATGAAATCGAAATCCAAGGGTATCGATGGGACCTTGCGCTCCATATGTTAGAATCCTTGCTGGAAGGATATAATCCCGTAGAAGGGATGTCCCATGGATTTCCTCTAAAAGGACATCATTTGTGACCGTAGTTGGCATAGAGCTCTTCACCCTTAAGCCAGACCTTGCAGAAACCCACCCTTTCGAACTGCACAAGGGAGCCCTTTCTCCCCTCCTCTACGACAAACCCCTCAGCGACCCCTTCATTTGGCCCCATATTATCTTCAGGGTATAATATAGTGCATCTAGGAGAGCCCGGAAGGCACCATTGGATTATCCGTCCCCGCTCCCCTTTGACGCTCGAGAGGTCCTGGCCAGCATAGGAAGCTTCTGATCCCCCATCCGTTTCGAGGATGATGTTGCATAGGTCCTTCAACCTGAAGACAACCCCCTTCTTCTGCTCTTTCAGGTCCTTTTCGGCAACTAGGACCATTATCTTCCCATTGATAGGGTCAAGCTTGTACTTCCTGGCACCTCTCTCGGGATGCTCTGGATGGAGCGGTATGGAGGCCTCAAGGGGCCTATCGACAGCAACGGACAGGAGTCTGGGCGATCCCACGAAGAAGTATCTATTTGTCCTATCGTCAATGACCACCTTATTGATTGCGCTGAGGGTCTCCCAGGAGAAGTTAATATCGACAGGTTTTATACCCACATCGAGCCAGTAGCGTCTCAATGATAGAGGGTCGAAACCACGGGCCTTCAATGCCCGAAGGGTTCCGAGACGGATATCGTCCC
The DNA here is from genome assembly GCA_025457865.1 of Thermoplasmatota archaeon. Lineage (GTDB taxonomy): Archaea > Thermoplasmatota > Penumbrarchaeia > Penumbrarchaeales > Penumbrarchaeaceae > JALOTP01. Next base: position 20,746 of record JALOTP010000005.1, on the reverse strand, counting down.
AGCCTTCTATCCTTCCCTCTCTCCTTTCCTGAGCAATGAGGGATTTCTTCAGGAGCGTATCCGGAATGCTGACCAGGCCGTAATGGAGGAAGTGGGGTCTTTTCCACCCCAAATAATCGTATATATATTCCTGCTTGAGGGTATTGTTCAGATGGTCCTTGCCCCTCAGGATGTGTGTACAACCCATCAAATGGTCATCGAAGGCTACCGAGAGATTGTAAAGTGGATACGCTCTGTAACGGTTCCCCGTTCGGGGATGGGGTTCGTCCCTGAGACGCATCCCTACAAAATCCCTGACCGCAGGGTTTGGGTGGTTTAGGTCAGTCTTGATAACGAGGAAGGCCTCCCCCTCGTTATAGGTCCCATCAAGCATCTTATCCCAACGGTCCATATGGACATCTGGGGGCAAACCCCTGTCTTCCACAGGATGTCCACTCTCCTTGAGCGACCTCCAAACTTCGGTGTCGGAAGTGCAGACGTAGGCCCCCCCTACGTTTATCAGTTCCCTGACAGCGTCATAATAGAGTTCCATTCTATCGGATTGGACGAAGGACTCATGGACCTCTATCCCCAACCATTCTAGATCCTCAGGGATCATTGTATATGCTTCAGGTTCTAGCTTTTCGGGGTTCGTATCTTCCAGACGGAGAATGAAGCGCCCCTTGTACCTTTTAACATATTCATCGTTAAGAATGGCAGCCCTCGTATGTCCTATATGCAGAGGACCCGATGGGCCCGGAGCGAACCTCATGACCACTTTACCCTCCAAGCCCCCCTCCAGGTCAGGCAGCAGGTCTCCCCTTTCCTTTTTCATAGCTTTGATAGGGGCGCCGAGTTCGTTCAAAGCCCTAATTTGTTCATCCAATCCGAGGGAGTTGACCTCGTCAACGATCTCCTTGACAAGGAGAGAAGCGGCCTTAGGGTCCGTTTTAAGCTCGGGAATAGCTCCTATGACCTTACCAATGACCGGTCCTATGCTTGCCCTGCCCTTATGTTCAACGGCATTCTGGAGTGCATATGCTCTGATCCTGTCCCGCATCGGCGGGGTGAAGTGATAGCTCCATTTAAAACTATCAGGGTGTTTGATCGTCATCTTATACTAGTAACGCGCGCGCGCGCACGCGATGGCTTTATATACCCCGCATTCATTATCATATTAAGGTCCAATGCAAAAGGGATGCACCTGGGCGCGAGTTCAAGGAAGGAATATGGAATAGACTGGGGGAGGGAAGATGTCGGATGAATTATTGGCCGGTGCCGATCTGGGTAGCGAAGTCTATGATGAGCGTTCTATAGAGGTGCTCGAAGGGTTAGAAGGGGTTCGGAAACGGCCTGCTATGTACATCGGGTCTACCGACAGCCACGGGCTCCATCACCTTGTATATGAGGTGGTTGACAACTCAGTTGACGAAGCCATGGCTGGTCATTGCAAGAACATAAACGTAACTCTCCTTAGCGATGGATCGGTAGAAGTGTCCGATGACGGCAGGGGCATCCCGGTCAAACCACACCCCGTTCACAAGGTCCCGGCCGTCGAGCTAGCCATGACGAGACTGCATGCAGGTGGCAAGTTCAAGAAGGACGCATACAAGGTATCTGGCGGACTTCATGGGGTCGGAGTCTCGGTGGTCAATGCCCTTTCGACATGGTTAGAGGTCAGAGTCCAGAGGGATGGCCACATCCACCATCAAAGATATGAGCGGGGGCGCCCCGTCACACCGGTGACCGTAAAGGGTGACATACCTTCGGATAGAACTGGGACGACGGTAACGTTCCTTCCTGACCCGACGATATTCTCAATGGTCGAGTTCAATTTCGAGGTCCTTTCCCACCGTCTGAGGGAGCTTGCCTTCCTTAACCGTGGGATAAGGATGTCCATTCAGCGGGAAGGGGAGGGCGGGCAGAGAGAGGAATTCCATTACGAAGGGGGGATAGTTTCATTCATTTCCTACATCGATCGGTCACGCAAGCCTCTCCATCAACCCCCCATTTATCTCCAGGGTGAGAAGGATAACATCTGCATCGAAGCCGCCATGGAATGGACGGACGGTTATAATGAGAACATCTTCTCATATGTCAACAACATCAGCACCACCGAAGGAGGCACTCACCTTTCCGGATTGAAAGCGGCCCTGACAAGGACGTTCAACGATCACTCGCGTAGCGCCAATCTCCTCAAGAAGGAGGTCCAATTGCAGGGTGAGGACCTGCGTGAGGGCCTGACATGCGTCCTGTCGGTCAAGGTGCCCGAGCCCCAGTTCGAAGGTCAGACCAAGACCAAGCTCGGGAATTCCGAGGTGAAGGGGATTGTAGAGAACCTGATCAACGAGAAGCTCAGGGAGTACCTTGAAGAGCATCCAAGGGAGGCAGAGAAGATCCTATCCAAGGCGGTCCAGGCCTTGCAGGCACGCGAAGCGGCAAGGAAGGCCAGGGAGCTTACCAGGAGAAAGGGGCTGCTTGATGGGGCCGGTCTGCCGGGAAAGCTGGCCGACTGTCAATCCAAGGACCCAACGATATCCGAGCTATACATAGTGGAAGGGGATTCAGCTGGCGGTTCGGCCAAACAGGGAAGGGACCGGGGCTACCAGGCGATATTGCCTCTCAGGGGCAAGATACTCAACGTCGAGAAATCACGGCTGGATAAAGTGCTCGGGAATACGGAGATCCGGGCTCTGATAATGGCCCTCGGGGCGGGCATAGGGGACGAGTTCGATCTTTCGTGCCTAAGGTACCACAAGATCATACTGATGACCGATGCGGATGTTGACGGGGCCCATATCCGAACCCTGCTCCTGACGTTCTTCTACAGGTTCATGGCAGAGCTGATAACTGACGGCAAGCTCTTCATAGCCCAACCTCCGCTCTACAGGGTCAAAAAGGCCAAGCAAGAGTACTATTGCTTCACAGACAGAAGGAAGGATGAGCTCGTGAAGGAGCTCTCTCCAGGGGCCATAGTCCAGAGGTACAAGGGTTTGGGCGAAATGAACCCGGGTCAGTTGTGGGAGACCACCATGGACCCGCAGAGTAGGACCCTGCTCAAGGTAACAATGGAGGACGCCATCGCCGCAGATGAGGTGTTCACTGTGCTCATGGGTGACGAGGTACAACCTAGAAAAGAGTTCATTGAGGCCCATGCAAAGGAGGTGACCGAGCTTGACATCTGATGAGGTGGTAGAAGAGGCCGGTCCTGAGGGTGGGGCGCCCTCGAACATAGAGCATATCGGGGTCCTCGATAGGGAGCTCGTGGATGAAATGAGGACATCATATCTCAACTATTCCATGTCGGTCATTGTGGGCAGGGCATTGCCGGATGCCAGGGATGGTCTCAAACCGGTCCATCGGAGGATACTCCATTCCATGAACGAAGGCGGGATGGTCCATGGCAAACCCTATAAGAAATCCGGTAGGGTGGTCGGGGACGTTCTGGGTAAGTATCATCCTCACGGGGACCTTGCGATATACGATTCACTGGTCAGGATGGCCCAGCCGTTCTCCCTACGATATATGCTCATAGATGGACAGGGCAACTTCGGTTCCATCGATGGTGATGGGGCCGCGGCCATGAGGTACACCGAGTGCAGGATGAGCCGTCTTGCAATGGAGATGATGGAGGACATAGATAAGGGAACGGTGGACATGGTCCCCAACTATGACGGGACACTGGAAGAGCCAAGGGTACTTCCGTCCAGGCTGCCGAACCTTCTCTTGAACGGTTCATCGGGGATAGCGGTGGGAATGGCTACGAACATCCCGCCCCATAATCTCTCCGAGGTCGTTGACGGCCTCAAGGCGTTGATCAATGACCCCGAGCTCGAGGTCTTCGACCTGATGGAGCATATTAAAGCCCCGGATTTCCCAACAGGCGGTATAATATACGGGAGGAACGGGGTCTATGACGCATATTCGACAGGTAGGGGCAAGCTCACCATAAGGGCTCGGTGCAATATTGAGAACCAAGGAGGCGATGACCGTATAGTTGTTACTGAGATCCCTTATATGGTCAACAAATCGACCATGCTCCAGAAGATAGCAGAGCTGGTGAAGGCCAAGGTCTTCGAGGGGATATCGGATATTCGAGATGAGAGCGACAAGGACGGCCTCAGGGTGGTCATAGAGCTCAAGAGGGACACCATACCAGAAGTTGTGTTGAACCAGCTTTACACCCATTCCGACCTCCAAGTCACATTCGGTGTGATCAACCTTGCTTTGGTGGACAATCAACCCCGTGTCCTCTCTTTGAAGGACCTTCTGAGCGTATTCCTGGACCACAGACGCGTTGTGACACGGCGGAGGGTGGAGTTCGACCTAAGGAAGGCCAGGGAGAGGTTGCACATCGTCGATGGGCTGATCATTGCGCTCGACCATCTGGACGATGTCATAGCCGTCATCAGATCGTCAAAGAGCCCCCAGGATGCCCAGTCAGCCCTGATGGAGGGGTTCACCCTCTCCGAACTGCAATCCAAAGCGATCCTCGACCTCAAGCTGCAGAAGTTGACCTCTCTCGAGAGGGATGCGACCCGTCAGGAGGGAGAGGAGCTCAAGGTCACCATAGCCGATTACGAGGACATACTCGGCAAACCCCAGCGCATCGACCAGATCATCCAGGACGAGCTTACGGACATCAAGGAGAGGTACGGTGACCAACGCCGGACGATGATAGAGGAGAATGCTCAGGAGATCGACCTTGAGGACCTTATAGAAAAGAGGGATGTCGTCATCACCATTACGAACACCGGTTATTTGAAGCGGCAGGACCTGAGCACTTACAGGTTGCAGAACAGGGGCGGCAAGGGGCTCAGGGGCCTGGGTATGAAGGAAGAGGATTTTGTTGTGGACATGTTCGTCTGTTCCAGCCATGATACCATCCTGTTCTTCACATCCTCCGGAAAGGTTTTCTGGCTCAAAGCTTACGGGATACCGCCCGGGTCCAGGCAGTCCAAGGGAAAACCCGTGATAAACATCCTGCCACATCTAGAAGAGGGTGAGAGGGTCCTATCGACCATACCCATATCCGACTACTCCGTCGATAGATGTCTCGTATTCGCAACGAAAAGGGGTATTGTCAAGAAGACGACCCTGGCAGCATATTCCAGGCCAAGGTCCACTGGAATAATCGCGATCAACCTTGAGGACGGGGACGAACTCGTATCCACACAGCTGGCAAATACAGATAGCGAAGCTGTGCTTGCGACTGCGATGGGTAAGGCGAATCGTTTCAAGGTCTCCGATATCCGGACGGTCGGTAGGAACGCGAAAGGTGTGAGGGGCATGAGATTGAAGTACGCATCCGACGATGTGGTCTCGCTGGCGGTCCTGCCACCATCGGAGGATACGGAATCGGAGGATGAACTGGAGGATAGCATCCCTTCATCGGACGAGGAATTGCTGGAAGAGGAGCATGAGGGACCCAAACTGCTGACCATAACGGAGAACGGGTACGGGAAGAGGGCATATGCTTTGAACTACCGGCTCACAAGGAGGGGAGGTTCAGGCGTCATAAACATCCGAAAGGAGGCATTGGAGGAGACTGGCAGGGTAGTTGGCCTCCTCCTGGACCAGCCCGGGAGCGAGATGCTCCTCGCGACACAATCTGGGATGGTAATAAGGACCGTATCCTCATGTATCCGGCTTGTGAACCGGGTCGGAAAAGGTGTTAGGGTCATAAGGCTCGATGAGGGCGATAGGGTTGTCGCAGTGGCAATGGTTAAGGGATTGGGCACCAACGGTGAGGGGGAGGTATGCGACACCTCCGAGAATGAAGGGGAAGATGGTGCCTTGCAAGTTCCAGGGAAGAAAAGCATCACTTCTTAATCAGGGACACACCGCACTCAGGACAGAACTTCCATGATACATTGAGGTCATAACCGCAAAGCGGGCAGTGCCTCTCAGCTTTCTTCATTGGCTGAAGGGCTTTACCAGGAACCTCCTCCTTCTGTTTCTTTTCGGCAAAATATCGAGCCTCGATATCGGAATGAGATCCCCGCGATGATAGGGGCCGGTCCTTCTGTCTCTTGAAATCATAGGGGTCGGGCGTGGGTTCCCGCTTCTGGGAAAGGTTGTTCCCTCCGCATATCGGGCAGAGCATCTTGCCACCGCATCCGTACCTGTCGCAGAGCTGGACACCGAAGTTACCGCTGCATATCTCACAGTATTGGTTCACATATCTATTGCAGTCATTGCAGTATGCGACCATAGGACCACCACCCATAAATCACTTGATCATGGTAAAAAACCTTTTGTTCAGCGCGTCTTGACCTTGAACTTCTCGCGCCTCTCCACGACCCGTCTTTCGAAATCGGGGCCTAGCTCCAGTGCCAGCTGCTCTATCTCCTCTATGTTCCTTATGAAAAGGGCCTTCGAATCGGTATCCATGAGCTCGTTGTACCTCTTGAAGCTCTTGTTATAATCGTGGTAGTAGAGGAATCCGAATATCATCATTATTCCCCCTACCGCAAGAAGGGCCCAACCCCACTCCTCTATCTTGATCAACAAGGGAGGTTCGTAATCCGTGAAAGGGTCGATCTCGAAGAATGAGAGAAGCTCCCAACCACCGAGAAGGAAAAGGACCATACCAGTGAAACCTATTGTGAAGAGCTTGATCCTCTTGTCCTTCTGCCAGAATTCCTTCCAGCTTTCCTTTAACCTGTCGGTGAGGGTCATCGGTTTCCCTTCCCCCTTAACATCATTGATTATTTATCATTATCTAGTCCGCATCAATAGTTTCGATGGGTCTATTCCACAAAGGGATATATAAAGGCCCGATCAATGCCCGGTCGCCCTGGTCTTCGAAGACGGCGGTGATATATGATCCGCCCTGGCAATACCGGGGCAACAGAACAACGGTGCCTTAAAGGGTCCCTAGCCGACCGTTCGGACGTGACGTCCTGGGATGAGGTTCAGGACAACCCAGGCATCGGACACAACCCCGGGATGGGTCAGAACCCGGAGAGGGCGACCGCCTGCCGATGATGGCTTTTGTTATATCCCGGGGACATTCACTCCCCCAAGACCGTGAGGTGTACATTTCTATCCCTGGTCGGCCTTACATCCAGCTCCAGGAAGATGATATGCTGCCATTTTCCCCTGACCATCGTTCCGTTGCGGACCGGGAGTGTTATGTCAGGTCCAATAAGGGAGGCCCTAATGTGGGAATGGCCGTTGCCATCGTTCCAAGTCCGGTGGTGAGCGTAATCGATCCCCTTAGGTGCAATGCGTTCCAGCATGGCGGGGAGGTCCTCCAATAGACCATCTTCGAACTCCAAAACGGTCAATGCCGCTGTCGCCCCTTCCGCGAAACAGCTGACGATGCCATCGCCGATACCGGACCTTGCTACGCATTCCTCTACCCTGGCCGTTAGATCGAGGATCATACCTTCTCCTGTTGTTCGAAAGGCCAGAGTGTCCTTGAACACGACCATTTTTGGCTCCACCTGAGAATTTCCAACGCACAACCGGTTCGCTGCATAAAACCCTTGTGATTGGTCTTTAGTGTTGGCCCCCTGTCAATCCAAGGATCATCTCGGATCTCCGGAATTGGGTATCATACAGAGGAAAACCAGGTCCTCCTTTCCATCGTTGATGTAACCGTGGGGTTCATTTCCGGGGATGAATATCACATCTCCCGAAGCGATATCGACCTTCCTGTCCCCGTAAAGGGCCGTTCCTTTCCCCTGCAAGATGTATATCTCATGCTCCCAGGGGTGGTCATGGAGGGGTATAGTACCCCCTGGTGCCATGGTGAAACGCCTCATGGCGAAATTGGGAGCACCATCGGTCTTGGATGCGAGCCATTGGATGGATGTCCCGGTCACGCCGTCCATCCTGACCTCACTGGAAGCGGCCTCATCAGCATTTGATACCTTCATCGCAGCACCATCCAAATGGTCAAACGGTCATTCGCTCTTATATGGCACCATAGGTAAGTACAAACGGTAAATAGCCTTTGCGGGACCCACCTTGCATAGGTCGTGAGCAGTATGGAACAGGGGCATTTTCAACGATAGGACTTCTGCCTTCTCTTCCTCGCCCCTCTTCCGAGAGGGGTCTTCGGGAAATGCCGTCTGGGGTCGTTAACGAGGAGCGACCTGTCGTAATGGATGTACATCTGTTTGAGGTCATCATCATTGAAGAACAGGACCATCCCCCTTGCTATGGCGGTCCTAACCGCATCGGCCTGCCCCATGTACCCGCCACCCTCCACGTCGATCTTGATATCCACCTTGTCCGACCTATCCCTTGCCAGGACCAACGGTTCCATCATCTTCAATCTGGCTATCTCCGGCTGTACCAGTTCTATGGGTTTGCGGTTGACCCTGATCCTTCCCTTGCCGGAGGAGATGGTGGCCTTTGCGATGGCGGTCTTCCTCTTACCGCTTGTATTGACGGTCTTAGACAAAATCATCCCTCCTGGAACTTTGCCCCAAGGGCTTTGGAGATCTCGCCCAGTTCGACGAAATGCTCGAGGTTGTCCTTCATTGCGACCTTAACCTTCGTGGTCTTTTCCTTCGCAAGCTCCGTTGGGATCCCGATATAGACCTTGAGCCTCTTGAAGGCTTGGCGTCCCTTGGGGAGCTTGATAGGGAGCATTCCCCTTACGGTCCTCTTAAGGATCCGGTCGGGCTGCCGCGGGAAGTAAGGCCCCTTCCTCTGATGGTTGAGCCGTCTCCTGTCGATATAGCTCTCAATGACCATCTTCCGGTTCCCGGACACTATGGCCTTATCTGCATTTATTATGGCTAACTGGAGGTCCATCTCCCTGAGCAGCCTCTTCGCGACATATGTGGAGAGCCTGCCAAGGACCAGACCCTTGGCGTCTATTACCTCGACCATCATATCACCCCATTATCCTCACGCCTGTACCCTTTGGGTTGGCCTTCACGAGCTGGGGGATGGTCAGAACGGTACCGCCCGCTTTGACTATCTTATCCCTTGCGCCCCTGGTGGTCTTCACGCTGGCAACTGTGACCGGGCGATCGATCTCGCCGGCACCTAGGAGCTTTCCCGGGACTATGAGCGTCTCCCCCTTCCCCACATGAATGGAGATGCGGGAAATATTGACCTCCGCCCATACCCTGGATGGTTTCTCCAGGCGCCTAGCGATGTCTCGCCAGATCGGTGCCTGGTTCTCCCAGGACCATCTCTTTAGGTCCTCTATGAGGGATACCAGACCCGGGTCCGTTTTTCCTTTTACAGACATACTGACTCCTCCGACATCGTTTCCCTCTCTTTAATGAGGGGAGGGGGGCATTAGGCCCACATCATTTAAAAAGTTTATCATCCCTGAAGGGGTGTGAACGAACACGGAAAGAGCGACCTGGAAGAAGGGCTCGAGATCGAAAATGACCCTTTGTGCAACCGAACTGTCGTTCAAGAGCTGGAGCGATTGAGCTTTGAGGAATTGGCAGCCATTGTGGATAAAATGCAGCATTCCTTGGACCGGAAGAACGGGAAAGTGAACCCAGCCCCTCTTTGCCAGCCCTCATCACTTAGCCCTGGAGCCCTATCCGTCATCCGCGATATGGCCGTGACCCGTATTTTAGCAACTGAGAAGTTCTCGAGAGGGGACGACCTCTTCTTCACCCATGAAGGTTTGAGGTGGGCCACACCTGAACCCGCAGCCAAGCATTGCGCATATCGCCTTAGGGGGGATCTATGCATCGATGTAAGCTGCGGCCAAGGCGGGCAAGCATTGTTCCTTGCGATGGAATGCGAAAGGGTCCTGGCATTCGATATTGACCCTCTTAACTGTCTGATATCCCGGACCAATGCGAGAGCGTTGGGGATCGGGAACCTTGAGGTTCATCTACAGGACTGTCTTTCACCCGAAGCGGTCGGGATGGCCGAGGAAGGTTGTCATGTGTTCTCCGATCCAGCAAGACCCCCCGGTAGTCGTGAAAGGACCCTGGAAGAGCTCGGACCGGACCCTAGGAAAGTTATGGAGGCCTATGGGCAGTGTGTAAAAGGTTTCTGTTTCGAACTGCCACCCTATATCGATGGTGAGAAGATCACGTTCCCGCATGAGGCGGAGTATGTCTCATTGAACGGGAGGCTCAATCGATTGAACATATATACGGGGTCGCTCGCACTGAAGGCCCGAAGTGCGGTGGTCCTTCCAAGTGGCGAAAGCATCTCTGGGCCCCTCCCCCTATCAACTCTCGGGGAGGTAGTCGTCCCATTCCCTGAAAGGTACATGTTCGAGCTGGACCATGCCGTGGTAAGGGCAGGATTGGTCGGGACATTGATGGAGGCCATGGGAACGGGTGCCAAGTACCTGGAACTGGATGGCAGGAGGTCCGTAATCCTGTCGGACGGACCGCTCTCATCACCGTTCTTCATTGGAAGCTATCGGATACTGGGATTCTCTCCGGACCATGACAGTGTCGCAACAGCATTGAAGGAGCATAGGGCGGGCAAGGTCACTCCAAGGTACAGGATGGACCCGAGCAGTTACTGGCGCGAAAGGGCAGCGCTCGAGAAAGGTTTGACAGGGCAGATCTGGGTCCATCTGTTCAGGAAAGGCTGCTACATCCTTGCAGAGCGGGTGGATGGCGATCAAAGGGACCGTGGATAGGTGTTCCTTGAGGGTAATGACCCGATCATTCCATCACTGTGATAACGACCGTGGACACCATCGCATCCTGAACGGAGGACTGCCCCCTATCGTCTTTGACGGAAAGGGATACGGTATAGTTCCCCGGTTGGGAATAGGTATGTCTGACGAGCGTCTTGCTAAGCGTATCGATCGTACCATCATCGAAGTCCCAGCTGTAATCCACTATCGCTCCATCGTCCCATGACAAGCCCGCATCGAGGTCAACTATTGCTATGCCATCCACCAACTTGACCGTCTGGTCCTCCCCGGCATGGGCGAAGGGTGGGGCGTCGAAATCAAAGAGGTCGTTGGTCATCGGTCCGACGGTCCTTCCGGAAGAACCATCCATACAGTCAAGGTTCGTAAGCGTTGCGACCAGTCTGTAATTGCCGCTTTTGCTGTGCTCGACCGCTTTCTGGATGGTATATACACCGCCGGCCGATGGAACTATGGTTGCTGGCCCCCCGGGTCCGATGATCTCCCCCTCGAACGAGAAGGAGGAAGGGTATCTTGTGTTCCTTGGAGGCTGCGACCCGGCCATATAAGTGATATCCACCATGACGTAGTATTCCGGTCTTGTGGTGTCCGGCATGAAAGTGGACCATTCGACATCGAGAGATGTAACGAGATTCGTTATGAGGAGTGGGGCCTGGGAAGATTCGCCACCGGCCTCGACCGATATCATATACTCACTGTTCCCCTGAAGGAACTGGACGTAAGGGACCTCTTTAACCCCATAATCGTCATTGACCCTGGTTGTAGTGGTGAGAATGGTCCTCCAACCTTCAATGGACGCCTTATCCTCTATCCTAATCTCTATGTCCACATCTCCTGTGAAGGACCGAAGGCCCTTTCCGGTGGTCCTTATCTCGAACCATATCCCGGACTCCCTCGCTTGGACCCCCCCTACCGCAATGCTTCCTATACCATGTGCACCGAAGACCAGTATGAGGGCAAGGACGCCAAATAGCATTATTGTCACTATGCCCACGATAATGCAAATCTTGGCAGGTTCCGTCCTCTTTGGTCCCGCATTTTCCGTCCTTTGAAACCCTCTGCTTCGAGTCGGGGCAACTGGAGCGGACCTTGGTTTCTGGTCCCGTTTCGTGGTCATGTCCATCTTACACGAATCCCGGTTGTAACCTTATAAAACTTATCCAAACAACCTGTCATAAGCCCCTATTCGAAATCCATCCGGTCATGGTTCTACTGGAAGCTCTATGACCACCCGGGTCCCCTTCCTGAAGTCCCCCTGGACCCTGTCAGCGATAAAAACCCTGCCATGTGACCTCTCGACCAGGGCCTTTGTTATGGACATGCCTAGCCCTGTTTGCTTCTGATTTGGGCGGCTGTTGAACCTGTTGAATATTTCACCTCTTACATCCGGAGGTATGCCCGGCCCCTGGTCGGATATTTCTATGATGATAGCACCTAGGGTGCCTCTTTGGACCGTTATCTCGACCATGGCCTCGGGACCTTTCTGGAACTTGATGGCATTGTGGATGATGTTGTAAAAAGCCTCCTCGATTATGGGTTCAGCGATTATTTTCACACCTTCTCCGCTGCCTTCAAATCGGATCGTAGGGGTCTTATCAGGGAAGGAATCGGCTACGGATGAGGATATCCTGCCTAACAGCTCCATCAGAGGGATGGATTCTGGTATTATAGGCACAGTCGTTAGTCTGGTCAGTTTCAGGATGTTATCGACCAGGGCGACGGACCTTTTCAGGAGCCCGACGACCATGTCAATCGCCCTCCCCTCCTTGTAACCATCTCCCCTGACCATTGAGTACATGTCCAGCCCGGAGAGCATGCCATGATGGAGGTTACCTATGTCGTGAGCGAGCAGGTCCAGGTAGAGCTCAGCGCGGTTCCTCTCCTCTATCAGCTGTCTCCTGGCCCGGTTCCTCTCCGTAATATCCCTTGAGACGATGCAGAGGACCGATCTTTCTCCGTACTTGAGATGGCTCGCACTGACCTCGACATCGACCAGACCACCATCCTTCTTCTTGTAGATGCGCTCACCTATGATCGCCCTGCCCTGCTCGATGACCGTCTGGATCTGATGAGATATATTGTTCGATGGATGGGCAACGAAATGAGAGACCTCCATCCCCCTCATCTCCTCTGCCGAATAACCGAGAAGCTCTTGCAGTGCTGAATTGGTCTCAATGATACGGTTGGTCCTGACGTCCATCAGGTAAATGTTCTCTGCGCTCTGCTCGACAGCGGCCCTGTACTTCTCCTCGCTCTCCTTGATCGCGGATTCGTCCTTCCATTGCTTTGTCACGTCCCTGACAATGGTCAGGAAACCCGAAGAGTCACCCGGAAGTCTCCGGCAGGACGCTTCGATGTAGCCAAGCGAGGAATGGTCCAATCGCAGCTCGAAAACCCTTCTTTCAAAGGGGATCTCCCCCTCATCTCCCTCGACATGTGGTATCTTGGACAGGTCCAACCCCGAACCGGGAAGGATGTCGAGCAGGTGCTTGTCTGGAAGGTCGTTCCCCGTTCCCAGGACCTGACAAGCCTTTGAGTTCATTCCTTTTATGGTCCCATCCTCTTTAACGAATATCACACCGTCCTCGAGGCTCTCATAGAGTTGGAGGAGCTCATTATGCTCTGGGACCCAGCCAATGCACTCGTTCATCGAAGATATCCTTCCTTTAGGCAAGAGGTGCATCGGATTAGATAAAACTTTCATAGGCCGTCCCCGGCCCGGCGGTCATGAAAAGATGGTGATCGATACCTCCAAAGCTCCCTGCAAGAGTATAAGTTGGGCCTGCCCCATACCTTTCATGGACCGGGTGGAGCGGGGCGGAATTCGTCTTGAAAGGTGATACCCTTGGTGATAGGTTACATCCTCGTCAACACCAGGTCGAATATGGAGAAGATTACTTACATGAAACTCAAGGGATTGAAGGAAACACAGGAGATATACCCGCTATTCGGAGAGTATGACCTCATCCTACGAGTGGAAGCTAGGAACTTCGAGGAGCTCGGGACGTTCGTCATCAAGAAGGTCCGCTCGCTCCCCGGAGTCCTAGATACCAAGACCCTTCCTGCCGTCCAGATGAAATGAATGAGCATGATGAAGGTGAATATGGTGGGTTATGATTCTTATTGTAGTTCGATCATCCATTCCATATCATAGAAAGAACTCAGTCAATAGATGGGAGCACTGGGATTTGATGCAGCCCAAACCTCAGAACCAAACATAAGTGATAACGGTTTGTGCGCACTTTGGCATTTCCTTTCGTTGATCTCACATCATCTGAAATGCCAAAGACCCGAGGGTTCAAATCCCAGACGTTTATGGGGCATCCATTTCAGCTTATAGACTGAACAGGGTCAATAGATGGGAGCACTGGGATTTGAACCCAGACAAACGGGTATCGCCTACGTTGAGCGTCAGGTAGGGCACGGGGCCCTCTGTTCACGGATCATCGCTCCAGTCAATCATCACAGCCCGAGCGTCCTCAGGCATCAGCAGACCCGTTTCCAATCATCTTCGTAACTGGAGCCCGTTGTGCTACCTGGTTACACCATGCTCCCTTGGGGTTATGGAAATCCTCCAAGGCCGATCCGGTAAGAATTGCGTCAAAGCCATTGAGCTAAAGCTCACTTCTGCTTCATTGCTGCCTTCTTCCTGCGGCGCATCCTCTTCTTTCTCCATTTCCACCGCATGTTTCCCTTTTTCTTCCATGCTCTTGAGCTGCGCTTCATCCGGTAGCCTCGTATGTTTTTTCGGGACCAAGGCGGACCTGGGGGGATTCGAACCCCCGACATCCGGCTTAGAAGGCCGGCGCTATATCCAGGCTAAGCCACAGGCCCGTCATGTCCGTTTACGGGCCCTACAGGACCCATCAGGACGGACCCGAACAAGCCCTGTTCATCCCGTGGAATGCGGGTAAACAAGAGGGGGGTTATATATCTTTTCTACCAGTGTATGCAAAAAAAAACATTCGAATGTTCAATGATGGCCGAATTATTACGGTCCACGTCCATAAAAGACATAAATAGGGACTAATCCGTTAAGTCATCGATCTTCAACGACCGGGAAGGACCGTCATGCCGAACAATATCCATTACCCGCTCATGGTCCCCTTCGCATTACTATTCGCCCTCATTTCGGTGCCTTGGTCCATCATTTCGGTCCCAACGGCAATGAACGAGTATATGGTGGGCCGTAGCGAGCTACAAACCAGCGCAGGTTCGGAACTGGAATATGCCATAATAACGACATCAGCATTGAAAGACGGGTTCGGTCCGTTGATAGAGTGGAGGTTGAGGACCGGTCTCAGTTCGGAGATGTTCTTACTTGATGGAGAGAGCGGCATCCTCAAGGGGCCTGGTCGAGATGATGCTGAGAGATTGTTCAACTTCATAGGTGCTCTCCGGTCAAGCTCCAATGATAACCTTCGCTATGTCCTCTTAGGAGGGGACAGTGACGTGGTCCCGGTTCGCTATCTGCATGCCGGGGCATCGGAATGGGAAATGGACGAAAGCTATCTTTCAGATGTCTATTATTCCTCCCCTACGACCGATTGGGACAGAGATGGCGACGGCCTTTACGGGGAGAAGGATGACATCGTTACGGGGGATGGGGTCGACCTCTCGTTCGATATCGTGGTCGGTCGTGTGCCCGCGAATACCGTTGAGGAGGCCAATCGTTTCTCCCAACGTTTGATCTCCTACGAGCAAAGGCCCCAGCCCGGGCCTTGGACATCGCGATTCGTCATGGCGAGCTCCCTTATGGACCGCCCCAATGTTCTGAACGACCCGAATACCGTGGAGGACGAAGGCTATGATCCTTACAAGGACAACGGGTACAAGGCCATCATGAACCACACCCTCCAGTTCATCCCCCGTTCTCTCGATATCATAGATGTCGATGACCACCCTTTCTACGAGGGAATGGTATATTCTGAAGCGAACGACTCCTTGGATTTCAACACATTGCCCGAACTGATATCTACCGGGTGTGCGCTCTTCACTTTCGCCGGGCAGTCGTTCTATGATGTCGATCACCCAGTCACCCCGCCGCTCGCATATTCTCTCGCACAGTACATCGACCCTCAAGGCCTAGCCAGGGGAGGTGCGGGGTTCGGGGAGGCGCTCACCTACGAGGACGCCCTCGGGCTCGACAATGGTGACATGCTCCCGGTCATATACCTCTCTTCTTGTGATTCAGCAAATTTCTCGGACCCTCTGGACAGGGACCTGTCCAACATGGTCCTTGCACCCAATGGGGGTGCTATCTGTCTGATAGGTTCCTCAGGTGTCTCGTGGAGAGGTGAAGGGGTTGATTACTCATTGGGCAATTGGTACCTGATGAGCAGGTTCTGGCAGCAGTTCATGGGCACCAACCGTCCGGGCGAAGCCTTGTATGACCTCAAATCCCATTATCTGAGTTCGAAGTGGGACGAGCAAGCCACCAAGGAACCATTGCTCGTGGGAATGTATGCCTACAATTTAATCGGGGACCCGGCCACGTCCTCATGGGTCGGCGGACCTCTGAACATAGGATGGGTGGGAGCACCTGAAACTGTCAGGGCAGGAGGCGAACATTTAAAGGTAGAGGTCCGGACCACATCCGATGTCCCGTTGTACGATGCAACGGTATCCGTGTCCCTTCCAGATACCGGGGAGGTTTTCAAGGGACGAACGGGACCTGATGGAAAAGTGGAGATAATGACCGAATTCGGTAAGAGCGGGAATGCGGTGATATGTGTCAGGGCCAGGAACCATATCCCTTTTTTCCAGAACATCACCGTCCTGCCCAGACCCCCCGACCTTGAGGTATTGAACGGTACCTTCCAGATAGGTCCTGCACCACTTTCTGAGGGGAAGGGAGCAGGGGTAAGGGCGATCGTAAGGAACAACGGGAGTAGCGACATCATAGGGGCCAAGGTCGGAGTATTTACGGGCCAACTTGGTCAGGACCCTGGAAATTGGCCCGAACCGATAATATCGTCACGTTTCGACATTCGGTCGGGGAGCTTTGTGGTATGCTCTTTCAATGTTACACCCGACAGGTCCTGGAAAAGGGTCACCATTGCCGCATATCCTGTGGAAGGAGAGCTTGATATTAGCAACAATTTCGTAGCCGAAGATTGTTCGGTGAACGCCCGTCCGAGGTTCATGACGTTGCCCCTCCTTGAGGCCCTGGAGGATTCCCCTGGCGGGGCCGAAATGCCACTGGGAGCGCATGTCTTCGACCCGGACGACAAGGTCGAGGACCTCGAGTTCGCTCTTCTGGAAGGGACCCCGGATTGGGTGTTCGTGAAGGGCCAGGGGAACCTAGTCGCATCACCGCCAGAGAACTGGTCCGGTACGCTGAGGGTGAAGGTCCAGGTCTGGGATGGACTGGCGGGAGATACCGCATCTCTCCAGATATCGATCACCCCTGTGAACGACGCCCCTATCATCCTCGGCCTTCCAGGGAAAGTGAACGCACTGACGGGTCAGGTTTTCGTCCTTCCGCTGGACATTCGGGATGCGGAAGGGGATGAGGTAGAGGTCACCATAGGTCCGGAAATGAACGGACTTACGGTCTCCGGAAGGTCCCTAAGGCTCTTGTCATCGGAGCAGGACCTTGGGCTGCACTCCATGAACCTGAGCGTAAAGGATATTTACGGCGCAACCAATAATTATTCAATGGTCATTGAAATAAAGATAGAGGGGGCCCCTCTATATTTCGATGAACCCTCACTCCATCTCCCACCTGCCAGAGAAGGGTCCCGATACTCGTACAAGGTCAAGATAGGGGGTGCCCTTTCATCGGGTGCCCTCTTCCAGGACAATACAAGCCTATTCGATATTGAAGGCAGCACAGGAAGGATATCCTTCACACCAAGAGATGAGGACGTAGGAGAGCACTGGACCAGGATCAGTGCCACATCAGGGAACGTGACGATATCAAGGACATTCATCCTTGAGGTGAGGGAAGCCCCCTCCGGCCCATCCGCCCTAGTGATCGGGCTCGTTGGAGCATTAGGCCTTATGGTTGCCCTACTCATAGCTGTCATTCTCTGGAGAGGACCCAGGGTGGGGCAGTATGGGGTAGAGGAATGAAACAGTCCCTTAAGGTCACCTCAGTCCCTAAGGGCTATGACATCGATCCCGACCAGGGCATTCAAGGGAAGTGCGCCTACCTGGACAGCTGCCCTCGCAGGTGGGCTCTCCGGGAAGAACCCCCCATAGGACGCATTGAAATCTTTGAAATGGCCCATATCCTTGAGGAATACGGTCGCCTTGACTATCAGATCGAGAGAGGAGCTGGACGCTTCCAGTATCGAAGCAATGTTCTCCATTGCCTGTACCGTCTGGGCGGTTATATCGTCACCAGCCATGTCTTTAGTACCGGGAACGAGCCCGAGCTGCATGGAAACGAAAACGAGAGGGCCTACAGCCACTGCCTGTGAGTACGGCCCCACGGCTGCAGGCGCATCCTCTGTCGATACGACCTCCCTTATCCATCTGCTGTCCATTCTTGTCAAGGTCCCACTTCCTTTTCCTACAGGGAACCCGCTCTCAAGATAAAATCATTCCCCGTCCCTGTCTTGCCCTAATCGGAATGTCCTGAGCCTTTCGTAGACAGGACCACGGGAGGTCAGGGTCGAATCGTAGAGCAAAAGCTCCTTGACATCTACGATGTAGCCGTGGTCAACAAGGCCCCCAAGGGCTTTGGAGTGCAGGTCACGGACCATGGGCACGTCCAGGACCGAACCGTCCTTTACCCTTGCCGTCGTGAGATGGGCCCTGAAGGGCCGCCTCTCCAAAGCGATCCCACAGACATCGTTCAGAGACCTATCAAGGGCGGATGCTAGCGATGTCAGGCCTTCTGCCTTATCAAGTCCAATCCATAGAACGGAAGGGCGCTTCCAGTCCGGGAACGCTCCGAAACCCAATGGTGACAGTACGATGTCCGGGAACCTGCCCTCTATAGCCGATGCGGCCATTATGACCTTTTCGAAAGGACATGGAGGGTCCCCAAGGAACTTCAGGGTGATATGCTGTCTGAGGGGGTCCGTAGGTCTGAGTCCCTTTGGCATCCTCCCAAGTTCAATGGAGAGGGCGTCCAATGCCGGGTGACGCGGAATATCGACAGCGAAGAAAAGTCTCAAGCCCCACCCTCCAGTCCATTCAAGGTCCTTGAAACGCGGTCCTTGAAGCTTTCCAGGTCATCATCGTTCATGAGCATGATATCCGCCGAGCTGATCACATCGCCCATGCCCCATGACAGCTCCCTCCTGTCCCTCTCGTCGAAATCCGCTCTGGTCATGGGGGAATCCGAGCGCCCCCTCTTCCTCAGTCTTTCGAAGCGGACATCCGGTGAGGAATGGACGGCCAGGACAAGGAAGCCCTCTCCAAGCTCGCTTCTGAGGTAATCCGCCTCCTCGTTGCTCCTCAGCCCATCGACCAGTAGCAATTTACCCTCCGAAGGGTCAAGAGGACCAATGGATAGGAGGAGCCTCCTAGCCCAGATGTCCTTGCCGTGGAGCGCTCTCTCCCTTGCGGCGAAAGCGCCTATCATATCCCCCGTCCCCCCCGGTTGAGCGATTGAGAAATGGTACCGGACGACATCGCCCAGGGAGACGACCCTGATGCCGAGACCGAGAGCGACCTCCGATAGCTCTCCTTTGCCTGAACCCGGCATCCCGGCTACAGCAACGATGATCGGAAGGACCTTACTCATCATCGAGACAGAATGCTGGTAGTTATCTAATAAGATATTGTTGGTAACAGATCGGAACTACCAACGACCATTCCTCAGGTAGTTTACGTTACCCGGGGTATTATTTTTCTTTTTTTTTTCATACTTATACTACAAGTTACAATTAATGTTCTATGGAAAAAAATCAGTTCGTTTAAAAAAAAAGTAGTTATTACCCCCGGGACATCAATATACGTTTATATACGAAATAAGTTCGAACTGGAAAAGGATTAATATTTTAATGACATTATCATAAACGTCATTATCCACGGTCAAGCTGAAAGGCGATATCATAGATATGAGAGGTGCTTCGAATGACCATGCAATTGAAAAGCTCGCTTTGTGTGTCGGTAGCCATATTCGTTTTGGTCGGGACCCTTGCCGGCGGAACATTGGTCCTGTTCGTGTCTGAGAACAAGGTTATGATCGATGCGGCCCAGTCCCCTGCAAAGGACGAATATGGTTACATGTGGATAGACAGCACCTCGCCCGACCCGAAGATAGAGTTCGATTGGATAGAATGCGCGGATAATCCAAAAGCGGTATACCTGTCCAATATCAAACACAGCAGTTACTATGCAGGTGATAATGGGAACTGGCAGAACTATGAACTTCCGTTCGCTTTCCCGTTCTACGGAGAATCCTATGAAAATCTGAACGTCGTCGGTTGTGGGTATGTTGACCTCAATGGTTGGGACTATTCATATTATCCGGGGGTGAATTATCTCTACCAGATACCCGATCCAGAGTACGAGAACGGTTTCATCGCTGCTTGGGCAGGGTATGTCGGGGCTTATTACTATTATGCAAAAGGAGATTTCAAGGTCTTTGCCCTCGAAGGACAGACCTACGGGGAGAAATGGGTATGTTTCGAATGGTGGCATGCATATGTCGATGAGTGGTATGTCTATTACGGGGACAGCACCTATCAGGTCACGTTCGAGATGATACTCTACGAATCCGGTCTTATCAAGTTCCAGTATCTGGATGCGGATTCCGCAGATACATATGAGAGCAATGGGATGTATGCGGTTGCAGGTATCGAGGACCCGACCGGGACAATAGGGGTCGAATATTCCGGTTATGAAGACGCAAACCTCAAGAGCGGACTGGCCGTCATGATCGGGAAGAACGTTGCTAAGATAGATAATGTCGAGGTCGATGTCGAGACCGGTGGAGCGGTCTATGCACTATATAGGGATTATTCGGTGGCAGTGGAATGCACCCACCCCCTCAACAATGACCTCATCAGGGCCGTTGTTGTGAGCATAAGCGGGGGTCTATCCGAACTATACTATTTCCAGTCCCCCGACGGTTCCTTCTACTTCACCAAGAACGACCCCAACGGTTACATCCAGCAGAACGCCCTTCTATCGAGCAAGGAGGTGACCCCCCAGGGAACCGTCCTGATACGTTTCTCCTTCTCGCCGACTTTCGCA
>JALOTP010000023.1 GCA_025457865.1 Thermoplasmatota archaeon | reverse complement strand
CAGGTCCATCCTCAGTTCGTTCGCACTCCCCGGTTCGCTCTGCTCCCTTATGTAGTCTATCACTGCTCTGCGGACGCTGTTGCTGACCGTTCCCCCTTCGCGCTCCGCTATGGCCTGGAGCTTCCGGAGGAGGTCCGGTTCGAGCTTTATGGTCATTTTGCTGCTCATTCGTGGCGTGGGCCCACCCCCTTTTCGATGTGCCCTGTTACGGGAGCAATACCCGTTGACCCCCGCATGCATCCCATAGTTCATTCGAGGGCACCTTGGTATCCTTTGGTCCTACCAAGGTCTGACCTTCATGTCAGTCTTAATAAATATAATTTTCCTTTGGTCCTACCTTTACCTACCATTGGTATGCCCTATTGAAAAAGCCAATGCTATAGGTCCAAAGGTGCTGAGAACGAGATCAAGGGGATATCAGAACCTGATGAATATATGGTATTTCTCAGAGGTATCCTCCATCTCCTGGAGTATCCTCTTCATAATGAGCTTCTCCGGTTGATGGAGGGAGCTTATCCTTGCTGTCAGGTCCGAGAACGACTTGAAAGGACCCTTCTTCCGCTCCTCTATGATATGCCACATGGTCTTCTTCCCGAGACCCGGGATGAGCTCTAACATATGAAGCCTGGTCGATATTGCCTGGGCGTCATTGAAGAACCTGATGAAGCGCTCTTCGTCCCTCTGGATGATCCCTTCCACTATGAACGGCAGTTCTGTTTGGGCCGCCGAGGTCAGTTCGGAGAAGTTGACACGCCTTTTCACATGAAGGACCTTGGTCCTCTGGTCCATATCCTTGCCTATATAGACCCTCTCCCCAGGGGTCATCTGGATATTGGGTTTGGGGGTGAGCTCAAGCAGTTTGAACTCCATCTCACCGAGCCCGAACGCCATGGCATCCCTCTTGAAGGTCTTCCTCTCCGGGTGGCCCTGTGGCAGGTAGTCGAGTATGTAAGCGAAATCCTCCATGACCATCCCTCCCTAAGACCCTGCCTGTGTCAGCTCACCTATGCGAATCTATCACGTCGAGCATCTTCTTCAGCTCTTCCGGCTCGATCGTGTACCTCTCCTTGGCAAAAACGGTCCTTAGCTCCGTCTCATCCCTGGGCATGAGCTCAGCGATCTTGAGCGCGTGGGGTTCAGTTACCCTATCTATCTTCAATAGCTCCTTGATCAAGGCCTGGGCCTTCTTGGATTCTATCCTCGTGAAGTTCCTCACATGGTCCAAGGTGGCCCTTTTCTCGAAGCTTACCTTGTCCATGGGGTCCTGGACCGGAGCTTCGGAAGGCTCTCCGCCTTCCGGCACTGTCCCATCATCGATGACAACGGTCTTGGGAACGGCTTCCTCAGGGCCGTCGTATATCGAGAGGGGCCTCTTGAGGCTCTTCTCTAGTATCTTCCTGACCTCGTCATGGGTCAGGAGCTTTCCGCTGTCCTCTTCACCTGCCATATTCTTCTTCTCCTTATGATGATCATGATCAGTTGGTGCGACCGCTGAATCCCGACAAGTCCTTAGGTCGATTAAATACTTTCTACACCAGGATGCGGGATGGCTGCATGCCAGTCGACCAGGTGAACGTTATCAACCTACCCTCTTCAGATGTTCGGGGCGGGCTATAACGTCCTTGTAGCTCCTCGGTAGCTGGACCCTTACGACATAGGCTCGACCGCGCCTCTCGACTATGGTGCCGACCAGGCCTTGGAACCTCCTGTGGGGCTGTCCCTTCTGGCTGGACGATTCTATGACAATGTTCGCCTTCTCGCCTATCTCGAAGTGTTTGAGGTAGTCGGTTATTGGAGGCATTCCCCTCTCGCTCGGTTTCTTCTTGAGGGTCTGCCTGGTATTTGCCATGATTCCCTTGGACCGCTTCACCATGTATTCTCACCCCTTTCGGGTCTGGTTCTCCTGTTCATAGAGGACCTCCACCACGTCTAGGCTTATGACACTGACCGTGGTCCCCAGGAGGGAAGAGAGGGAGGGATCCGTCCTTCCCTCATCGCCATGGAGCAGCTCCTTGATATAGAGCCCTCCGTCGGCAAGGAACTCGATATCGGCCGTTCCGTCAGGGAGGAGCGTTGCGCTCGACCTGTGTACCGACCTTTCCCGCACCTTGTCGGCCCTTCTGTGCGAAACCCTTTCCGGTGTCCTCTGTTTTATTGGGCTTTGAGCAAGTAAAGAGATGTTGTATTTAAGGGTTGCTTCATCCAGCGGAGCACCGAAAGAGACCTTTGCCCTGTATCTCTTAAGGTGTGCCCCATCCTTGACCTTGGGTATCTCCGAGCGTTCGGCCATCCTCAGGGAGTCGACCTCCACCATACCTCCGGAAAAGGCTGACACCTTCGGGCCCATTGAAGATAGGTCAAGGGACCTCTTCATTGGCCTTGTAAGTTCAAGGATGAACGGCCTCCCGTTTCCAACAGTGATGACATCTATGTCCTCACGTCCCATCCCGTGGAGCACATAATCATGAGACGATACCGCCTCCTTGAAAGGTTCCCCTATCTGTTCCTCCACGGAGGTCCTGTACATCTTTCCGGTGCCTCCGCACCTATCGCACCCCTTCCCACCGCAAGCAGAGCAGGGCCATCTCGTTTGGGGTATGCCCCTCTGGAGCTTCCTGTAACGACCGAAGATGAAGATGGGCTTGACCTGAAGTTCGACGGTCATGAAGAGCGGGTCGATTATGAATGTTATCTCGGGAGCGCTCCTGTCGAAGGTCCTGTCCGTCCAGAGAGCATGGACACGTTTGCCAACCTCTCTATTGAGCTCCTCCGAGATGGGCTCTGAACCGGTCGCTCCGGTTGCGTTCAGGACCCTCTCCTCACGGTCCGCCGTACCCGGATCGAGCCTGCAGCCTATCTGGAACGAAGAGAGCTCATACCCAGAGGAGGATGAGATAACCAGGTCCTTGAGGGCATCTAGCCTTTCGAATGCCCCTTGGCAGGTCCAGCATCTACCATGCAGGTCCTGGTCATCCTCCTTCCACGGTGTGCCGAAGGACCGTGTTCCACCATCCACCCAATCACTGCCTTCGATCTCGATGACATCCTTCAGCGCTGCACGGTCAGCTTTGGGGTGATGGATGGGCAACCTTCTTACAGCGCTCCATTCCAACTCCTCGACCAGACCCGACCCCTCAAGGTGAATGGCAAGGGCTATCCTCACCGCTTTGCCCCTATCCTCGTTAGATAGCCCGAACCCGTACTTCGCAAATAGCCTACCCAGGCATCTATCGCAAAGCTGATAGGACATGGCCTTCAGGGCGGTTCCCAGGAACGTCGAAGGATGAGGTTCCGGTCCGGCCTTTCCGGTCCTTTCGGGCTCTATCATGAAGGGCAGAGAGGAATGTGACGATAATAAATCCTTCCAGGACGATCATGGCCGCCGTTGGATAGGTCATCATACCAGGAATATCACGAGGAACCCCATCTGCAATCCTAGGAGCATGAGGTAATTCTGTTTCCAGGCCGGGGAGTTCTCGAAATGGAGGTCCTCCCTGTCCCCCGAACGTATCAGGAGGATTATTAGGTACATGGACCAGACGAAGAAGACCGCTGCCATTACAATGGAACTTCCAGGGAGCAGACCGAGGTACCAGTATAGGACCATGAGCAGAAAAGGGGCCACTAGGAACGGCGTCGAGAGGATTATGGCCTTCTTCTTCCCATAGACCACGGGCAGCGTCCTCATGCCGAACTCACGGTCCCCCTCTATGTCCGTGATGTCCTTGGTCGTTATGGACCCAGTAAGGAAGATGGCCATAACCGATCCCATGATCCAGGGAGTGGGAGAGCCTATGTCAGCTGTTATGGTCCATGCGGCCACGAGCCCCAGCATACCCCGGGGCAGGGCAATGGAGATATTGGAGAGCCAGACCCTCTTCTTGAACCTCAAGGGAGGCACCGAATAACCGATGGTGATGAGGATCAGAACGCAGACCATCAAGAGGAAGGTCCTGTTGACCATGGCCGCCCTCCATATGGAGAGGACATAGAGGAGCCCTGCTATCCATAGTCCCTCCTTCTCGGTGATTATCCCCAGAGGTATGGGCCTGTACGGTTTGTTGATCCGGTCTATCTCGTGATCATAAACCTGATTGAGGGAGTTGGATGCGGCGTTCAGGAACACAAGGGACGCTATGCCCGAAAGCACCTGGAAGAACGGGAAGCTGTGCCATATAAGGAACGGGGGGGCTGGTGCGATATCGAACGAATGGAGGTCACCCGATGTGATCAGACCCAGTAACGCGCCGGAGAATCCTCCGAGAACAGGTGCCAGTAGGGTGAAAGGACGAACAAGGTCAACGAAGGCCCGGAGCCTCTTCGGTGCATATTCCACCTTGTCCAGTGGGTCCTTCATGAACAGCTTTGCACACAAGTCGGACAGCCCGTTGGGGCCAACCCTTCGAGGGCTATAATGTTTTTCGGTCCGATGCGAACGGTATATGAGACCCTACCGTCATCTGGCGATCGGATGCAGGAAATTCACAGGCTCGAAGGTCTGGCCTATCTGGAGGCTCCCTGGGTCTATCCGGTCAAGGAGGATTCGCTCCTCCTCTTTCGCGAGGTTCTGTCCATGATCAGGGCCGGGAATGGGGCTTTCCTCGACCTGGGCTGCGGGTGCGGCCTCAACGGCCTGGCAGCGGCTGCGGAGGGATGGGAAGTGCTGATGGTCGACAGGGAGCCCAGGGCCCTGTCTCTCGCAAGGAGCAACCTTGCCCTTAACGGCCTTATGGCCGAGGTCTGCATATCCGACCTGCTGGAAGGGGTCAATTCAAGATGGGCGGGCAGGATCGACCTGGCCGCATTCAATCCCCCTTATCTCGAAACTTCGGGGGGGCTCTCGGAGAGGGAGGGCCTGCCGCTCTCAGGCCGCCCGACGCCCATCGGGTTGGTGAAGCGTTCCCTCCATGAGTTGGCCCCATTCCTGAAAGGAGGTGGAGAGGCCATAATTCTGGCCGCCAGGGAATGGGATCCGGGCACTCTTCCATCCGGAACTGGTCTAGAGCTCAGAGGTTGGAAGGAACTTGAGGACCGCTCGTCTGGTGAGAGGTTCAATGCTGTCATCTACTCCCGACCGAGGTCATCTTTATGACCATTGATGAAAAATCATTATATCCCCCGCACCTTATCATGTAAAGGGGATAAGATGGACCTGGTCAAGCTCGGGGGTTCTCTGATAACCTACAAGGGGTCGGATGTCAAACCACCTTACTGCTGGAACGAGACCTCATGGAGCTACAGGCTCAAGGAGAACCGGCTCAGGGAGCTGGGCAGGGTCCTGCAGACGCGGACCGAGAACGGCCTCATTCTCGTGCATGGAGGGGGGACCCACGGCCACAGGACGGTCCTGAGATGGAAGATGGGGGTGGCAAGGGGAAAGGAGGCAATGACCGCCTGGGAGATCAAATGGAGGATGGAGCAGCTGACTGAGAGCCTCCTTCGCATACTTGGCAAGGAGCGGCTCCCCGTCATACCCGTATCCCCCTCTGATATCCTATATGCGAGCTCCGGTTCCATAGTCTCTATGGACCTGGGACCAATAAAGAAGGTCCTGGACCGAGGGTGCATACCGCTCCTTAGGGGGGACCTTGTCCCCGACGAGGGTGGTGGATGGTCCGTGGTATCGGGCGATGAGCTATCTGTTCGTATCTGCACGGATGCACCTGGTTCAGGGCTGGGTAAGGTCAATAGGGCCATCATGTGCATGGAAGAGGACGGTTTCCTGCTCCCTGATGGCAAGGGAGGGAGGGCGCCCATAGGTAATATCACACCAGAGATGGTCCATTCCGATTGGGAGAGCTGGAACGATATGATCGAAGCGGAAGGGGGCACCACCGATGCGAGCGGTGGCATCCTGGGAAAGGTCCTTGCCTGCCACAGGATAGCCGCATCAGGAACGGAGGCCAGGATCATTGGCGGTGATATCGGCAGGAACCTTGCTCTTGCAATGTCAGGGTCGGATACGGGGACCCTCTTTAGGCCATTTGCGGGAGAGAACGCTTGCTTGAAAGGCAGCTGTCTCGTCACCCACTGAGGGGAAGGATATGGACATACGAAAACGTAAGGATGACCACATAACGATTTGTCTTGAGCGGGACGTGCAGGCCGCCAGGAACCACTGGGACGATGTCATGCTGGTCCATGAGGCCGTCCCAAGCAGGGACCTTGAGGACATCGAGCTCGGGACAGAGCTCCTTGGCAGGAAGCTCTCGGCCCCGCTCATCATAGCTGCAATGACCGGAGGGAGCAGGAGGTCAATGAGCTACAACAAGCTCCTTGCCAGGGCTGCAGAGGAACATGGTATAGGACTAGGGGTGGGTTCGCAGAGGGCGGGTCTGGAAGAGGGGCGCTTGCTGAGGAGCTATACCGTCGTGAAGGAATTCGAGGTCCCCCTGCTGCTTGGGAACCTCGGTGCCCCCCAGGCAAGCTCTGGACAGAGGACTGACCAGAAAGGGGGGGTTCCCTTCGATGTTGCCCTTTTCGAGAGGGCAAGGGACATGATAGGCGCTCATGCTATCTGCCTGCATCTGAACTATCTTCAGGAGGTGGTTCAACCAGAGGGAGAGACCAAAGCGTATGGTCTCATAGAGAACATCAGGACCATTTCCGGTAAGGTGAAGCTGGTCGCCAAGGAAACAGGGGGGGGCATCTCCAGAGGGTGTGCCCTATCCTTAAAAAAGGCGGGTGTGAGCGCTATAGATGTGGGTGGGCTGTCCGGCACTTCCTTCTCCGCCGTCGAATCGTTCAGGTACGACCCGACCGGCAGGGCATCGAGGTTCGGGACCACCTTCCGTGAATGGGGGCTGCCCACCCCAGTATCCGTCATCGTTGCCAACGTTGGCCTCCCTCTGATAGCGACCGGGGGTCTGAGAACAGGTCTGGACATAGCAAGGTCCCTTTCACTTGGAGCCTCCTCCGGTGGCATGGCATGGACGCTCCTCAAGGCGGCCTCAAAAGGGTATGAGCATCTATCGAACGAGATAAGGACCGTTCTGGACGAGCTCAGGGCAGCGGTGTTCCTATCAGGTGTCCCATCCGTCCGAGAAATGGGGCAAAGGCCCCCTGTCCTTACCGGGGTCACGAGGGAGATCGTTGAGCAGCTGGCCCCCGGCCGTAGCATGAAATTCCCATGACACGGAAAAATGGTCGAAAGCATTAATATGCGAACATCCGATGTTATCAGTCCTAAAAAGGACCGTTCAAAGGGATGCACCATGGGCTTTCTCGATATATTCGGTAGGAAAAGGAAGGGAAAGGCAGTCCGCGGAGAGCGCGAAAGGCCGCAGAAGGCCAGACCTCTTCCCGATGATATCGAAGGCCGGACCAAGGGCCAACCTCCTACCGCCGAAACAGAGATCGGCAGGGACCTTAAGACCGAAAGGGCAAAGCTTCAGGAGCAGGAGAGGCGATTGATGAAGATGGAGGAGTCCATCACCCGCCTCCAGGAACAGTGGCTGGACCTGCTCCAGAAGCAGCAGAAGGCCTTTGAGGCCATGGTAGATGAACGCTCTATGTTGGCCTCCGAGAGCAGCGATAGGTCCAAGGTTCCGGTCCAGGGGACCGCTGGCCCCATGGCGCCAGAGGATGCCAGGGACGGAGGTCGGACCGTAACTTCTGTGAGCACTGCCGTCCCGTCGAACCAGACACTGCTGGTCCCACCAGCAGGGACGGACAGGCTCTCCGCCCCCATCCTGAAGGACAAGACGTTATCGAACTTCGTCGTGGACGATTCCAACAGGTTCCCATTCCTTGCCGCTGAGGCCGTGGCCTCCGGCACAGGAAGGCGGTACAACCCCCTCTTCATCTTCGGACCAGTGGGCGTGGGGAAGACCCATCTCCTCCAGGCCATTGCGAACAGGATGTTGGAGCGGGAGCCCGGTCTGAGGGTCCTCTACACATCGACAGAGAAGCTGACCGATGAGCTGATACGGGTCCTCGAAGCGGGTGACATAGGGGTCTTCAGGAACAGGTACGACGAGATGGACGTCCTCCTCATTGACGATATCCAGCTTCTATCCGGCAAGGAGAAGACCCAGACTGAGTTCTTCCATATGTTCAATCACCTCTACAACTCGCAGAAACAGATAGTCCTGTGCTCCGACAGGCCCCCATCGGAGATCCAGGAGCTGGAGACACGGCTCCGGTCCAGGTTCGAGGGCGGCCTAATAATCGATATCAAGGTACCTACCTTCGAGGGCAGGAAACAGATCCTGGTCAACCTTGCACAGAAGGAAGGGTTCTCCATTTCCGTAGAGGTGCTCGACTACCTTGCCTTCTATCTGGACTCGAACGTCAGGGAGCTTCAGGGTGGCTTCAACAGGGTCACCGCCTTTGCCTCACTGATGAAGGAGCCCATAACGGTCAATCTCGTTATGAAGGTCCTGGACAGCCTCATTCAAAAGAAAGAGGTGGGCATAAGGGAGCAGCGTAACGCCCCCCTGCCCAAGGTTGAGTTCCCCCACGACGAGGATATGAGGCGGACCGCACAGTCCGAGCTCGAACTGGAACAGGAAGCGGACCGGCTGGAGATAGAGCTCCTCCAGGAGATCAGGAAGAGCTCGACACCGAACAGCAAGGTCCAGCCCAGGTCCTCCTGATTCGCTAAGGTATGAATTATTTGCAATAGTATTATATATTTACACATATTATGTGAACGCAGGGTGTGTTCCATGCAGAGGAGCCTTGAGGTACCAGCTCTGGACTTCGATAGATATCCCAGGACAGGGAATTATTTCGTGAAAAGGGCCTCGGCCTATATCGCCGATGTCCTGCTCTGCTTTGTGATCTCGCTCATCTTCCTGGTCTTGATCGGTGTGGACATGACGGGTCTGCTCGGATGGGTGCTGGTCTACATCCTCACTGGGCTCTTATCTGCGGCCTACAAGTTGCTTTTTGATGGAATGGGCACAAGGACGCTAGGCAAGGCAGTCTTCTCCCTCAGGGTCGTGGGCCTGGAGGATGGACCGGGGTTCGGTGAGGCGGCCTTGAGGAACCTCTCCGTCATACTTCCCTTCATAGGACCTCTCTTGGACCAGCTCATTGGCAACGGGACCGCTCTTGACAGCAGGCAGAAGCTCACCGACCACCTATCGACCACCCTAGTGGTGGAGGACATTGAGGAGGTTGCCATCGAGAGGCCCATGGCCATCCCGCCTCCCCCGCCCAAGGAGAAGATGTTCCTTGATTACAGGAATGTGAGGGTGGGGAACTGCCCCAGATGCGGGGCCCCTTACAGGGTGCTCGCCCCGGGGGACAGTACGTTCTCCGGGCTATGGAACCACCGCTGCACATGGTGCAACCATCTGATCAGGGAGAACGAGTGAATTGCTATCACCCGTTCCGTAAACCGTTAAGTAAGCGCAAACCGATTGCCTTCGGATGCCCTTACCTTGCGACAGATGCTCCAATAGGTCCGTGATATACCTGAGGTACTCGGGACAGCACCTGTGCCCTGACCATTTCCTGAAGGACGTCATGAGGCGCTTCAAGAGGGAGCTCAGGGCCCACGAGGCCTTCGGCAAGAAGGGGACCATAGGCATCGCCGTATCCGGGGGGAAGGACTCTCTCCTATGCCTTTCTTTGATGCACGAGCTCAGTTGTGGTATCAAGGACGTTTCCCTAAGGGCCCTGACAGTTGACGAAGGCATAGAAGGTTACAGACAGTCCTCGGTGGCGCTTTCCAGGAAGGTCTGCGATGACCTCGATATCCCCTTGGATGTTATCGGCTTCTGGGAGCTTTACGGCAAAAGCCTCGATGGGATGATCAAGGAGAGCGGGTCGAACCCTTGTACCGTGTGCGGTATCTTGAGGAGGAGGACCATGAACTCCTGGGCAAGGGAGCATGGATGCTCGCTGCTACTGACGGGTCACAACCTGGACGATATGGCCCAGACCGTGCTGATGAACGTCATGTCAGCGGACCTGGACAGGCTCCTGCGGTTGGGACCACATACTTCAACGATCGAGGGGTTCGTTCCAAGGGGTATGCCATTGAGGACGGTCCCAGAGACGGAGACCCATCTTGCCGCTATGCTCAGAGGGCTCCCCATACACGAGGTCGAATGCCCCTATTCTGTGAGCGCAAAGAGGGGGCTCTTCAGGGACCTGGTCCTTGAAGCGGAGGACCAGATACCCGGGACCAGGCACATGCTCCTCAGGTTCCATCAGAGCCTGCTGGTCGGTCGGACGGGCGGTCCCCCGGCCACAAAGGCCTGCCATAGGTGCTCGGAACCGATCATAGGGGCTGACGGCAGCGGTCTGTGCAAGGCCTGCGAGCTTCTTGAAAGGCTGGTGGGACCCTGATCAGGAAGAGGTCTCTTGAGATGGTCCTCTCCCGCCTGGACGATATGACCGACCCGGTCCCGAGGCTCGAGCAGTACCGTACACCTTCTGAGGCGGTGTCGGACATCCTCTTCCTGGCGGTATCACTTGGGGACATCGAGGGACGATCGGTCGCTGAGCTCGGATGTGGAGGGGCTCCCTTCCTCATAGGGGCTGTCCTGCTCGGAGCCTCGAGAAGCTACGGGTGCGACATCGACGAGAGGGCGGTCGATCTGGCCAGGAATAATGCATCTCGTGTCCGCTCTGAACGGCCGGACCTGCCTGGATGGTCGGACCTGACCATAGAAATAGCGGACGTCTCCGACCCTGGATACTCTCCGTCGAAGGTGGACACGATCCTCATGAATCCCCCCTTCGGGGCACAATCGAGAAGGGCGGACCGTCCGTTCATGGAAAGGGCGATGGAGATGGCCTCTGTCATCCATTCCGTTCACAATCGGGTCTCCTACGATTTCATAAGGGGCATGTTGGAGGGGAAAGGCTGGCAGGTGACCCATCGAACGGACTCTGCGATGGAGATCAAGAGACGGTTCCATTTCCATGACAGGGAGAAGGTTTCCGTTCCGACCGTCAGGATAAGGGCCGTCAAAGGGACCTAGCCGCCATGGAAAGCTATCTGGCAGTATGGACCTGCCATGGCAACATTAATGACCAATCAGGTATTTCGGTCGAACGGGTGTTACCTTGCCTCAATCCGAATTCTCCAACAGGATGGTGCTTGGAGGAATGGCGTTCAGGAACCAGGATTATTTCAAGGCCATGGACGAGTACAATCAGGCCGTTCTTCTCAAACCCGACGACCCGGATGCCTGGTACAATAAGGGTCTGACCCTCCAGAACCTCATGAGGAACGAGGAGGCCGTGGATGCCTACAAGACATCCATAAAGCTCGACAAGAAGAACCTCAAGGCATGGAGCAACCTGGGGGGCGTGCTTGGGAAGATGGGGGAACCCAAGGATGCCATGAGGTGCCTGGACAAAGCGACCGAGCTGGACAAGAACTGCGTCAACGCTTGGTTCAACAAGGGCGTCCTCCTTGCCAAGTTCGGCAGGACCAACGATGCCTTGCTCTGCTTCGATGCCGTTCTCACCATAGACCCTAGGGATACCGAGTCGATATACAACAAGGGAGTGGTCCTTGAATCAATGGGGAAGGGGGATGAGGCGTCCTCCCTCTTCGAAAGGGCGCTCTCCGAAAAGGTCACCATCAGCGATGATTCCTACAAGAGGTACTCGGTCGATGTCTTCTCCATGTACGACGTGGACGAATCCGGGGAGGAGATAGGCGACATAGAGTGGCTGGACAGAGGCTCCAAGTTCATGCTGGACAAGGACGTCGACAGGGCCATCTACTGCTTCAACAAATCCCTAGAGATAAACCCGGAGAACCCGGACGCATGGTTCGCGTACGGGAACGCCATGCATATCATAGGCAAGCTCGAGGAGGCCCTTGAATGCTACAAGAGGTCGCTACAGATCCGCCCCAAGAAGTCGGAGACCTGGTACAACATGGGCAATGTCTTCATGGACCTCAAGAGGCTCCATAAGGCCATAGAATGCTTCGATAAGTCCCTCTCCCTGAACCCTAAGAAGTGGGACGCCCTTGCCAACAAGGGGGCCGCCTTGAAGAACCTGGGGAGGGTGGAGGAAGCTGTGGCCGCCTACGAGAAGGTGCTGGAGAACACACCAAAGAACTCGCTTGCGTGGTTCAATCTGGGGAACGCATACGATGCTTTGGGCAACTTCAAGAGGGCAGTGGACTGCTTCGACAGGGCGATATCCCTTGAGCCCGATAATGCCGAGTACTACTACAACAAGGGCGTTATCCTATATGAGAAAGGCAAGGTCATAAGGGCCAAGGAGGCCTTCGACAGGGCGCTCCAGCTCAGGCCCGATTTCATAGAGGCCGCCCTTGCAAGGGACGATATCATAAAGGACCTTAGGGGTTAGAGCTCAGGTTCAAATCGATATCTTGCCTTTCATCCTGCACCTTGGACATGTCACCACGAGCGGTCTCACATCGGTCTTAATAACTATCCTCTCACCGCAGCCCTTGCATTTCACTTCCTTTAGGTCTTGACCCATTTTTCCCCCCAGCTTATCTTTTTGTGGACCCCTGATCGTCCTAGAGCAACCGCAGTGGGGGCATGTGACCTTCAACGGACGCTCCATCGTCGTGATCTTCATAGGCCCTTTGCACTTAGGGCATTTGATAATTAGCGGGTCCACCTCTTGTCCAGCTGTGGAGGCGATCGGGATCTGTGACCTTCCTGTCCATCCGACCAAACCATGTTCCAAAGGTCCATTGGTCGCCTTAACCTCCCTACCACATTTGGGACATTCAAGCTCGAGAGGGAAGACAGGGTCTAGTATCTTGATCTTCGCTCCGCAGCGGCACTGAACCTTAAAGGCCTTTTCATCGGTTCGTTCAAGGTCCATACCACCAGGGCCGTAGGTCGTCACTCCGCCGGGACCGCCCGTTCCCTTGATATGCCCTTCTGCCCCGCAGTTCTGGCATTTTATCTTAAGGGGTCTCTTTTCGGACCATATGACGATAGGTTCCCTGCACCTTGGGCATTTTATCTTGAGAGGTACTTTGACCCTAGACTCGGTCGCTATGGGACCATCGGGACCAGTTGTCACCATCACACTGGTCTTGCATTTTGGACATATCAGGTCTATAGGCCTTCTGTCATTGTTTATGATCATCAAGTAAGAACATATTGGACATCTGGCGAATTCCGGTTCGGATCCCTCGCTTGGCAATGCAAGTCCCTTCGTCCGTTGTGAACCAAACTATTACCCTTTGAAGGACCGGGCATGATGATCTCGGTGATCCTATGTGATGACCAAAGATGGTCTCATGTCGAAAGCTTGCCCTTCGTTCCGCACTTGGGGCATGTGATTATTATGGGCCTCTTGGGGGATTTGACGAGTATCTTCTCGTGGCAGTTCTTGCACTTGACTATCTTCGGCTTGTAGGCCTGCTCCCCCTCGCCCTCGGGTTCCTTCTTGGGCTCCTCCTCGGGCGGCTCCTCCCTGGGCGCCTCCTCCTCCGGTGCCTTCATCTTCTTCTTGACCATGAACATATCTTCCTCGGAGGCCCCCTCTTCCGGGGGAGGGGTGTGCCTTTCCTTCGGTCTTACCGGCTCCTCATCATCCTCTATGGATATCCTCTTCTTCGGTTTGACCGAGATCTCCTCCTCCTCCATCCTGACCTTCTTTTTGAGTACGGGCCTATCCTCCCTCTCCTTGATCTCGCTCTTTGCGAGCTTGTACTCGAGGTCGGAGATTGCATCCTTCAGCTTACGGACCTCCATCTTGTGTTCCTCGATGGGTATCGTGTCTCCCTTCACTGATTCGAAGGTCTGCCTCTCGTTCTGCAGGGAGCTCCTGTCCTTGCTCAAGGCCTTGAGCTCCGAATCGAGCTCGGATTCCTTCTCGAGTATCCTCGACCTGTCCTTCTCGAAGAGCCTCTTCTGGGCATCCAGTTCCTTCCTTTCCATCAGGAACTCGTCCCTAGTCCCGTCAAGGTCCATCTGGTCCTTGAGAAGGGCATCCTTTCTGTCCTTTATCCCCTTCTCCTCCTTGCGGATATCGGCCTCGCGCTCCTCGAGCTTCCGCTCCTGGTCCTTCATCTTGGACTGGCCCAATTGATACTCCTTCCAGTCGAGGGTGAACTTCTTCTGCCTCTCAAAGAAATCGTCCATCTGCTTGTTCTGCTCGGCCTTCCGGGCTTCGAACTCCTCGACATCCTTCTTGAAAAGGCCGCGCTTCCTCTCAATGGACTCTGATTCCCTCTCGATGAGCGCCTTCTCCTTCTGCAGTTTGGACTGCAGGGCCGATAGTTCCTCCTGTTGCTTTGTGAGCTTGTTCTTATCCTCGTAGTACTGGGCCTCCCTGCCCTCAAGGACGGCCTTGTCCTGTTCGAGCTTCTCCCGGTCCTTCTTAATGGAGTTCCTCTGGGCCTCGAAGGTCTCCCTTGCCTCCTTCATCTCCGATTTCATCCTGAGGAACTCGTCCCGGTCGTTCTCGAGGTTCTTGATCTCCTTGAGGAGCTCCTCCCTCTTGTCCATGAGCTCCTTCCTGTCATGGATGAGCCGGTTCTCCCTGGTCTCGAGCTCCTTCTTCTGGTCGAAGGTCGCCACCAGATTGGCCCTGACGAACGACTCCATGAGGGCTACGAGCTTCTTTTCCTCGTCCATCATGGATGTCCTTGTCTTAGAAAGGGCTTCGTAGGTCTTCTCTATCTCCTCCCTCCTCCCCAGGACCTTCTTCATCTCCTCGCTGAGCTGGTAGGACCGTAGGTCGCCCTCTGGCTCCTTACGTTGAGGGGCCTCCTCCATCTCGTCCACGTCAGGTTCGTCCTCCACGACCACCTTCTTCTTCGGTTTTACAGTGATCTCTTCAGGCTCATCCTCGAACTCGACCTTGGGCGTCTTCTTGCCCTTCTTGGCGGGCTCGGGTCCCTTCTCTTCCTCTTCCATCTCATCATCGGCCCAGTCTATCTTGGCTTTTTTCGGCATGAGCATCATCCCTTTTTCATTTCCATTTTGTTTACCGGAACGTCTCGAACAATCCTCCATATGATGTCCTTCATGGGATATATCTATTTTGCTCTGTTTAGTAGTAAAAGATGTATGATGACGTTTTTTCTGTAAGTGGAGGAAGTCAAAGCCGGTCGGAGCGGGAAAACAATATATCATCCGTTGCACCCTCCAGTCACCATAGCCGGAACCCGAGGCCGGCCCAGGGGTCCAGTGAAGATGGAGGAGCTTACACCGTTAAAGAATGGGAACGACGGAGGAACGGATACGGTCAGGCCTGCGGCCTGGTCCAGCGTCGATCTTGAGAGCGATGGCGCCCTGGCCGTCGGCTCCCAGGTGAATGCCCTCAAGGACCCCTCCGATGGATATCTGGTCCTGGGGAGGAGTAGCTCCTCACATATGAAATGGGGGAGGAAGGGTCTGCTCGAATTGGGCGCTGTCGGTGAGCATCAGACATCGGGGGAGGACCTGTTCGGGAGGAAGGTGATGGTGGACGCGGCGTTCCCCCACATCATCTTCATCTGCGGTAAGAGAGGGAGCGGCAAATCCTACACTCTAGGCATACTAGCCGAGGAGCTCATCAGGTCCGCTATAGGTGTTGGAGTGGTGCTCATTGACCCTATAGGCATCTTCTGGTCGTTAAAGAAGGAGAACGCATCCCAATCGGAGAGGGATGAGATGGCCCGCTGGGGCCTTAGACCCCAATCCTTCCCAGAGGCCCGCGTCCTGGTACCGAGCGGTTCGAGGATGGAGAAGGAGGGGTCTGAGGACGGTCCTTTCACCATCAGCGTCGGCGAGATGACCGCCGATGACTGGTGCCACGTCTTCGAGCTCGAGAGGTTCAGGACACAAGGCCTGATGATAGGCACCATCATAGAACAGGTCCAGAACGGTTATGATTCCGTGAGCGAGGGCAGGATCCTCCATATAGGAGGCCGGGGGGACAGGTTCTCCATCTCCGATATCGTCCAGTGCATAGATACATCACTCCTGATTAACAGCAAGACAGGGGGTTTCAGCCCACAGACAAGGAGGTCCATATCCGCAAGGTTCACCGCAGCCTCAGGATGGGGCATATTCGATCTTGAGGGGACACCATTAAGGGACCTTTCATCGGCAAACAGGATAACCGTGCTCGATGTCAGCGACCCCAACCTTGGCGATTCCAAGAGGAGCCTGATAACCGGTATGGTCGCAAGGAAGGTCCTATCGGCAAGGATCAGGGCCGCGAGGCTGGAGGAGAACGGCACCGTCAATGAAGCTGACCCGGACAACATACCTGTCACATGGCTCCTGATCGATGAAGCGCATATCATCCTGCCACACGGGAGGCAGACCACCGCCACCGAGGCGCTGGTCGAATATACCAAACAGGGGAGGAAGCCGGGCTGCGCACTGATACTTGCGACGCAGCGCCCGGCGTCCACCAGCGACGAGATCCTTTCACAGGTGGACATATTGATCGGACACAATCTGGCGCTAGAGGACGATATGACCGCCATGAGACGGCGGGTCCCCTCCAAGCTGCCCGCCGAGTTCGCCAATTCCGATTTCATAAGGGCCATACCAGTAGGCACGTCCATAATAGCCGACCAGAGGACACAGCAGAGGGCCTTCCTGCTCAGGGTCCGACCAAGGCTCTCCCACCATGCCGGCTCTTCGGCAATGCCCAAGGCCTTCATGGAGTCTAGGCCGAAACACCAGATCCTGCCCATATCATCGACCTCTGCTGGTGACAGAGCTCCGACCCCTCGGTCTGTAGGCCGCCAAGGGAGAGCCTCATCTAGAGCGGTGGCAGCCACTGTCCAACCACCGATGGAAGCTCCCGGAACGATGTGGTCCGCAGCCCCATCTGCCGGGACCCCGCCCTCATCGGGTATGGACCTGACCATCGGCCTCAAGGGAAGGTCCATACTTATGCTCGAAAATGACGCAAACAGGACGCTCAAAGCCCTGGAGGCATCCGGCGGTGTGAACGGGGTCATCACCTTCACCCGGCTGCATCCTGACCGACTCTCGGTACCCCCTGCCCTCGGGGAGACATCAAATCACTGGCTCTCATCCACCCCTGGAGATGGGACCATACCACCGACGGACCTTCAATCCATCTCGATGGAAGCTCAAGCCTTCCTGGAGGGAAAGAAGGGATCGGTAGTGCTCATAGAAGGGGTCGATTTCCTTCTCAAGAACAACGGGGACGGACCATTGAGGCATCTTCTCCAGGCGCTCCACGAAAAGGTCGTACTCGGCGAGCATACGCTCATAGTTGTGCTCGAACCAGGGGTTGAGAATGGACTCATCGAGCTAGTTAGTCCAGAGATGGATGTCGTTCTGGGTAGGACCGATGCCCCCACCGGACCACCTGAGACCAAAGGGCAGGCTCAGAAGGGTGCCCTCACAAGGAGCGAGCTCGTCTGGATGTGCACTGTCCTTGGACTTCCCACCGATGGCACCGAAGACGAGCTGCTCCATAGGATGGACGCTCTCAGGATGGAGGGGGTGAAGAAGGTCGAAGGGACGGTTGATGGACCTTCTGCTCCCAGCGTCAAGGAGGCTGTCGATGGGACCCGTCAGGTGCTCGGCGAAAGGATGGCGGTGAAGAACGCCATATCGGACCTGGAATCCAAAGTGTCCTTGGACGAGGGGGACCATGGACGATCCCATGATACCGGACGTAAGAGGAGGAGCGGAAAGGCTCGGCCAGGAAGGCTTGTCCTTGTCTGGGATGACGTCAACAAGGTGGCCAGGGAAGGCAGCAAGGAGGACATGGAGACCATCATGGACGAACTGGACGGTATAAAGGAGAGAGCTAGCGTCCCACTTCTGAAGGGCACAGTATCAGCTCCGCAGGACCCTCTTGTGACCGAACTGATAGAAAGGATGGAGAGGGACCGCAAGGATGACATGCGCAGGATAGAAGGGCTAGAGAGGGCTTTGAAGGAAGGCCTTGAAGGTCTGAAGGCGGGAACCAAGAGCGGTCCTACGGGTCCCAAGGGGACGCCTGTCAAAGCGACCGAAAAGGAACAAGGACCTCCTTCACCTCAGGAAAAGGTACGCATGAAGGCCAGGGTACTGAAGGAGGGGCTGGAGGTTGTCATCGTAAGACCATCCATCTCCGAAGGAATGGCCCTGCAGGCAGCTAGAGGTGACCTGAAGCGTTCTTTCCTGAGGGGGCCAAGGGAGACGATAGATGAACTGGTACCGGTCTTTGCACCCCTCTACAGGTTCAGGGTCCGCTATAAAGGATGGCTCCCAGGCTCCAGCAAGGAGGGGGACATCCTATTCGACGCGCTCTTAGGAGAGATCGTCTGGACGGGTGGGTCTGGCCTTAAACGGAGCCTGGGACTGCCTAGGCTCCTATCACTTACCGAGAAGGAATCGGCGCTCATGGTCAACCTGACCAGGACGGCCAAGGACGATGAGGGGCTGTCCCGGGATGCCTCCCTGACGCTTAGGGATACGAGAAGGCTCCTCACATCCCTAGCGAAGAAGGGATTGGTGAAACGCCGAACGCAGGAGGCAAGGACCTACGTCTATTCGCTGCCTGAGGACCTGGACCTGCCTGGAAGACCATGGTCCAGGGACCTGGGGATAAGGCCGGAAAGGACATCTGTCGAGGAGAGGCTCCTGGGACCGATCTTCAGTTCGGTCGATGCCGAGCGGGTCATATCCCATTTCCTTGGTGGGGCCCGTCTGATCGAACATGACACATTGCATTATCCTTACTTTGCGGTAAAGGTCTCCGGGGAGGGGCGTATCCGCTACATAGCAGTGGATGGCAGGACCGGAAAGGTGGACCGAGAGATGTCATCGGTCATAGGCAAGGCCCTAAAGGGGGTATGAGGTGGCCGATCGACCTGTGGATAACGGGGTCGTTGACCCTTAGGACGATGGAAACCTTTTAGAACAATGCCCCTTCTCACCAAACCCAGTTCATATCGGTCGGTGACCCTATTGGCGCGCAGGAGAAACATAGAGGGCGAGGTCCAGGCAGAGGAAGAGGAGAAGAAGGCCTTCAAGCCCGAGGAGTTCGATGAGCTGGACCATATGCAGAAGGAGAACCGCTCGGCGAAGATGCTCGGGATATCGCTCGGCGTTGCCATCCTTGCAGGCCTCGGGTCCTTCCTTATCATGCGCTTGGCCATTCTCATAGGGGGTGGCTTCCATCTCTACGTACCGCTCCTATCCCCTGTCCTGATGTTCGCTCTTGTCATCTATCTGTTCTCGAGGTTCGGGATAGTGATAAAGACCCTTGATTGGAAGAAATGGCTGGAGAACGGAGCGATGTACACCCTGACATGGTTCGTCATCTGGATGCTCTCCATGAACCCGCCCTTTACCGACCTCTCAGCACCGGTCATATCCAAGGACCTCGTCCAGCTCGACCTGGAGAACCAGATGAACATATCCTATATCGACTACAGTGGAGGGCGTAAGATGTTGATAGGGGACGAGACCGCATCCGTAGGCGAGATATCCCCCATAGAGAACATGAACGGACTGAGGAACATATCCATCTTCGTGGTCGTGACCGACAACTGGGACCTAAGGGGCGTCGATCTGACCCTTGATAGGCTCGTCCAGGGCGAATGGAAGGAGATGACGGCCCATCCCGCCCTCAACATAACGCTTGGGAGTGTCGATGACAAGACCTCTTTCGACCCTTCAAAAAAAGAATTCAAGGAGCTGAAGAAGGTCTGGAGCGGCGGTTCTGAGGAGGTATGGGAGAAGAACCTGTACGGACTCCGACTCGAGGTCAGGGACCCATCCTCATCGGAGCTCAGGGACCAGATGGACCTAAGGCTCCTGATCAGGTCCTCTGACGCTTCGTCCAACAAGGCCTCCCATGAGGTCCTCTTCTCCATAAAGGTCAGCTGACAGAGGTCCGGTCATATTCATCGGTCCATCGCCCGAACGTGAAAAGATTGATTATGTACAGGCACCCATGATGTGCCGGCCAATAATGAGAGCGGTCGTACAGGAGGTCCTCCGATGCCCAAGGTCAAGGTCCTTACGGACGAGGAAGAGGAAGAATGGGACATGTCAGACGGGGATACCGAGACCACTGATGAGGCCCCGGTGAGATCTGGCTCTCTGAACAAGGGAGGGAAGATGACAGGTCGGAGGAGCAGGGACCCGCCTCCCGCCAGGAACGGCCCCAAGGAGGCCGGTCCATCCAAGGAAAGGCCGAAAACGGACAAGGTCCCAAAGAAGGGACCTCAAGGGAAGAAGAAGGGCATGGGTGTGCTCAAATGGACCGCACGAATACTCTTTTCCCTTCTGATAGTCTTCCTGCTCTTTGCCCCGGGGTTCCCTTTCCATGATATCAGGGAGGCCACCGGTCTCAACAGGCTCAAGGACCTCATGAGGCCCTATAGGGACTTCCCCGAATGGGTCAATGTATCCATGGAGATAGTCTTCGACCTGACGGTCAGCAACGGGCAGGCCGACGAGGTGAATATCAGGGTCGCCCCGGCCTTCGACATCCCAACCGAGCCGGACAGGGCCGATGAACCGGACTTCGTAATCCAGGATGTCCTGGACGTTCAGCTCACCCCTGACCCGACCATCCCACTCCTCGACTGGGACAACGAGAGGAACAAGATGACCGGTTGGGAACTTGAGAACGTCAGGGGGGCCCGGCAGTACAAGGCCAGGTTCGATGCGACCCTCCACTCCCACCGTTGGGACATACAAGAAGAGGAGTCGGGTACCGTTGACGACATTCCCCAGGCCTATAAGGACTCATACCTTGACGACGAATGGATCGTCGAAAAGGGCGGGGAGGCCATCGACGATGACAATGATGGGGCACCTGACCTCTACAGGTACCATCCGACGGACCCGACCATAAGGGGCATCGCAAGGTCCATAACCAAGGACGAGGACACGGTCCTTGGGATGGTCAAGGATATCTACCAGTGGATCAAGGACCATTTCAACTATACGACACCCTCCCAGAGGATAGCCGACGAGAGGGAGTACGGCTCCTATCCGAAGTACCCCCTGGGATGCCTCAGGGACTGGTACGGCGACTGTGACGACCAATCGCTCCTGATGGCGTCCCTTTGCAGAGCTGTCGGGATCCCGGCATGGTTGGAGATAGGCTACCTCTATGACCCCCAGGAAGAGACCTGGGGAGGGCATGGCTGGTTCAATGTGTACATACCCTTGAAGGGCGGTGACTACGTCATCGCACCCATCGACCCCGTCAACAGTGAGTTCCTGTTCAGGGACCCCTACAGGATCACTGACTGGATAGACACGGGAGAATTCGTCAAAGTGGATGGGGAGGACATCTTCAATCTGGACTACTATTACAACTTCTTCAGCATCAGGAGGTCCTCAGGCGTGAGCCATGATATCCTGATATCATACAACAGCGTAAAGTTCGAACCTCACGGCCATCTGAAGATGTACGTCGATGAGAAGGTGAACCCGGGGAACCTGCCGGGCAGCCGGACGCAGCTATCGACACCTGGTCCCACTCCTTTGCTGTTGACGCCAATACTTCTCCTTGTCATGGTCCCCGCCATCAGGTCCTGCACTCGGAAGAGGACCTTCTGAACAAGGGGTGAGTATTATCTATCCCGTCCTCCATGGACCGTCATGGAGCGAAGGATAGAGATAGACGGCTGGAAGAGCGGCATAAGGTTCTCCTCCTGCCACATGCTCTTAAGGCATGACAAGTGCTCCAGGCTCCACGGACATACATACTGCATCCACCTCAGGATCACGGGTTCCGTCAACGAAGATATGATGCTCTTCGATTTCGGCAGGGTAAAGGAGGTCCTGAGGGGGCTCGCCAGCGTGTTGGACCATAGGACCATAATACCGACCGGGAACGAGGAGATCGGAGTTACGAGCTCAGAGGACGGAAGGAACGTCGTCGTGGACCTGGGGGGCAGGACCTATTCCATTCCCAAGGAGGACGCCATCCTCCTGCCCATAAGGATGTCAACGGCCGAGGAATTATCGAGGTACCTTCTGGAGAGGTTCATAAAGGAGACAGGGCCCGGGGTGAATATCTCAAGGATAGAGCTGGGAGTGGACGAGGGTATGGGACAGGGAGCCTGGTGCTCTATGGACCTCACAGCTCGCGGTGCCGGATAGGGGGAAGGTCACTGAGATGCATAGTACTTCTTTCGGGAGGAATAGATTCCGCCACTACCCTATCGATCGCAAGGAGCGAGGGATACACCTGCACAGCTCTTACCTTCATCTACGGCCAGAGGCACGACAGGGAGGTGAGGAGCGCTAGGATGGTGGCCGCATCACTGGGAGTTGAGGACCATAGGATCGTCGAGCTACCTTCCCATATCTTCCACGGGAGCGCCCTGACAGGGGGTGGTGATGTACCGCTCGACAGGGACATCGCATCCGTCAAGGATATTCCTATCACCTATGTCCCGGCAAGGAACCTGGTCTTCCTCTCCATGGCCGTCGGTCTTGCCGAGTCTATAGGGGCCGATGCCATATTCATAGGTGCTACCGCGGTCGATTATTCCGGGTATCCAGACTGCAGAAGGGAGTTCTTCGAATCGTTCCAGAGGACCGTGGACCTGGCAACGAAGAGGGGGGTCGAGGGACGGCCGATAATGGTCAGGGTCCCGCTCCTTGATATGACCAAGGATCAGATAATATCAAAGGGGACAGAGCTCGGATTGGACCTTTCCCTCACATGGTCATGCTACAGTGGCGGTGACAGACCCTGCATGAGGTGCGATTCCTGTCTCTTCAGACAGAAAGGGTTCGAGCTGGCAGGCATCAAGGACCCGTTGCTCTCCAAGGGGGTGGCAGAGCGGACCTAAGGGTAACGGAGGTCTTCCCCTCCTTCCAGGGGGAAGGGGTGCATACGGGGCTCCCGACGACATTCATAAGGCTCGCAGGGTGCAGTTTGGAATGCAGCTGGTGCGATACGCGTTACTCTAGAGATCCAGAGGCCGGCACGACCATGTCCATCGATGAATTGATGGACAAGGCCAAGGAGCTCTCATTGCCCCTGGTCTGCGTCACAGGTGGGGAGCCTCTTGAGCAGGAGAACTGCATAAGGCTCATCGAGGCCCTACTTGGGGAAGGCTTCACTATCGATCTCGAAACGAACGGTTCGAAGGACATAGGTCCTGTGGTCGAGAGGGCCCCAGGGACCTTCCTCTCTGTCGATGTGAAGACGCCCTCGTCCGGTATGAGCGGCACCTTCCTCCTAGGCAATCTGGCGCTCCTGGGCAAGAACGGCCAGCTCAAGTTCGTAGTCAAGGACCAAAAGGACCTCGATTTCACATTTGCCTTCCTCAGGGACCATCCAACAACGACCAATATCGTGATAACACCGTGCGGCAACAAGGATGGTGCCCTGCTCGCCGGACCACTTCTCTCAAAGGTCCGCGACCTAGCTCCGGTGCAAGGGAATTTGAAAGGCAGGATAAGGTTCATGGTCCAATCGCACAAGGTCATCTGGGACGAGGGACGGCGCGGGGTCTGATCCAAAAAGGAGGCGCTCCGTCCTTCATTGGATGGGCCCTTGGCCCCATTCTCCATCAAGCAGAGACCTTACCACCCTTCCGTCAGAGGAGGCCATCAGGCCGTTGCCCAGGGGGTCCTCGAGGATGAGCGTCAATGGCCCATCATTGGCCGAATTCC
Organism: Thermoplasmatota archaeon; assembly: GCA_025457865.1. GTDB lineage: Archaea > Thermoplasmatota > Penumbrarchaeia > Penumbrarchaeales > Penumbrarchaeaceae > JALOTP01. The sequence goes on along the minus strand of JALOTP010000023.1, from coordinate 8,730 downwards.
CCGCAATGACACTCTCCAGGAGGCCTATCAGACCCCTGGCCTTCTCGATGCGCTCCTTGTCATCACCAAGGTCGCGCTCCATGGTCCTCACCACCTCAAGAAGCTTTCTCAGGACGCCCTCCACATTAGTTATGTAGCCGTCCAGAGCGCTTCCTGGCTCAACTACCAACCCGATCTCGGGTATGGACAGTTTCGAGGTGGATGAACGGACCACCCTGACATCCAGGTCGGCAGCGGAACGGATCTGGAGAACGTACCTGGCAGGTTCCCTGACCCCAACAGGATGGACATCAGTGCTCTTCATCCCGCAGAGCGGGCATATGATCGTGGAAAGTATGACCTCTCCGAAATAAGGAACGTCCACCGTAATGACGCTCATGGTCAAGGAGGACAAATGACAGGCAGGGCATTCAGTCCCTTCGGAGGACCCCATGGTCAAAGCCTGGTCCCATCGACTACCTTTCGGACTTCTGGACCTTCTTCATCTTCTTCTTGTCGATGGTGAACCCTTTGGGTGTCACAAGGAGAAGGTTCTGGCTGATCCCTGCGATATCGCCCTGGACATCCTCAACGACCCTCTTGAGCTCGTTTATGGCCCTCTTGAGCTCCAGGTCATCATTGGCTATTGGAGTGAAGTCCAGGACAAGGATATTACCGTCGTAAACATAATTGGACAAGGCCGGTATCTCCCTGTATCCGTCGATGTCAGCGAACCTTATCGACGGTCCACCGGCGGACTCCGTGAAGTCCCTCTTCTTCAATATGCCTAGGTCAATGTACGCTCTGCCGAACTGCGCATAGTTCGCCTGATCATCTTCTTCTTCAGCGGCCTTCCTTCTGAACAGACCCATCTTTTTCCCTCCATCGGGAGCAATGTTCCAGCTGGGAGGTCATCTAGTTCTACATTAAAATACTTTATCCCCCCATTTATGAAAAAATGCCATAGTATCGGACCGTTCTCCATGTGGTCCAGGATGGCCGTATGGTAACATAGGTCCTATCACGGGAGTTGCTGGTCCTCTGCAGGCGGGTTCTCCGCCGGAGGTTCCATCCCGCTTTCTGGAGCGACATCCTCTTCCATGACCGATGCGGAGACCTTCGCTTTCGCAAGGATGTCCTCGGGCAGATCGACCGGCTCATTGTCCAAACATTCCCTCTGGATATTGAGCGGTTGGAATATGGCGTCTATCTCCTTGCTCCTCTCACATGAATCCAGGTTGATGACCTGCATCTTGGTGTAGTCCTTCCCCTGGTCTATATGGCCGGTCATGGTCAGGAACTGGTCCATCTCCTTCCTTGATGCCGTCAGGGCCTCCTTCTGCTGTTTTGATTGTTCCTCCTTGATCTTCTCAAGGTTCCTCTTCCTGATGAAGAGGAAGAGCATCACACCGGAGCCAATGAGCACCAGGACAACAAGTAGGGCCCCGAAGACGAGCAGGAACGGGAAGGGTTCCTCCCTGTTCTTCACGGTCATCTCTAAGGCAAGTTCGTTCGAGAGACCATGTCCGTCGAACGCCCTGAAATAGAATATGTGCTTACCATCCTTTACCTTCCTGGTATCCACATCATGGGTCCAGTAACCCTCGGTCTGGGACAGTGTACAATTGACCCATTCTCCCTGGTCCATGCTGAACTCGACGGTCTCGACCTTTCCAGGGGAAACTGACACTATGCCTCCGAGCCTGACCTTGCCCTTGAGCACGTCCCCCTGACCATGGCTGGTCAGCTTCAGCTCCCATGCCCTTTCCGACCGTGAAACGGTCAGGGTGAAATTGTGGAAGAGCCTGAATATGGTCGATCTGATGGATAGGGACACATCGAAATCTCCCAGTTGGACCGCTGTTGGCGTCCATGAAAGATTGTTGTTCCAGTTGTCATATTCCATCCCCTCGGGACCGCTCTCAAGTTCGATTATGACCACATCATCATTGGGGTCGGTGACCCCTATCACATAGGTCCAGAGCCTGCTGTCATAGAGGTTCCTCACCGGGCTCGATGTCAAGGTCGGAGGGTCATCCTCGACCAGGATATTCAGAGAGAATATCAGGTCAGCCTTAAGGCCTTCCTGATCGAACGCCCTTACCTCGAAGAGCAGGGGTTCCGAAACGAAAAGTTCAGGCTTCCAAACGAGAAGGCCGGTCTCTGACCCTAGGACGGCCCCGAAGGGTCCATCAAGAGCGTATGATATCGTATCGCCTGGGTCAGTGTCAATGGCCCTCAGCTGATATGTGAAGGTCTCGCCCAGTTGGACGCCGGTGATATTGGGTGCCGGGGTGACGAAATATGGCGGGTCATTGACGTTCAGGACCTTGACGGAGAAATTGTACGACCTGGTGGAATCACCATCTCCCAATATCAGTTCGTACCCTATAGGGCCTACCTGCCATGGTGAAGGGGTCCAGGTAAGGACACCGGTATCATCGATGGTCATGTTCTCCGGACCGTTCACCGAGTAGAGGATGGGGTCCATCTCGGCATCGACGGCCTCGAACGAGTACCTATAAATTGTATCTTGCTTACCAAGGGTTGGAGGTAGAACGAAGATACCGGGCGCATCGTTGACGGACCTGACATGGAGCGTGATATCCGGGCTTATGAACCTGCCACCTATCGCATCCACGGCCGTAAGGGTTAGTATGACCTCTCCGGACCAGTTCCTGAACTGCTCCTTGCTCGGCGACCTAACGGACAACCAATGACCGTCGATGATTTTTACGGCCACCTTGCTCGCATTGACACCTCTTGCTGTGGCATTGAACTCAAGATAGACGCTTGATGTCCTGTCATCCGATATCACGGTCCTGAGGTCGAGCAGGTCGTCAACGGTCGTATCCTCGTCCATAAAGAGCTCTTTGAGGGGAACCTTGAGGGACGGGACCAGGTCCAGCTCTATCCCGAAGGAGAATATCGAGAGCTTGCCTGGCAAGACCGCCGATAGTTCGATGGGAACATGGTAATTACCATCGGCCTGCACAGCCTCCGGATTTGCGAGCATGTAAGAATTGAATGCCTTGGCTATGTCCTCGTCCAGTTCCACATTGTATGAATACCTGATATCATAATCGAAGATGTCGAACGTTCCAGAACCCTCCTTGTTACTGGAAGCCAGAGAGTCGATCACGATCTCCACCCCTACGAACTGGTCCGTAGGAGTGGACATGAACACGTCCTTCTCCCTCACTGCCTTATCGATGGCCGAGGCGATGTCAAGCGTTATGGTGGATTCCCTGAGATGGTCCCCCGCATACCTCCAGACCTCATCGCCACCGATCCTGATCAAGGGGGTGTTGACGGGCAATGATGCTATATTGAAATATTCGCATAACCAAAGGAGACCGTCCCCCAATGTGGTCGAACCTTTGAACTCGGGAGCACCCACGACGATATCGTTGTAACCATCGATCCTGAGGTCTGACGATGCCACCAGCGCTGCTCCGAACCTATCCCCGTTCCTGATCCCGGGCAGGTTCCTGAGCACCATCGGTGCAGTGGCCCTGACGTCCATTATACCGACCCAGCCAGGGGAGGAGAGCGGACCAGGAGCCCCTATTGCGACCTCGTTATACCCGTCAGCGTTCATATCCCTGAACCTGGATATCGAGGTCCCGAAGTCCTTTGCCCCGGAGGGGGCATTGATGAGCTTGTCCATGGTCGCATCGGGGGTGGCCGCACCATAGTATATTGCGACCTTGCCGCCGTTCGTGTCGGGGCAGCCTATGTAGAGGTCCTCCCTTGCGGAGGTTGTGGAGGTTGCCATGAGGACGACGGTTCCGATCTCCGAGAGACCTGTGTCGGTGAGCGGGTCGAGGACCAGATCGGCGTTCATGTTCGTCCCGCCGTAGATGACCCTGACCTCCTTATCGGAGGCAATGGCCAGGTCCTCCCTGCCATCCCCGTTCCAATCACCTATGGAAATGGCCTTACCGAAATCGGTGTCCGATACCTGCCCGTTCAGGACCGTCTTCAGGTCAGTATGTTCGGAAAATGTCCCACCAGAACCGACGATATCGAAGATATAGACCTTACCCCTCCCCGATAGGGACGTGGGGGCCCCTACTACAAGCTCGGGGTCGCTGTCCATATCGATGTTACCAACAGCTATCGAAGCTCCGAAGCTGCCGCTCGAGTCGTTCCCGGAGAACCTCTCAAGCTCGGAATTGAGGGAAGTATCATAAAGATGGACCGTTCCGGCCTTGTCTATCTGTTCGGTCGGTGCCCCTATTGCGACCACGGGGCCTATGCTCTTTATGTTGATGGTCTCCGATAAGGCATGGCCGAACTGTGTGAAGGTGGTGGGTCCGGTCGCAAAGGTCCCCGTAACGAAATTCGTACCATCATATTGGGCATATTGCACTGCACCCCTTTCCGTATTGTCATTGGGGGCGCCGATGAGAATGAGCGGGTAGGTGGTCCCATCGCTCACGACCTGAACGGAAGTGGCGAAATGGCCTCCACTTGTGAAAGGGCTTTCGAGGGAGAAGTTCCTGAACTCCCTGGCCCTCTGATAGCCCGTTATATTGAAGAATGCATGGTCTATGGTCGCGTTCTTTGGCAGGACATAGAGTAACTTGTATGCAGTTGCGGTCGAGAGGTCCATGCCGGTCCTTTCAGTGATGCCACTTATGTTCCGGTCCTGTCTCCCCCAGTTGCCAGTGTAGTAGCCATTGGTCCACTGGCTGAACCCGTATTCCCTTGGCCCTTTTCCTATGTTGAATGATACGTTCATCAGGTAGTCCCTACCGCCTGCCGTTAGTGGCTGCGGGGATATCGTTATGCGTGAATCGATCACTGTTGCGCCCCTTGAAATGGGGAAATAATAGGAATTGTTGAAGCTGGCATTGCGGGGGACCGTTATCACGGTCCCCGGTTTCAGCATGTTCCATGGGTCCGCTCTTGTTGTTACCGCTCCGGTGGTCAAAATGTCAGAGCCGGCACCCTTGACCGCTATGACCAGGAAAGATGATAGCACCATGAGCGAGCATGCGGCAAGAACGGTCAGATGTCTGGTCTTGGACAAGTCCTAAAACCTCCTTAGGTCCAGTGCAGGGACCCTATCAGTTCTCACTATTTATCTTTTTTATCAAGGCAGCTCAGGCAAGGGTTTTATCCGATGATGCCCTGGCCTGAACCTGGTAACGCCCCATGAACATAACCAGGACCTGCTATCCCTGTTTCATCAGACAGGCAGAGAACGAGATACGCGGGAGCGGCCTTTCCGAAGATGAAGGCAATTTGGTCTTGGGCCAGCTGAAGGATATGTTCGAAAACATGGGTGCTGAGCTGACGCCTGTCGATGTCAGCGTTCTGATCCATGCTCGAATGCTAGAAAGCGGCGGTTCCGAGGACCCCTACGCGGAGATGAAGCAGGTCTCGACCGATAGAGCGCTCGAGATGAGGGATAGGGTCCTTGATAGGCTCCGTTCTTCCAAGGACCCGCTTTTCGAGTCCGCCCTGGTATCCATGGCCGGGAACGTAATGGATTATGGGGCCATGAACCAACTGGACATGGATGCGACACTCTCCAGGATGGAGGAGAATGGGCTCGGCATAGATGATCATGGAGCTTTCAGGAAGGCTGTCATCTCGTCAAAGGATGCGGTCTTCCTCCTAGATAACTCCGGGGAGGCGGTCTTTGACGGACTGCTGATGGCGGAGATGGTCAGGGTCAACCCGACACTCCGGATCAGGGCCTATGCGAAGAGAAGGCCGCTCCTGAACGATGTGACCGTCGAGGATGCCCTCGCATCCGGGCTAGGGGATATTGGGAACGTCGAGCTTATGGCGCTCCCAGAGGATGGCTGGATAAAACCGGACATGTTGAAGAGGCTGTCCCGCGGGGCAATGATCGTCTCGAAGGGGCAGGGGAACTACGAGAACCTCTCAGGCGAGAAGGGCATATTCTTCCTGCTCGTTGTTAAATGCCCTGTCATAGGGGAGCACCTTGGGGCCGAGGTCGGCGATATGGTCCTCAAGTACAGTTCATGAGCGATGTCAGGTCCTGCTCCATAAAAAAAAATAAATGCACCTATCCTTATCTTGGTCATAAAGCACTCTGAGGCATTGTTTATCAGACCGTTCCCAGCCTCGGTAAAACAATAGGAAACGGGCTTGCTGGGGGACCCTCCTTGGAGCGCTTCAAGCCCTTTTCAGGAAATACCATAGGCCTCATCCTCGCTCTATCGTTGCTTGTTCCCTTGGTGATAGCTCCTTACCTTTTCAATGGTAGGACAGGACCAATGGGCTTCCCCTGGGTGTTCATATCCGCTGTAATATCCCAGTTCCTTGTCCTAATGGTCTGCATCTATGTTGCGGTCTTCCTTTGGAAGGAGAAAAGGGAGGGGGGTCCATGAACCCTACGACCGTGGTCATCTTCGTCCTCTATCTCGCTGCCCTGCTGGTCATAGGCCTGGTCGTAGGGAGACGGAGGATCAGGACGCCGACCGATTATTTCCTTGCAGGAAGGAAGGTAGGTCCTGTAGCCCTGTTGTTCACACTTGCAGCGACCAACTTCAGCGCATTCTTCTTCTTCGGCTTCGCCGGGGCCTCCTTCAAGATAGGTTACGGTTACTACGGGATAATGGCCGTCGGGACCTCTCTCATGGCCCTGAGCTTCTTCTTCATAGGCAGGAGGGTCTGGAGGGCCGGAAAGAGGTTCGGTCTAATCACTCCGCCGGAACTGTTCTCGGTCCGGTACGGGTCCCCTATGGTCAGGTACGTCACGCTCTGTGCCTTCGTTCTCTTCACCATCCCATATATAGCTACACAGATAACTGGAGGGGGGATAGCGCTTGAATCCCTAACGGACAAAGCCGTCCCCTACGAGCTGGGGGCCATGCTCGTGACCTTCGTCATCAGCGCTTACCTGTTGTTCGGGGGCATGAGGTCTGATATCATAACCGATATCCTGCAGGGTGCTGTCATGCTCGTAGCCGCTCTTGCGGGGCTGGGTTTCGTAGCGAGCGGTCTGGGTGGTCTTCAGAGGGCGAACGAGGCCGCTCTTTCGAACGCTCCAGAGCTCTTCTCGTTCCCGGGCGGTGGGGGGTTCATCACGATACAGATATGGTTCAGCTATCTCGTGCTGTGGATGATGTGCGATCCATTGTTCCCCCACATCTTCCAGAGGTTCTACATCGCAAGGAGCGAGAAGGCGCTCAGGTTCTCCATGGTCGCCTACCCCGTTGTCACCATGGCCCTTTTCGCCTTCCCTGTGATGGTGGGTGTGTGGGGCCATGCTTCTGCAGGATTCTCCGGGGCTCCCGATGGGATATTGCCTTTCATGGTCAAGGAGAACTCACCCTCACTGCTCTACGGCCTGGTGATGGCAGGTGGTTTTGCCGCTCTCATGTCCACAGCGGACTCCCAGCTCCTAGTGCTGAGCTCCATGCTCACAAGGGACCTCTGCAAGACATTGTTCAAGGGGAAGCTCCTCCGTGGAAGGGAGTTGAAGCTTGGAAGGCTGCTAGTGCTGTTAATAGCCGGTATAGGCCTGGTCATAGCCTTGCTGGACCTTGGGTCCATCTTCGATATCCTGACTAGGACGACCTTCACCGGACTTGCGGTCCTCTTCCCTGCGACGATAGCGGCGCTCTACTGGAAGAGGTCCACTGCGTGGGGGGTCGCTTCATCGATACTGGTCGGGGAGGTGTTCTATTTCACAACCTTCTTCCTGCAGGAGAAGGGCATCATGGATGGTTCCTGGACATTCGGCTTCCTCCCGGCCATACCGGTAGTGCTCCTTTCAACGATGGTCCTGATATCGGTCAGCGTCCTGACCAGACCTCCGGGGAAAAAGAGGGTCGATGAGTTCTTCAAAGCCGTGGAGAATGGGCCATCCCAATGATTCCGGTCCTGTCCTATTAAAGATTAATTATTCCATTCTAAGAGAAGGGGCGTATGACCTCAATATTGAATGGGTCCCACTCTTGGAAGAAAGATCCCAACAGCGGACAGTGTTGCGAGAGGAGAGGTTGATGTCGAGAATATGAAAAAGTCCGCACCGACACATAATGATACCCCTCGACCCGGTAAAAGACCATGACCAATGGTATATTAACTAAGCATGTTCTATTTATACCCCTAAAAAAAAATTATAACTTCCTGAGGTCCTTTTATATACTCTTAACTCCAATCAGTAGCTCGGGGAAAGGTGGCGGTTCAGGCGGCAGAGCGGGGGGAAATGAGGCATGCCACTTAGAGAAATGAGGCATGCCACTTAGAGGACTGATAGAGGAAAAAAGACTGAGGATAGAGGTGAGGAGAATGGAAAGCCAAGAAACAAGACTAGCGATAGCCTGTATGGTTATGATAACACTGACAGCTTTAATCGTTCCAGCGACTGGTGGACAACATACATCTTGGTTCCCGACCAGGAACGGGGATTGGATGATGGACATGAACATATCAGATGCGTCCTCCGGATCGTTCTGCGGGGAGAGGGACAATGATTGGGCAGGCGCATCGATATCCAGTGCCGGAGACGTGAACGGGGACGGGATCGATGACATCCTGATCGGCTCATCCTCCAACGATGAGGGGGCATCAGGCGCAGGCCAGACATATCTTATATTCGGTAAGGCCTCAGACTGGACGATGGATATCAACCTGAGCAATGCGGACGCATCCTTCATTGGGGAGGAGACCGGTGACGCATCGGGGGTTTCGGTATCTGGGGCTGGGGATGTCAACGGGGACGGCTATGACGACATCCTCATTGGAGCCGATATGAGCATG
>JALOTP010000022.1 GCA_025457865.1 Thermoplasmatota archaeon | reverse complement strand
GTCAGCGTCCGAGGGTCGGCCAGTGGCATTGCCAGGGACGGTACCTGGGAGTGCGGCGTTGCCGGCGGCACCGGCCGGAGCGGTTCCGGTCCAGCCCGAAGCAGCGATGCCTATGTCGGCGCAGCCAATGGCAGCGCAACCAATGGACGCTCAAATGCAAGCAAGCTATCAAGGACCAGGATCACAATAAAGGACATATCTGATGGTAGATGGACCGGAGATATCACCTTAAAAGGCTGGAGGCAATGACCAGCTTCTGCACTTCGGAGGTCCCTTCATAGATCTCCGTGATCCTTGCGTCCCTGTAGTACCTCTCGATGTTATGGTCCTTCATGTAACCGTAACCGCCATGGACCTGAACGGCCTTGTGGGCGCACCAAACGGCGGATTCGCTGGCTAGGAGCTTTGCCATGGCCGCCTCTTTGGAGAACCTGCCACCCTGGTCCTTCAATAGGGCTGCCCTGTAGGTGAGGAGCCGTGACGCTTCTACCTTGGTAGCCATCTCAGCGAGCATCCACTGGATGGCTTGGAGATTGGCTATGGGTGCACCGAACTGGACCCTCTTCTTCGAATAGGATACGGATGCTTCCAATGCCGCCTGGGCAATACCTACTGCCTGGGCAGCTATACCGATCCTGCCGCCGTCGATTGCCGCAAGAGCAAGCTTGAATCCGTCCCCCTCCTTGCCGAGGATATTACCCTTCGGGACCTCCATATCCTCGAAGATGAGCTCGGAGGTCAATGACCCATTGATCCCCATTTTTTTCAGGGTATTCCCGACCTTGAACCCTTTAAATGAACTCTCGACTATGAAAGCCGTGATCCCCTTTGGTCCCTGGGCCTTGTTTGTGGCTGCGAACACTATCACCACACCCGCTTTGGGCCCGCCGGTTATGAACGTCTTGCTGCCATTGATGACATAGACATCGCCTCGAAGCTCAGCAGTCGTCCTCATGGAGCCCAGGTCGGACCCTGCTTCTGGTTCGGTCCCCGCGAATGCTCCATAGACATCACCACCTGCAAGCATAGGGAGATACTTTCTCTTCTGCTCCTCGGTCCCCCACTTGTAGATCATGTAAGGACAAAAGGAGTTGTGGACCGAAACAAGGGCACCGGTCGAAGCACAAGCCTTTGAGATCTCCTCTATAGCCATTGCATATGTGACCGTATCGAAGCCACCTCCCCCATATTCCTTTGGGACCATGATCCCCATGAAACCGAGCTTTCCTAGCTTAGCTATGATGTCAGAGGGGTATTCACTGTTCTCGTCTATGGTCCTGGCCTTTGGAACGATCTCTTTGTCGGCGAACTCCCTGATGGTCGTTCGGGCCAAGGTCTGAGCGGGGGTGAGGTCGAAGTCCATGGGACAAGCCAATGTTGCCAAATGATTTATTTCTTTTCGAGGACCATTTATGCGGCCTTAATATCCAAAACTTCACTTATCGTCGAACCTTAGATATGCAAAAAGATATAATTGTTCACCGCTTCAAGAAGGTGTTTGGTCCGGGACGGTCAAGGTTTCTAGGTTTATGACAGTCCCCCGAAAGAGGTGCGATAGATGGTAGGAATGGATGAGTCCATGAGGGAAATGATGTTAAGCAGCATCAAAGAGTATGCCAGGAGGAACTTCCCCCAGGACGTTCTCTTGAGGATAGACAGGGAGGGCCATCTTCCTAAGGAATCTGTAAGGGATATGTACGACCCGACCAAGCTCGGGATACATCTGCTGCTCATACCTCCTGAGTTCGGGGGGATAGGTGCTGGCAATTTTGACATGTACCAGGTATGCGAGCTTCTGGCATCCATCGACCTGGGGATAGCGACATCGGTCTTTGCGACATTCCTTGGCCTTGACCCTCTGGCTGTCGGAGGGACCCCCGAACAGAAGCAGAAGTGGTTCACCAGGGTCGCCAACGAATGCCTGCTGTGCGCCTACGGAGCAACAGAGGCGGAAGCCGGGAGCGATCTGGGGTCCCTCAAGACCATTGCTGTCCCTGTTGTCGAGGGTGGTAAGACCGTAGGATATAGGATCTCGGGCAACAAGCAGTGGATATCTAACGGCGGGATCGCCGACCTCTACCTGATACTTGCCAGGGACACCAAGGCTGTGGGTTGGTTCATCGTGGAGAAAGGCACTGCCGGTATGGAGTTCAACAACCCTGAGGACAAGCACGGTATCAGGGCCTCGAACACCGTAGCGTTCTCGATGGACAATGTCTATGTTCCCGCTGAGAACCTGGTCGGTCTGGAAGAAGGCCAGGGACTTACACAGGCCCAGGCGGTATTTGGTAACACAAGGCTAATGGTGGCAGCCTTCGGGCTGGGTGGGGGCTGGGATGCCCTGGGGAGGGCTATCAGCTACGCTCAGGGGCGGGTCCAGGCAGGAGGGCCCCTTTCCGATAAACAGGGTTACATGCACAAGCTCATAGTCCCCCATGCGGTCCGGCTCGAGGCCTCAAGGGCATACATAGAGGAGATCGCCCACAGACTGGACGGGTCGGACAGCCACAGCCTGGCGACTGAAGGGGCCATAGCGAAATTGTCCGCATCGGAGGCCGGGAACGCCGCAGCCGAAGCGTCCATTCAGGCACTTGGCGGGTATGGGTATGTGAAGGAGATGGTCATAGAGAAGATAAAGCGCGATGTCAAGATTACGACCATCTACGAGGGGACCAGCGAGATACTGGAGATGACCATAGCCCGTGACAGGTGGCAGGAGCATCTTAAGACAAGGGGGGGTTATTTCTCCGACCTTGCAAAGGCGATGGACACGCTCCAGGCCCGGGAGCCGATGGTAGGCGCCTCAGCGGCCGCCCTGGCCCTCCGGGCTGTGGGAGAGGTGTTCGAACTATGCAGGGAACAGAAGCTCACCAGGAACCAGCATGTCCTGATGAGGCTCGGAGAGCTTGTGATGTACGCAGAGACCGCTGCGGTATTCTGCAATAAAGCCGCCGAACCGGAGTACTCCAAGGCCGTTAAGTTCGACAGGGAATGCTGGCAGACGATGAGCAGGCTGTATTCCAGGACAGCGGCCATCAGGGTCGCTCAGGACGGGCTGAAGCTCGTTCTCGGGTATGGTGACGGCTCATCGGCTGAAATCTCAAAGAGGCTCAGCATGGATACGATAAGCGATGCTCAAAAGGGGACCAGGGTGGATATGGAACTGGTCGCCGAGAAGTTGAAGGGTGTTTTCAAGAAGGCATAGACAGGATTGGACCGGGAGTTCAACGGTACATCGTGTACCTTTCCAGCAGCCTGCAGATCCTCTCACAGGTCTCCTTGGTGATACCCTCTCGTCCTTGGACCTCAGTGAGATAGTCCTTTGCTGCCTGGATGGAGATCTTCGATGATTTTGCTATGATGGTCGCCTTGAAGGAACCGACGAGGTTGTCGTCGATCTTGGCCCCATTGATTATCTCGTTCAGGTCGTACTTGAAATAATCTATCCTTCCCAGGTTCAAAAGGGGTCGTCGTGTCCTGTCCCCCTGATTGGGTCTCCTTCTTTTATCCCTGTTGTCGTTCCTTGAACCCGGGGCCCTGGGCACACTATCTACCTCTTTAGGTGCTAATAAATCCAGTTACTTATAATTTTGGGATATCCACAGTGCCGCATTCGGAATGGTCACCATCACATTTCAACGGTTAATGATATCTACTCGATGCTCGAGTGAGCGATGGGGTGAAAGCTTGGATCTAGGGCTATCGAACGAGGAGAGGTCCTTCAGGGACCGGGTAAGACGGGTGATAGAAGAAAGGATAGCTCCCAGGTTCCCGGAGTGGAGGGAGAAGGATACGACCCCGAGGGAGCTCTTTGAGATATTCGGGAGCGAGATGATGCTGGGGTTCGGAAGGGAAGGGGATGCGATCGTTCCCGTTCCATGGCTCCAGAACATCCATCTCTACAGGGAGCTTTCCAAATTATCGGGGGGTCTAGGCATTGCCACCTTCGTCCAGGCCAATCTGGGGAACGAAGCGTTCTATCTCTTCGGGAGCAAAGAACAGAAGAAGGAGTATCTCGGACCCGGCATCGAAGGTAAGAGGCTTTTCGCCTTTGCCAATACAGAGCCCTCGGCGGGGTCCGATGCATCGGCCATCAAGCTGACGGCAGAAGAGAAGGGGGACCACTATCTCGTGAACGGGATGAAGGCCTACATCACCAGCGCCGATCTTGCTGATGACATCATATTCACGGCCGTGACAGGGCCGACCTCTGAGAAGCAGCACAGGAGGGTCTCCATGTTCATAACGCCGGGAGACACCGAGGGGTTGACCAGGACCCGCTTGAAGAAGTACGGCTGGAAGGGGTCCCACCTGTGCACCCTTAACTTCGAGGATGTCATAGTGCCCAAGGAGAACCTGCTAGGTCAGAAAGGAAGGGGGTTCTACCAGACGATGGAGCTCTTCAACAACGGCAGGATAGGTGTGTCCTCCCTTGCCTTCGGTGCTGCGCTTGGTGCCTTCGAACATGCTTACGGGCATGCCGTCAAGAGGAAGGCATTCGGTAGGACGCTGTTCGAACATGAATCAAAGACCTACGAGTTCTCTGAGAACATCGCCCGCCTTCAAGCGGGATGGTTGCTGATACAGAAAGCGGCATACGAAGCCGATTCCGGCCGGGACTTCAAGCATTATGCATCCCTTGCGAAGCTCTTCAACACGGAAGAGGGCATGAAGATAACGCTGTGGGGTGTCATAACAATGGGTGCAAGAGGGGTCATAGTGCAGAACCCCATATCGGACTATCCCCATGATTCCATAGTGTCCCTTATAGGGGAGGGTGCTCCGGAGGTCCAGAAGAAGGTCATAGCTCAGAACCTGGACAGTATATTGGGAGCGCTCTGACATCGTCATCTATGTTGGAACTCCGCCTTCCGTTTCTCTATGAAGGCCTTCATGCCCTCTTTCTGATCGTAGGTCGAGAAGGATGAAGAAAACAGCGCTGCTTCGAGCTCAAGGCCCTGGGAGAGCTCCATGTCGAGCCCCTTCCTTGCCATCCGCTTGATGAACGCTACCTGGACCTGGGACTTGGAGGTTATCCTTAAGGCCAACGCCATGGCCTCTTCCATCAGTTTGTCGGGTTCGACGACCTTATTGACGAGCCCTATCCTCAAAGATTCTTCCGCCGATATATTGTCCCCGGTGAGCAGGAGCTCGAATCCCTTGAAGTATCCCACAAGCCTCGGGAGCCTTTGCGTCCCTCCGAACCCCGGGGCGATGCCTAGATTGATCTCGGGCTGCCCGATGAGGGCCTTGGTGGAAGCAATTGCCATATCGCATGCCATCATCAGCTCGCATCCACCTCCCAGAGCATATCCATTGACCGCTGCGATGTAAGGGAGCCTCGAGGCTTCCATCTTCAATGTCAGTCCCTGTCCTATCTCGGCGAAGTGCCTTGCCTCGAGAGGGGATAGGTCCGCCATCTGCTTGATGTCGGCACCCGCGATGAACGATTTCCCTTCACCTGTCAGTATGACCGCCCTGACGGACCGGTCGCTCTCGAGCTCATCGACAGCGGAATGGAGCTCCTTTACGGTCTGCGCATTGAGCGCGTTCAAGGCAGAGGGTCTGTTCATTTTGATGATGGCGATTGGTCCCTCCCTTTGAAGGACTATGTTCTCGTATCCCATGTTCACCGCCCCGCAGGATATTCGTAGAACCCCTTCCCGGTCTTCCTTCCAAGGTATCCCGCCTGGACCATCTTCTTCAGGAGCGGGCATGGTCTGTACTTGGAATCGTTGAAGCCCTCGTAGAGCACCGTCATGATGCTCAGGCACACATCGAGCCCAATGAGGTCGGCAAGCTCGAGCGGACCCATGGGATGGTTCATGCCGAGCTTCATGACCCCGTCGATGGCCTGAGGGGTCCCGACACCCTCATAGAGGCAGTATATGGCCTCGTTTATCATGGGCAGGAGGACTCGGTTGGATACGAACCCGGGGCTGTCGTTGACCTCTATGGGCTCCTTGTCCATCTTCCTAGAGAGCTCGAATATGAGCTTGGTGGTATCATCTGAGGTCCTAAGGCCCCTTATGACCTCGACGAGCTTCATCATAGGCACAGGGTTCATGAAATGCATCCCTATGAACCTCTCTGGCCTTTTCGTCGCCCCCGCGAGCTCGGTTATGGGTATGGTAGAGGTATTGGATGCAAGTATGGCTTCGGGGCCAAGGATGGCGTCGAGCTTCCTGAACAGTTCCTTTTTTATGGCTGCATTCTCGACGATGGCCTCCACTACGATATCGCATGAGGACAGGTCCTCCAGTTTGGAGGTTCCCTTGAGCCTTCCCATGATGGAAGACCTCTCATCGGATGTCATCTTCCCCTTCTCGACCGACCTGTCCAGGAACTTGGATATCTTGTTCATCCCGCTATTGACGAAATCGTCACTGATATCGTTCAAAACGACATCGAAGCCGGCCTTGGCCGCTACAAGGGCTATACCGTGCCCCATCTGGCCTGCACCTACTACACCGAACGTCCTTACTTCCGTATCCATACCCCCTTACATCCTCTCAACGATCATGTTCACTGAGTTCCCACCACCCAAACAGATAGTGGCAAGCCCCCTGTCCTTACCGTACCTCTTCAGGTTGTGGAGCAGTGTGACGAGTATCCTGCATCCGCTGCTGCCAATGGGATGTCCGAGAGCGACCGCTCCGCCGTGGACGTTGAACTTCTCTTTCGGTATCCCTACGGCCTTCATCAATGCGACAGACGCAGAGGAGAAGGCCTCGTTGTGCTCAACGAGGTCTATATCATCGACCGAGAACTTGGTCTTTGCAAGGAGCGCCTTGACACCTGGTACGACGGCCTCCATAACGAACTCCGGCCTCATACCTGCCGTGTTGTAATCGATGATCCTCCCCAGGGGTTTCAAACCGAGATCCTCTGCCCTCTTATCGCTCATGACGACAACCGCCGAGGCCCCATCGGATAACTGTGAGGCGTTCCCTGCGGTGACGACCCCCCCCTCCTTGAAGAAGGGTTTGAGCTTGGCGAGACTCTCGGGGGTGATGTCATGTCTTATGCCCTCGTCCTTGTCAAAGAGGATAGGGTCCCCCTTCTTCTGTGGGATGGGGACCGGGACGATCTCGCCCTTGAACAGTCCCTCGTTCGTTGCCTTAGAGGCCTTTTTGTGGCTTCCGAGCGCGAACTCGTCTATCTCCTGCCTGGTGAGCTTGTACTTCTCCGCTATGACCTCACCGGTCATCCCCATGTGGAAGTCGTTGTAAACGTCCCAGAGACCGTCCTTGACCATGGAATCTATGATCTTGCCGTCGAAGAGCCTGTATCCGAACCGTGCTTTGTCGAGGATGTAGGGGCAGTTGGTCATGCTCTCCATACCGCCTGCAACTATCGTTTCAGCGTCCCCGCATTTTATGGCCTGGGCGGCCAGGATTACCGCCTTCAAGGATGAGCCGCAGACCTTGTCCACATGAAGTGCCCCGGCCTCATAGGGTATCCCGGCCCCTATGGCCGCCTGCCTCGCTACGTTCTGGCCCAATCCTGCCGAGACCACATTCCCCATTATGACCTCGCTGACCTCGACCGGAGGTAGACCGATCCTCTCCAGGACGCTCTTGATCACAATGCTCCCGAGCTTGGGCGCGGAGAGGTCCTTCAAAGAGCCTTCGAACTTTCCCTGTGCGGTCCTGACCGCCGAAACTATTACTGCCTGTCCCATTACTTTTCCCCCATGTCATGAATGGCCGATGGACAAAGGGATATCTTGATAAAATGTTTGCCGGTCTTTGGCAGATGACCACCTGCTGCAAGATGACCAGTATCTATCGGTCCGAACACAAAAACTATTTAAAGGCCGAGTCTCATTTGTTCTTCTCGGTGGACCGAAATGAGCCGGATGATAAGAACGGACAGCAGCCTCTTCTCGCTACAGATGAGATGCTATTACATCAGTAACGATTACAAGGGCTTTCAGAAGTCTCCTGGTACCGAGTACCTCAAGGATATATTCGATGAGGGATGAGGTCAAGTTTTTAATCTGATGAGCTCCCTTCATGTGCCTCGGGCGCTAAAGGGGGCTTAAGATAACCACCGATATCATGGTGACCGATATTGCTGTGATAGGTGGAGGTGTCGCTGGCCTCATGTCCGCTTTTGAGGCATCCAGGGCAGGTGCCAGGGTGGTCCTCCTAGATTCTAGGAAGGAGGTCGGACTGCCCGTACAGTGCGGAGAGGCCATATCGGAGAACACCCTTAACCTCACCGGTCTGAAGGATGATGGAGAGTGGATCGCCCACACCGTTGAGGGATTCCGGGTCAGATCCCCTTCAGGTTTCGATCTCTATACAAGGTTGAGGGGATTCTCCATCCGGAGGGACCTTTTGGAAAAGGAACTGGCATCCAGGGCAGCATCGAACGGGGCAGTCATACTCAGTTCCGCTACCGTTGAGAGCGCCGAACTCAAAGACGGACGTTGGCTCCTCAGCACAAGGAAAGGAACGATAACTGCAGGTTTCGTCATAATTGCCTGCGGTGCGAACCAGTATCTACCGGTTTTCTTCGGGTTCGAAGGGCACCAGAACAGCTTCAGGGGCATTGGCATCAAATTGAAAAGGAAGGACTTTGGGAACGACCTCATCTTCCTGGTGAAGGGTGACCTCAAAGGTGGTTACGGCTGGTACTTTCCTAGGGGTGATGGCGTCAATGCCGGGGTCTGCGCCCTTACCGACCTGACAGCTCAACTTGATTGGCTCAAGAGGACCCTGTCCATACGGGATGATGAGATCATATCCTATCATGGAGGCGCCATCCCTGTGGACGGTCTCAGGGCTGGACTTATTGGCAGTTCATGTTTGCTCGTTGGTGATGCGGGGGGCTTCTCAAACCCCATCACCAAGGGGGGCATAATCGGGGCAGTGCTATCAGGCAGGGAGGCAGGTAAGGCAGTCGCCAGCTTTCTTGCAGGTGATGGAACGGCCTTGACCGATTGGGAGGGGCGTATGAGGTCTCATACGGCATTCTCACCATTGAACCTCAAGAGGGCAGAGTTCCTGGCTTCCCTTGAGGATGGACTCCTGAACGAGATAACAGGCCTTGTGAGCGGAAGGGAGATCAATACCATACCGACCTCCGAGCTTATGAGGCTGGTCCTTTCCAGGCCAGACCTCTTGAAGAGGATGAAGAAAGGTGTCCATCTCGTTCGCGGGGGCAGGGAGTGGATGAAATGGTCGTTCTGATAGGTATCCCTCATCATTCGAAATTTCCGATGAAGATATCGTACAGGTAGAAGGAACCGCATATCAACCCCACAGTGTCTCCCTCAAGTGCTCTCAGGAACTCAACCATAGCCTTCTCGCGGTCCCTCAATGCTGTTATTGGGATGTCATTACCGAGCCCGAGAATCGTTGCCTGCCTTAGCATGGACAACGGCATCCCCCTTTCCTGTGGAAGCTCGGTGATGATGGCCTTTGAGACCATGCCTGAAAGGTTGCGGAGATAGTTGGCAGGGTCCTTGTCCCTCATCTGGGAGAAGAGGAGGACCACCTTCTTTCCGGGATGGAGCTCCCTGATGGTGGATGCAATGGATGATCCAGCTTCGACGTTGTGTCCCCCGTCCAGATAGATGGTGGAGCCTTTGTATCTCTTCCGTTCCATCCTCCCCATCATCCTGGTCCGATCCAAACCCTCTGAGAGCATCTGTGAGATGGAACGGCAGTCGAACTGTTCCTCGACCTTGTCCACGCAACCCTCGACCAGGTCCTCCAGCGGCACGTTCATGTTCAGTTTCAACCTGGAGCGTGCAAGAGCGGAGGGGAGGACGAGGAGCGCGAGGGACAGGGCGCATGCGGTATTGAAGGACTGATGTCCGCCCAATAGTGGTGTCCTGTAGGTCCCGTCAAGTACATTGTCCAGAAGTCGGAACCTTGGTTCGGAGTTCTGCAGGTCCGGGTTCTTCATTACCTTCAGCTTAGATGAGGTCCCGGCATCGTCGAGATGGTAGGTGACCTCGATCATCCGCCAATCCGGGACTGCTTGCTCCTCGAGCATGGATGACATCCGGCGGTTCTCTCCCTCTCTGCAGATAAGGACAACTGGTGACCCGTTCCTGGAGCAGATGTCCAGAATGGTCCTTATGCACCTGGTCCTTTCCTCACCGCAGCCCAGGAGCGGGCCGAGGACTAGAGGGGTGGACGGTTTTATGATGCCAGCCTTCTCTGTGGCTATGGAGACCACGTCCTCCCCAAGGAGGTCCGTATGGTCGAGCGATATGCTCGATATGGCGCAAGCTTGTGGCTCAAGGATGTTGGTCGCATCCCATCTTCCACCAAGACCCACCTCGGAAACAAGTACGTCCGCTCCCGATCTCGGCAGCATGGAGAAGCAGGCGGCCGTTATGGTCTCGAAATAGGTCAGACGTTCTATGGATCTCTCATCGGTCAGGGCTCGTATCTTTCCTATGTGCGATCCGAGCAGTTCCCTGCCGACCTCTTTGGAATCGATCAATATCCTCTCTGTGACGGACCTGAGGTGGGGAGAGGTGTATAGGACCCTCTTCAAGGGGAACGATGAGAGGGCCGCATCCGCCATGTGGCAGACGGCTCCCTTCCCGTTGGTCCCGGCCACCAGGACCGAGGGGATGCACAAATGGGGATTGTCGAGCATGGTCATCGCCCGGTTCATCCTTGAGAGCCCGGGCCTGATGGTGAACTGACCCAATGAATCAAGGTATTCGAACTGGTCCATCACGACCCGTACCTGCGAATAGAAATAATACCCCTTTGGTCCATTGCCCCGGTCAGATATAGAGGTGTAGCTGTATATGACCGAGCTCTCACTGAAGAGAAGGACAAGGCTCAGGGCCAAGGAAGAGAAGGAGGTACTGGCCTGGATGAAGGACGAGTGGGGGATAGAGGAGCAGGGGACCCTGGAGGTGGATGCTGGGCAGCTCGATGACAGGAAGGCATATGTGTCCAAGGGAAAGATAGTCGCGATCGAGGAGGGAGGGAAGCTCCTTCTTACGGTCCACGGCGTGATGGTGCTCAAACCATCGAAGAGGTGGCTAGTCGTAGATATGGGTGCGGTCCCCTACCTTGCCAACGGCGCGGATGTGATGGGGCCAGGTATCGTAGATGCGAACCCGGAGATAGAGAAGGACGACATGGTATGGGTCATGGACGTCAAGAACAAGAGGCCCCTATGCACGGGCAAGGCATTGATACCAGGGAAAGAGATGTTGTCCAAACGGCCGGGGAAGGCGGTCAAGACCGTACATTACGTTGGGGACGAGATCTGGAACGCTACGCTTTGAGACGGAAAGCCTACCGGTCGTTGGTCGAATGACCAATGGCCTTTTTTCTGATAGCTTTTAATAATCCTATGTTGTTGGACCTTAGTTCCGTCTTGGACGATTTCCTAACAGGGGGATAAGATCATGGCAAAGTTCAGTGTCGATGACGTCAAGAAGGGTAACCTGGGCATGTTCTCGTTGATAGCTGGTGGATTAGCTGTCCTCCTTGTAATAGTCACTATAATCGGGAGGATAATAGCTAATTTCCTATGCTGTTTTGGCTGCCTTCTCATGCCTTTCCTTTGCATCTCCGGCCTTGCAGCATTCATCCTTGCCATTGCAGCGATAGTACTTGGGATAATCGCCCTAGTCTCTAAGAAGGAAGGTTCTAAGGGTATGGCAATCGGAGGAATAGCTCTTGGGTTCCTCTATTTCGCCATTCAAATCCTTTACATCATCGTGGTTATACTCTTCTGGGGATTCAAAGCATTATCAGGTAATTAAATGAAAAACAGGAGGGTTCAACTATGCCGCTGGATATGGGAAACAAAGGAGCAAAGAAGAACGAACAGTTCGGTGCCGAGAACCTGGCCCTTTATAGCATGTATGCAGGCGTATTCGCGCTCGCCGTTTGTTATGTTGGCCGGTTTCTTCGCATTCCTTGGGGCCATTGGCCTTGGGATAGCAGCTCTCATGAAGGGAGTGAAAGAGAATCAGATGAAGGCCATCATTGGATTGGTCCTTGCGGCCATCTGCATATTCCTATGGGTCGCAGGATTGATAGTGAAATTCATCAGGTGAGCTCACAATAATCCATCTATCAGGTTCGAAAGGGTTTTCAGGTCTATATCAGACCCACAGTAAGGGCAGATGGTGAACTGCCTATCTCCTGTCACTTTCAGAACACCTGCACAGTTGGGGCATTTGTACGGTATCGCTAGCCCCTCTCTCTTGATCTGGGAGAATAGATCGTTGGCATTGACATGGATATGCTTGCTGACCGTTTCCTTTGCCTTGCGTCTTGCCCTACCCGCCTCCTCCCACATACCGACCTGCTCGAACAGGAGGGCTGCATCTTCATATCTTGCAGCTTTGAACAGGTTGTTTGCCTGTTCCGTTTTCTTTTTTAACTCATCCTCCATCTTCTTTGCCGTCAGGAGCCTGACGTCATCTATCGCATTGTCCAGGATCTTTTCCAGGTTCTCTCCCAATATGACAAAGATGGTCCTTCCTTCGTCCATCATTATTTGACCATGCTCCTCCAGCTCCTCAAGTTTATCAAGTTCGAAATCCAAAAGGAATTTATAAATGTGATTGGGACAGATAGATGACTCCGTCTTCAACGATCCTTTATTGGAATACCGCCGAATAAGATATCTGCAATCATCACAGAGTACCTTATCACAATGAACATCCTGGTTCTTCACCATGGTCATGAACTTGCATTGAGTTGTTTCCAGGAAGAAGCCCTTTTTCCCGCAATTATCACATACAGCCATAGAGACCTTCTCATCATTTTAATTGGAGGTTCCCTATAGGGTGATGCATAGATAAAAATTGCGATATAAGTTGGGAACAAGGATCGACACCTGTCTTACATTATCCCCAGTAAGGAGAGTATCAGATATAGTATCCTAAGTAGAGGGTCTGGGAGCAATGTTCATCTCAATATCCTGTTCGACCATGCTGTCCTGGGGGACCTCTATGTCTTCATTGTAGGGACGGTAACCGTCCATGAAGGCTTTTAATGTATAATCGCCGCCCCGTGGCACCCTGATCTCGTACTCTCCGTTCTCGTCAGTCGTCGTCGTGAATTCATTGGAGTTCCTGTTGTCCGATTCAAGCGAAACGGTGACGCCCGGGAACGGATCCCCGTCCTCGTCATGGACGGTCCCGAAAACCCCCCTCGCCCATTGGACAAGTTCGACATTGAATTCCAGCTGTTCTCCGCTCTCAAGGGATATGTAAAATGAGAAATACCTGTCGTATCCCTCTTTGCCCACCTCTATCTGGAAGGTCCCCTCGTAGAGGTTAAAAGAATATTTACCGTCCGCACCGGTCGTTGTGGTCTGAACGAACGAATAGGACTCCCCGTCCTCATAGGTGATGATCTCCCAAACCCTGATGAACGCATCCGATAGAGGTTCCCCGGTCCCATCATCGCTGACGATACCGAAGAGCCTTGTATCATAGACCTTCGGGACAAGAGAGAAATCCATCTCCGTGTCCGTGTTGATCTCGACGGTCGCTTCATCGGATGCAGGCTCGTAATCCGGATGGTCAACGTAGAGCGTATAATGACCGCCATCTTTGAACTCCAGATAATACCTGCCATCCTCGTTAGTATGGGTGGCTTGCATGAACCGATAATCATCATCGTGCCCGTAAACACTTGCCTGAGCCACAGGTCGTTGCGTCTCGGAATCCAAGACCGTCCCCGAAAATGAAGTCTCTATCAGGTCGTCACCAGGTGTGTTGGGGTCGGCATCTACGACCAAGAACGGTAAACTTTCTTATCCAGGATTACCCCGATATTTAAACCAATCCAACGATGATGAACGATGTCAGGGACATGTCAGTCTAGAAATCTTTATAGGGCCATCGCGCTCATTTACTGTCCATGGGGAGATTGATGGTCCTAACGGCCATCCTTATGGTCCTGTCCATGTCCTTCATCGTGACAACGACCGACCATGGTGCCGAAGGTAAGATCCTCAAGGCCACATTGGCCCCCAGGTCCGAGCTCAGGTTCTCATATGACCTGCAGAACATCGATGGCACCGCCACAAAGACGGGTACCCTTACTGCCACCGTCACGGAGGTTGAGTGGAGGGGCTACGACTCCTTCATGTTCAATGGGTCCCTCTCAGGGACGTTCTGGACACTTTCAGGGTCTGGCACCGAGACCGGAACTTGGAGCGAGTACTACCGCAAGGGCGACCTCGCATTCCTAGATCAGACCTATGTTACGGACATGGTCATAGGGACGAACACGGTGACCAACACGACCAATCTTCACTATGCCCCCTCCCTGACCTGGATCGAATTCCCGTTGGAATATGAAAATGGTCCAGAAAAATCCATCTGGAGCACCAATGGTCCGGTCGCTATCACAAGCACCTGGGAACGTATGATCAATGGGGATGACGAGACCAGTGAGTCCGGGTCGGACAACGAAGCCCTTGAGTTCGACTGGATATGCGCCAACCTGGTGAAGAAAGATGTGGGAGCAGGTTCCTTCGATACATACTGGATCCGTGAGTGGGTCAGGGACGACGAGCCAAGGAACCAGGTCACGGACTACTTCTACAATGAATCGGTCGGATGGTGGGTGCAGAAGGACGTTTACGTCGATGACGATCAAGGGGTCCAGGTCAGGATCAAGCACTATGAACTGACAGAACGTTCGATAAATAAGGGTCCATTGATAGTGAGCGACCCTAAGATCACCATGAACGAAGATACAACGGACAGGTCCATCGACCTCGACTATGTGTTCTCTGACCCGGATGGGGACCCTTTGACCTTCAAGGTCATTAAGAGCGGTATTCTCACAAGCTCCATAGACCAGGAGAACAGATTGGTGGTCAAACCTCCCAAGGACCATTACGGCAACGAGAGCGTAACGGTCTCTGCCCAGGACGCTCTCAACGCACCTGTCACTTTGAAGGTCCCCGTTGAAGTACGTCCTGTTGATGACCCACCGGTCCTCATGAGCCCCTCCCTTGCTCCCTCTACAGGGGACGAATCCACGGTGTTCATCTATTCTATCACTTCGACCGATATCGATACGGCCGAGCCCTCATCTGCCGAGGTGAGGATAGATTCATACTATTACGAGATGACCAAGGTCTCCGGTGACAACAGGACCGGGATATTGTTCCAGTACTCTACGAACCTGGAACCGGATGGGCACACATACAGCTTCAGGATCGATGGTGTCCTCAATCCCAGCAGCGGCCAATTGAACGGACCCACCGTGACAGCCCGCGAGGACCCCTATCTCAAACAAGGTTCGGTCTCCCCATCCGAGGGCGATGTCAACACCATCTTCACATTCAAGGTGACCTGGATGGGACCCAATGGTGAGATCCCGGATATTGTCAAGCTCATCCTTGATGGGAGCGAGATGGTACTTGCCGGGGACGGGGGCAGCCCGGTCAGTGGAACGATATTCTCCAGTTCTATGAAGCTCCGAGAAGCTGACCATTCCTACCATTTCGAGGCCGCTCTTGGGAACGACCAGTTCAGGTTCCCTCAGAACGGTGAGCTGTTAGGCCCGAACGTTGCCGGGTTGGAGGACCCGTACCTGAGCGGTGGGAAGGTAGGTCCAGAAGAAGGGGGGCTAAGCACAGAATTCACCTTCGAAGTAACATGGACCGGAAAGAACGGCGAGTCCCCATCAAAAGTGGTGGTTGTTCTGGACGGTGAAGAAGTAGTACTGTCCGAACAGAGCGGCAGTCCAAGCAAAGGCATGCTCTATTCAGGAACGATGAACCTGGATGAGGGCGATCATCCCTATTACTTCAGGGCCGCCTACGGGAACAAGGTTTTCAGATATCCAAAATTGGGGGACCTTGACGGCCCGACCGTTAGCTCGCCTGAGATGGGGGATTGCGGATACGGTTATGTCTCGGAAACGGAGGAAAAGGCCGTTTATGTCTTCTATGCGAACTATGAGTACACGTTGGATGTCTATCCCACTGAGGCAAAGGTCGTTCTGAACGGCATTGAATACGATCTATCGGATTATGGTGGATACCCGGCAACGGGAATGAACTGTTCCCGTGAGGTCCCTCTCACTGAAGGTAACTATTCAGTGACCATGATGTTGGTGGTCGATGGTGCCAAACTGACATTATCTCTTGAAGACCTAAAGGTCGTGATAGATGACGGGGAGCTCCCTGATGACACCGATGGTCCCGATGACGGACCTGACGGTTCGAAGGACAACACTGAAATCATCATCATCCTTGTGACTGGTATCATCCTTGTCCTTCTGATAGCCGTCATCATCTTCATCTTGATGCGGGGAAAGGTAGGTCAGAAGCGGTCACGGTCCGAGAGTGAATATGATCTCACCGTGACCACCTCCCGAAGAAGAAGATGATGTACATAAGGTCGTGACATCGTCCAAGGTTCCAGAGGGTTCATTCCTCGGGTTCAGTTATCCTCTCGAGCTCCTCGATGGAACCTTTGATGTAATCCCTGAGCTCCCTGGTGGTCAAAGCCTCCTCTTTTTCTGGGGCAGGTGCACCGTATAGTTCCTCGTAGGTCCTTGGGGCGTTGGAACTCTGGTCGTTCCTGTGGGCCTCTGTGGCATCCAGTGAGACAGCACAGAGGGTGCGTGGGGCATTGGCCTGTTCGATGGCAGATGCGGCCTTGTCCTGAACGTCCTCGCCATCGTTCCCCCCATCCCGTTCTCTCATCTTCCTGATAACTACCATTGTCCCTACGATGATGGCGATAAGGAGGATCACTACCCCAGTAGCAATACAGAACATCAAGGCCATACCGGTACCTTCACCGTCATCCACATCCAAGACCTCTATGGTCAGGACGGTCTCCGAGGTCTCAACGGAGTCATTGACGACGAACACAGCCCTATGGAGCATGATCTGGTCCTTGGTCGGTACCCATTTGACCATACCTGTCACATCATCAATGGTCATCCCTGCTGGTCCCTCCTTGATGGAGAACCTGAAGCTGGTCCTGTCCTCAGGATCGTTGTCCATCGCCTTGAGGAAGAACATCACCTCCTTGCCAGCTTTGGTCCGAACGACCTCCATCTCCTTCAGGGATGGGGGCGAGTTCAATTTGAACGAACGGACCTTGTTGGAGCAGGACCCGTGGGATGAACCATCAGAGGGTATGACGGTCCAGTAGTATGTCTTACCTTGTGTGAGCCCTTCCGTTCCCATCTCGGTATCCTCAAGGTCCTCGATGAAGAGCGTGGTCCTATCCAGCAGAGAGACGAGGGCCTTGTTCTCTCCGATATAGACATCGAAGGTCATCTCATCGTTATCGGGATCGCTCGCAGACCATCTGAGAGAGGAACCCCTGAACGGGAGCCTTGTCCCATCGGAGGGATATGACAATGCAGCGACCGGAGGTTGACTTAGGGTGACAGTGACCTTGAACGTATGGGATATGGTTATGGTGCCATCGCTTGCGGAGAGCTTGACTGTGATGACATATGGCGGTCTTTCGAAGAAACCAGTGGATGCGGACCAAGTAAGGAGACCTGACGTCCTATCGATTGTCATGTCCGTATAAGGTGTTGTCGAAATGGTATAAACTATCTCATCATCGGGATCATCATCTGTAGCATTGACGTCGGACCTGAGCTCTTTCCCATTGAGTATGGATAGATCGCTTGGGACGTTGGTCCATACGGGCCTATCGTTCACGTTCACGACCTCAAGATCGAAGGTCCTCTTATCGGTCTCACCTGCCCTGTCGGTCACAGAGAGGGTCACCTTGAACATGCCTATATCCATTGGACCGGGCGTTCCGGAGAGCGTGGAACCGTTCATAGAGAGCCATTTCGCCTCTGAATCGAGGGTCCATGTCAAATGGTCCCCTATGTCTGGGTCATCCGCTTCATAAGTGTTCTTGTACCTGATACCCTGGTCGATCTTCGTTATATCCTGAGCGATTATCGTAGGCGGATCGTTGGTGTTGATAACCGTGAGGTTGAAATTGGTCAAGGTCCTTCCACCTTTCCCATCCTCAACCCAGACCCGGACCCAGTAGGTTCCCACATCATCATTGGTAGGTGTCCCTCTGAGTATGCCCGCATCGGAGATCATCTCAAGGAAGGTGGCGTTGGAGGCAAGGCCCCAGACCATAGGTCCCTCTTCATCCTCGTCGCAGGAGTAGTCCACGATGTAGGTGGAATCCTCCTCTGCGACCATTACGTTCTGGGTTGTGATAACAGGAGGGACGTTCTTGACACGGACCTTGATGGTGATGGAATCGTTATGCGAAGACCCATCGGTAAGTGCTATGCTGACCATGTGGTCCCCGATCCGGGCATTGTCCGGCTTCCCTGACAACCTATGGTCGGCCCCGCTCCATTCGATCCAGTCGGAAACGCACTCGAAATCCCATGAGCCCATTTCGCACCACCCTACGTTCGAGAAGGACAGGTCTAGAAGGTCCCCTTCATTCAGCGAGATACCCTCCGGTCTGGGAAAGATCCTTACGGGTGTGTCTATCTTGATGCAGTCGTACTTGTCCGGGTCCGAAGTGGAAACCACGGTCAATTTCTCACCCCAAAGTGCGCTCGTGGGGATCAAGAACTTACCAGTATAGGTCCCCGTGCTCCTTCCCGTCTCGCGGAGGGAGACCTTGAAGGGGACCGGGTTGCTCAGGTTCAGAGAGACGTTCACCACAGCGGAGTTGATGGAGGTTGAGTTCCTATCGATACCGGTGAGCCGAATGTAGACCGCTTCCCCTTTGTCGGCTATCTCCCCTGGTTCCGCCATCCCATAATCTTTGAAGATGTCCAGGGACGTGATGACCTCTGGGGGGAACCCGACCATTCCCGGGAAAATATAGACAGCCCCCCCATTGGAGACCAGATGGTCACTGAACGGGGAGCTGATCGCCATGTCAGATCCACCGTCAAGGTCCAGGTCACCGACCCCCGCGACGGCCGAACTACAATAATCATAGGGCTCTTCACCCATGAAGGAAGCGAAGGAGATAGTGGTGATATTATGGTCTTTCTCCCATCCCGAGGACCTTCCCTTTACCAAGTATGCCTGACCGAGATAACGACCAGCGCTCACGGAATATGGAGATGCTATCAAGAGCTCAGAGAGGCCATCCCCGTCCATGTCCCCCGTAAGGTCCAGGCGACCTCCAAGATAGTCCCCGGACATCTCCCCCAGGTATGACGCATCGGCATCCGAGAGGTCGATGCTATCTGGCCAGGGACCTATCTTTCCGAAGAGGATGTACACCTTGCCGTTAGGGTATTGCCCAGAGCTCTCGGTGTGGTAGGGGGCCCCTATCACGATATCGTTGACCCCATCTCCATTGAGGTCCTCGCCACCTGAGACAGCCCCTCCCGCATATGCATAGGAGGTCTCCCCGTTGATTATGACGTTGGCAGTATCGCATGAAACATTCTTCCCCGGTCCATCGGCCCTGCCGAAGAAGACATAGGCCCGCCCAGAATCAGGAGCTCCCCAGTTCACGCCCTGCGCTCCTATCACGATATCATCGAAACCGTCCCTATTCATGTCACCCAGTTCGCTGATGGATGATCCAAGATAATCGTATGGGCTACTGCCTTTTATTGAGAGATCGGCATCCTCCAGGGACCTGTTCCCATGGCATACGTCCTTTCCACCAAAATAGACATAGGCCTTTCCACCGTCCGTCTGACCGTCCGGATCTGCATTCGTGTTCGAGAGGAAGATATCGTCGAACCCGTCATTGTTGAAATCGCCGCACCTGGAGACCTCGAGCTCTGCTGAAGGGCATGTTCCACAACCTGCTAGAAGGAGATCACAGCTCTCCAGGCTGACGTTCCGGGGCCATATCGACCTCCCAAGGAAGACCTTTGCCGAACCTCGGCTGGAAGGATGGTGGGAATGTCTATCGCAGATGACGATATCGTTCATCCCATCTCCGTTGATATCGCCGACGATCCCTACGGAGGTCCCCGCCGAGTCCATGGCAGACAAACCGAGGAACGTTACATCGGATCGAGAGCTTAGCACCTCCCCCTCTGACCTGAAACCGCTTCCAAGGAAGAGGTCCACCCTTCCGCTCGAGGAACCGTTCTGATCGTTCCAGGGGGAACCTATCAGCAGGTCGCACAGACCATCTCCGTTAACGTCGCCATCCCCTGAGATGCTCGAACCGAATGTAGACCCCTCTTGATCTCCATGTAGGGCGATGGGGGCCAATGACACGTTCATCCGCATACGGTACTCGCTCTCGTCCAATCTTATGGGGCCAGCCCCTTCGATCCCTTCCAATGGAAGCATCTGGAAGGTTAGGGCGATAAGGGCTATCATCGCACAAATGGACCACGGTCCCGACCTTGACATTCTGTATTCCTCCATTTACCGATCTTTCACATGGGGGAGGTCGGGAGGAGGGTTTATAACGAGATTTGATGTTTGTTTACACCTTATTAATAGGGATTGGTAGGCTTTTTTAACCATTCTTTAGGAGGGAGTGGATGCCGATATCCAGATGTGAAATCGATGTCAGACCTTAGGGCGACATTGACCTGGCGACCGGTTCGAAGGCCCATGACCCATGGACCGGTTCGAAGATGGAAAGGAGTTTGCCCGGTTCGACGTATCCCGTCCGTGATCCGATTTTCGATCCAATGCTCATCCCATCAAAAACGTTTATAATATACCTCCAACTTCGGTTTCTGTATTCCGGAGCGTGCCGTAGATGTCCTGGACCATGCAGGAGATAAGGGAACTGAAAGTGGGCAGGTACCTTGTATTAGAGGAGGAGCCCTGCAAGATCATAGAGCTTACGACCTCCAAGCCAGGTAAGCATGGCGAGGCCAAGGCCAAGATCGTGGCGGTGGGCATATTCTCTGGTAGCAAGAGGTCCCTCATCAGCCCGGTCACACACAAGGTCAAGGTGCCCATGATAGAGAAGAGGTCCGCCCAGGTCGTATCCATACAGGGCAAGGAGGTCCAGCTCATGGACATGGAGACCTTCGAGATGTTCAATCTGGAGATCACCGAAGATTTCAAGGACAAGCTTGAGCCAGGTAAGGAGATCAACTACCAGGACGCAATGGGAAGAAGGCAGATCACCCGCGCCTGAAAGAGAGCGAGCATGTCCCAGAACGGTTTGGACCTGAGGGAACCGGAACCAAGGTTCGCCGACTGCAACAGCGGTTTTTCCGAAGCGGATTACGTTCTCTACAGCATCCCATTCGATGCCACCGTATCGCATAAAGGGGGTGCCTCTAAAGCCCCTGCCTTCATAAGGAAGGAGAGCTTCAATTTCGAGACATACCTCATGGACCTGGACGTTGAGCTCGAAGATGCCAAAATGGCCGATATCGGCGACCTGGCCCTCAAGAACACTTTAGAGGGCCAAACAGCAATGATAGAGGACTCGAAGAAGCTGGCCTCATTCATACTGGAGCAGGGCAAGCTGCCGATCATGATGGGCGGGGAGCATAGTGTTTCCGAAGGGCCCATGAACGCCTTCATGGAGATGTTCCATCGGAAAGGTGGCATGATCGTCGTCCTAGACGCCCACCTCGATTTCAGGCGGCAGTACCTGGACAATCCCCATTCCCATGCCAGCATCACGAGGAGGCTCTTCGACCGATGGGGCTCCAAGTCCATCTGTGTCATAGGCGCCCGCTCAGGCTGTCGCGAAGAGGTCCAGGAGGCAAGATCGCTAGGGCTCAGTTTCGTCACCTCCAGGCAGGTCCAGGACCAGGGTATACATGAGGTGATAGAGGCATGGGACTCTGCGTTCAGCCTGAAGGACAGACCTCTTTACCTCAGCATAGATATGGATGCCATAGACCCTTCGTTCGCTCCGGGGACGGGAACGCCGGAACCCTGGGGCCTCTCCACAACGGTGATACGACACATACTCGGTGAGCTCAATGCCAATGTTCGCTCGTTCGACCTTGTCGAGGTCTCGCCCGATTGCGAATCGTTCATAACCCCAAGCCTTGCCGGTAAGATGATCAGACAGTTCATCGGTCTCAAGGAGAAACGCAGGGTATCACCGGACTGGTTGTTCAAGTAGGTTACCTTCGCCCACCCCCCTTGGTCTTTTTAAAAAGGTAAGGTCCTATGGACGTTCCGGATGGGAACAGATTACGAGAGGGAGTTAAAAAGGCTCCTTGGTGGCGATATGGAGACCCTTCGCAGGCTCATGAGGACCTGCGATGCCTTCCAATGCCAGGGCTACCAGATGATGGAAACATATCCTTTCATGGTGGTGAGGGGTGCGGGCTCGTTCGGTGTGGACCTTGTGGCTTTAAGGGGCGAGCTCTCCTTTCCCATCGAGGTTAAATCCTCCATCCATGAAAAGCTATATCTCTCCAAACCTAAGCTCAAGGAGCAGCTGGAGCAGTTCATAATCGAATGCAAGAGGGCCAACACCTTCCCTATCTACGCTTACAGGATGAAGAAGGTAACAGGTGATCCCTGGAGGGTCTTCACGATAAGGATCGAGGGTCTCAGGTACTTCTCGAGGCTCCTGAACGAGAGGATCCCACCTATAAGGGAGACATCGGGCGGCAACCACGTCCTGGAATGGGAAGAAGGGATGCCCCTTTCAGTTTTCCTCCAAGAGCTCGGAAGGATGCTCTCTCAGACAGTCAGATGATATGTCCCATAACAGTAGTATTATTATCGTGGAGGAAAGATACCTTCCATCCTGAAGTGCTCGGAGGACCATTTTGATGAAGGCAGCGACCATCGTTGGAGCGTTCTTATTGCTTTTGGCCCCTGTGATATGGGTCGATGGTCTCTCCTTTGATGTCGGATCGGAATGTTATGATGGACATACCTCCTCGGTCCTACCATTGCTCTATCCGACCAGAGGTCCCATGAACGGTTCCTTGAACGGTCTCTACGGAGGGATCGTCAGGTATGAAGATGTTGCTCTGCTCGTCAACGATAACTCCGTGATATCCCGAGAGATAGGGACCTATTTCGCAATGAGGAGAGGACTGCCGGTGGAGAACATCATAAACCTAAGCGTCCCCAACCAGGAGACCATCAGCCCCGGTGAGTTCGATGAGCTCGCAAGGCAGGTGAAGGAGAACCTCTCTAAGAGAGGCCTGTCGGACAAGATACAATACATGGTCACGACCAAAGGGGTGCCTCTGAGGGTCTCTGGTAACAACTGGAGAATGTCGTCGGTCGACTCCGAGCTCATGCTCCTTGACAGTTCACTTGAAGGGTCCATTCACAGCAACGGATGGATAGACAATCCCTATTTCGAATCGTGGGGGCCCTTTTCGAGGGAGACATACGGTATCCGATTGGTCACAAGACTGGACGGATACACCAAGGAAGAGGCGATGAGGCTCGTCGACCTGGCCGAACCCTCGCTCGGGGTCCGGGGTAGGGCCCTTCTGGATACCGACCCCACCAAGGGGTATTCGGCGAGCGGTTACGGGATAGGCAACTACTGGATGGTCAATGCCCACGATTGGCTGGTCGAGAACGGGCACGAATCCCTCCTTGATATGAACAACACGTTCAGAACGGAATGGACCAACACATCCGCCTATTTCTCGTGGGGGTCCAATGATGGGGACTGGGGGAAATGGCTCCTTTCCAATTCCGATTTTGAGAGGGGGACGGACACCGTTCCTGCCTCATGGAGGCTTTTACAGTATGTGGGGAGCGCAGAGAGGTCGCAGGAGAACGTTGATGACGGGTCATTCTCCTTGAAGATGACAAGGTCCTCCATAAGCAACGGTCTCCTTGCTGACCAGTCGTACAATACAGCCTATCTGGACCATAGGTTCATCTTCGAGGGAAGGGTCAACCTTGCCTCCGTCACAGGAGGACCTGCAAGGGCATTCGCTGAGGGGTTCGACCTGACCGGGAAAAAGGTATATTTCAAGGAGTTCTACAACAGGACTGGCTCACGTGCATGGGAGAGCTTTCAGGGAGTCATAGAGAATAGGTATGACATGGTCCGGATAAGGGTCGTGATCGAACTAGCAGGGACCGGAACCGCGTACTGGGACAACGTCGTTCTGAGGGTGATCCGTCCTCATAATCAGTGGGTACCTGGTGGTATTGCCGAGACATGCGTTTCGACCGGCGGCAGGTCCATGGCCTACGGGACATGGTACGGGCAGTCCCTTGTCGCTGACCTGATAAGGGACGGCGTCACCGGAGTGAAGGGGTATGTCTACGAACCGTTCCTCTCCGCAATATCCCATGCTGACATACTGTTCCCCGCCTACTATTCCAGCTACAATCTTGCCGAAGCGTACTGGATGGGCTCCGAGTTCGGTTCATGGATGGATACGGTCCTGGGCGACCCAAAATGCGCACCCTACCTCAACGAGAGGGCGGACATGGGCTTCCCGGAGGATGGGGAGCCGATATCGACCTATGTCGATGATGGCGCTCCGCATCTTTCGATAGCACTTTACAACAAGGGAAAGGGGAACATAGCCGCTGGAGGGAAGGTCGAGCTGTACATGGACGGTCTGAAGCTCGATACCTACGATATCTCGCTCTCTTCGAACGAGCTGAAGTACATCAATTTATCTTACAAGGATGAACCCCTGATACTCGGGCCCCACGAGTTCAAGGTCGTCCTCAACTCCGACGGGGCTGTCTGGGAGATGGACCCATACAACAACGAAGTGATGAGGTTTGTCTCAGTGAACAGATTGCCCAAGGTCCTGTTGGAAATGGGAGCTTCTGAGGTAAGGAGGACCGAACCGGTGAACATCACAGCGCTCCTCATGGACGAGGATGGAGGGATCGGGACCGACCGGTTAGACATTAGGTTGAAGGATCCTTACGGGAACGAGCTACGGCCGAACCTTTCCTACATCATTGACAACGGAGCATCGCTCAAGGCGAACTTCTCTTTCGTTCCTGAATGGAACGCCTCTTTGGGTTTCTACACTGTCATCGCCAGATACACCGATGAGCACGGGAGCTATGATGATGAGCTGCTCTATGGTGCGTTCAAGGTCCAGAACTTCCAACCAGAGCTGGAAGGGTACTTCGCCTCCAATGAGATCATGAGGGGTTCGAACGCAACATTGTCCCTTTCATGGTCGGACCCCGACACACCTGACGGTAACCTCACTGTCCAGGCAACGACGGTAAGCTCCATGGGGGATACCATTCGACCGAACAAGGAGGTGTTGACCTCGGGCCTGTCAGGCCTGCTGTCGTTCGAACTACCATCGTTCGAGAGGTCCAGGACCTGGGAGTTCAAGGCCACGGCCGTTGACAGGGACGGGGCTCAGGCCACTTGGACCGGTGTCGTTCACACCAACAACGGTATCCCCGTCCTCGAGGTCGGCGGTCTCGGGAAGGAGATGAACAGACTGTCCACCACCACCTTCACCATCAAGTTCACGGACCCCGAGGGCCTACCTCCTAACAAGCTGGAGGCCAAGCTCATTGGACCCGAGGGTGAAGGTACCAAAGAGACCGTACTTAGCAAGGAGCTCTCGGGTAGGAGCGGAGAGGTCCTGGAGCTCCTAATAAGCAGTTCAGGCCTCATAGTGGGCAATTACACTCTGGAGGTCATCTACGAGGATGATGAGTACGATGGGTCCGTTTTCAGGTACCCGGGGGCATTGAAGCTCGTCAACATCCTTCCTACGATAGGCGAGGTCAGGGTTATCTACCCGGAGGGCGAGGGCTCCCCCGGCGAGAAGGTAATGAGGGGTTCCTCGTTCTCGATAAAGGTCCCTGTTGTGGACAGTGATGGTGACCTCTGGACGCTCCGACCCACGGCAATGCTGACCGACCCTCAGGGTGCTGCTCTCAGGGAACTCTCATTCGAGCCCAGGCCGGACCAGACGCTCCATGTCAGGGTCTCCGTTGGAACTGCCTGGTCCATAGGCCCTTACGGTCTGGACCTTGTAGTGGTGGACAAGGACGGGGGGACCGATAACGTAACCGTGCGGACCATTGTAATTGTGGATGCTCCAACACCAGTCCTCCTGTCAGCGAAGGCCACCGTCGATGTCAATATGACCTGTTCATTGGAGGTTGTCATGACCCCTGTGACAGGGTCCTCCCTGCCTGTAGCGGCAGAAGCGGTCCTCGGGGACCGGAACGGTACCGTGGTCGGGTCCGAAATTCTGTCAGGGGATGTGAGCGGGACCATTTGGACAGCAGTGTTCAACGTAACGGAGGTCCCGACCTCCCTATCCTTGAACATGAGAGATGACCTTGGAAGGGATATTGTCTTGAGGAGCACACTTGAGGTGAAGGTGGAAAAGCCTCAAGAACAGGATGATGATGGGATCTCGGAAGATGATGACAGTACCCTGATATTCATCATTCTCTTCGCGTTCCTTGTAATCCTCCTCATTGCTGTAATGTTGGTCCTTATAATTGTTGTCAAGAGAAAGAGGGAACCGACCCTCAGGGCACCCCCGCCCATGGCCGTTCAACTGGGGACGAACACGCTCGGGAACCTACCTCCGGGACCTGCCGGATTGACCCAAGGCGACCAACCCCATGGACTTCCCCCCGCACCTCTGCCTCCTGGCAGGGAGCTGAACGACGGTTCATCCTACCATAAACCGGGGACCAAGGAGTCGGAAAGGCCGAGGCAGAGACCTTCCAGGCCCGAGGACATAGAGGAGGTACACGAACTGGGGCCCAGAAGGCCTGCCGAAGCGGTCCCTTCCGATGTGCCTATGGCATCGGTCCCTTCGGGTCCAGGATCCGTTCCTGAGCCCCTCCCGTTCGACCTCACCCAACCTATAAATAAGGGGGATGAGGTGGTGCCGCAGGTAACAGATGTTCAAGATACCCACCATAATGACATCCCAGGAGATACTGGATAAGGCCTTCAGGAAAGCGGGCAAGGTTCAGGTCGAGGACCGAGAGTTCGTCTTCCGTATGAGAAAGCTCAACATCGCCAAGGTCGAATCGGCAGGGGATGTGATAGATACTGTCCTTGAAAGGTACATCAAAGCATTCCCCAGCTTCGACAGGGTCCCTCCTTTTTACCTTGCGCTCATGGACCTGCTCCATTCCATAGACGACATCAGAAGGATACTTGGCAGGATGAACGGTGTCAGGAAGCAGATATTGATAATAAAGAAGAAGACCAATTCGCAGCTTTCAAGGACAAGGAACACCACATTCATGGAGATGAAGAGGAACGAGGCCTTCGGGAGGTTCTCGTCCATGGTCAACGCCCTGGATACGGACCTGAGGACCCTTTCGGCCGTAAGGGAGAAGTTCAAGGCCATCCCATCGATCCCTACTTCCATCCCCACAGCGGTCGTTGCAGGTTTCCCGTCCGTGGGCAAATCACAGCTTGTGAGGTCCATATCGACCGCCGACCCGAAGGTCGCTCCTTACCCTTTCACGACCCAGGAGCTCATAGTGGGGTATTTCGAGGAGAAGCGCAAGAAGTTCCAGATAATAGACACACCCGGTCTCCTAGATCGTCCGTTCATCGAGAGGAACCCCATAGAGAAGCAGGGAGTACTGGCCCTCAGCCTGATATCAAGCGTCTGCGTTTACATGCTTGACCCGACCCATCACTGCGGTTTCCCTCTGGAACCCCAGCTTCACCTCCTTTGCTCCCTTGCCGAGTCCATTCCGGAGATGGATTTCATAGTGGTCGTCAACAAGATAGATATCAAACGCCCCGACGGGCCCGCTCAGAAAGCGATAGATGAGGCAGTCGGTTCCCTTGGAGAGCGTCTCATAGAGTACATGGAGATCTCATCGGTGGAGCCGGGGGGGCTTGACCCCCTGAGGGCGCTCCTTATCAAGGTCCTTGAAGGGGAAAGGGAGACGGAGAGGCCTCCGTGGGACGTGATGTCGGACAATAAAGACGATACCATGATATGATACGAAGGGCCTTCACCCCGGGGAAAACGGAGAGTGTTCGTTCATGGACGGCATAGGTAAAGGTCCCTGGACCATGAAGTGCCCTGTATGCGATGTCGATATGGTCACCGAGGAGGTCGAGGTCCCCGGTCCCAACATAATGATAGATTACTGTCCCACTTGCAGGGGCATATGGCTCGACGAAGGGGAGCTGAACAGGCTCCTCCACAGCAGGGCCCCGGAAAGGACAATAAAGAAGGCAAAGGGTTTGAAGCAGTGGGGCAAGGAGATTTGCCCCCGCTGCAAGAGCCCGATGCAGATCAAGTTCGTCAAGGACATAGAAGTGGACGAGTGCACCGGCTGCCGCGGTATCTGGCTGGATAGAGGGGAGCTCAAGCGCCTCAAGGACAGCGACATAGAAGAGCTTGAGGACGGCAGGGTGAGCGGTTTCCTCAGGTCCCTTAGGGACGGGATAAGGAAAAAGTTGTGATCCCATCCTCAATCATTATTTACGGAACTGTCAGGGAAACCTTAAAGATAAGGTTCACCTACTCGGAAATCGGTGTGATTATTGGCGGTAATAGTCCAGAACCCTATGGATGTCATAATCTCCTTGAACACCGAGGACGAACTGACAGGTGAGCAGATGTTCGCCCTTGCGGACGCTCTCGACGGTTACGAGATCGAGAAGGGCATCAAGGAAAAGCTGGTCGTGGACATAGTCGAGATATCCTCCGCAGGGATATTCGCCGTTCATGTCATACCCAAGCAGATGCTCACCTACGAGGACCTGATATTCTTCATAAATGACATGGTGGGGGAGTCATTGAAGCGGGACGATATCCCTTTCAAGAACTTCTCCGTAAAGAAGGTCCTCTTCAGGACCGCCGAACTGGGAAAACCTTCCGAAGTGGCCGAGGACATGACGGAGATACGGGAGAAGGTCAACAAGCTCTGGAAGGGCTTCAAGAAGGATTCAGAGAGGTCCTACGTCTAAGTTCATCCAAGGGAGATGGGGGCCTACGGGGGATATCTTCAGATACAGGCTCGGGTCCGTGGACGGACCTGCAAGGGCAGGCTCATTGGAATTGGGAAAGCGGAGCCTCCCGCTGCCTGTGCTCCTGAACGTCCACCTGCCATCGGATGTGACCCCTCCACCTCTCATAGCGACATCCCAGATTGAGGGATGGGACGGGATTTC
Source organism: Thermoplasmatota archaeon (assembly GCA_025457865.1). Classification (GTDB taxonomy): domain Archaea; phylum Thermoplasmatota; class Penumbrarchaeia; order Penumbrarchaeales; family Penumbrarchaeaceae; genus JALOTP01. The sequence continues at coordinate 17,801 of JALOTP010000022.1, read as the reverse complement.
CGTTATGTTGGACGGAGGTCCCTTCGATGAGAACCCTATCCCAGAGGCCTTAAGAACATCACTTAGGGAGGCTATGGATGGGTCCGGGCTCGGCAGATGGAAGGGGCTTGCCGATGTTTACGGTGCCAGGGTCAGACCGGACCTTGGGGAAGGGCCCGTTCTGGCCGAGGTCATCTCCAGCATGCTATTCCCTGTCCTGCTTAGGGACCCGAGGGCCTTCGCTAGGGCCATGGGCCGCCTCAAGGAAGAGGAACCCTGCCATCCACCCGTCTATGCCCCCGGTGCAGCGAACGGGACGAACCTGGAAGCCCTGGTATATCTTGGAGTGGAGATCATCGATGACATCTCCTCCAGATCGGATGCTGCACAGGACATATACTACACCATGTCGGGCACGATCCCCCTTTCCGGTCAAGGAAAGGCTCCTGAACCGTCGGATTTCTGCCCCTGCCAGGCATGCATGGGAATATCATCTGCAGGGAAAGGAACAGAACGTAAGGCCCTCCTGGCCGAGCACAACAAGGGCACCCTGGTAAGACGGTTCAAATTGGCCAGGGCCATGCTCCTTAAGGGAACGCTCAGGGAGCATCTCATGGGCGCACTGTCCGGTAAGCCGGAATGGTTGGCTGCTGTGAGGACCATTGAGAGTGGTGGATGGCCCTCGCTCCATGCGCACACGCATTCCTGGAAACCCGTTGAGAAGGTCTTTGTGACCTACAGGGACGACCTCTTCCATCCTGACCTGTCTCTGTGGGCAAGGAGGATGAGGGAGGATTACATGCCGGTGAAGAGACCCATCCTCCTTATGCTCCCCTGCTCTGCCAGGAAGCCATATTCACTTTCAAGGACACATCAGCGCATAAATGCCGCACTAGCAGGCATAAAAGGCCTTAGAAGGTCTGTTCACATGGTCGTTCTCACATCTCCCCTGGGAGCTGTCCCCATGGAGCTGGAGACCCTATATCCGGCCGCTCATTACGATATCCCTGTCACAGGGGAATGGTTCCCGGAGGAATCGGCCCTGATGAGGGACCTGGTCTCTTCCATCATCACCAAAGGGGCCTACAAGGAGGCCGTATGCTATTTTGAAGGGGCAAGGGCGGTCTTTCCGCAAGCCGTAGAGAGTGGAGAGCTCAATGGGGTTCGATTCGTTCATGTTCCCGAGGTCACCTCCTCAGGTGGAGGCGTCGATAAGCTCAGAGCTGCGCTTTCCGATATCGTTCCCGGCCATGATCCCGGTCAGGGAGCGACCCGGCCCGATGTGGAGGAATCGCTCTCACTGGTCCGCTTCTCGCTCGATGCAGACCTGACGGACCTGCCCGACCTATCTTCGCGCTATGACCGATCGGGTCAGGTCCTTCTCTCGGGCAGGAAGAAGCTGGTCCTGTTCAAACCACAGGGTCCCCAGCCGACCCTTCACTGCGGCAAGGTCCTTTGGGAGAAGGTAGGGACCGGGAACGGCCGGAGGGTGGAGATAGAGGACTTCACCCCTACTGGAACGGTCTTCTCCCAGGGGGTAAGGTCCGCATCGGGGTCCATCAGACCGGGGGATATCGTGCTCGTTGGGACCGCCGAGAGGTTCAAGGCCATTGGGAGGGCCATGGTCCCTGGTAAATGGATGACCTCGGGGCGCAGGGGAAATGCCGTCCGCATCCTGGAGCATATCTGAGAAGCCTTAGGTCGATCTCTCAAGTCGTTCCATCAGGGAACCGAGGGATTCCACCGTCCTGATGTACTTGCCAGTGAGCTGGGCCAGTTTTCTACGTATCTCGGTATCATGTGGTATCCCGAGATGTGAACAGGCCTTGCCTATCCTTGATGCGAGCTGGCCTCCCTTGCGGTCCCAATCGGTCAGTATCACTATCCGTTTCTGGTCCTTCTTCGACCTTGGAACGGTATCCGTTGGTGAGATGGAATCCAGCAGATCGAAGAGCTCCATCCCCTGGTTCAGTGCCATTGCAGGTACCTTTACCCCTATGGCACCAAGCGCCATCAGGTCCTTCTTGCCCTCGACAAGGACAAGGGGGTCCCCCTCCATGTCGTTGAGCTCATCGATCAGGGTCTTCACCCCTTCAAGGATGTCCCTATCGGTCCATCCGTCCATGTTTCCATATCGGCCGGCATCCTCATAGCATTTTTCATCCTTCATAGCTTTTTCAAGGAAGTTCTCCGAAAGTAATATAATAAAGTGAGGTGTTTGAAACCTGAAATAGGTCATGGTGGGTACATGTTGCTCAGTTCCATAGAAGGAATGGAGAATATCTTCCAGTCGGACATCTTCCAGGGCGCCATAGTCATATTCTACGGTCCCCCCGGAAGCCTGAAATCGGGCATGGTGTTCTCCCTTCTGTCAAAGTACCTTGAAAAGAGCGGGGAGTTCGGTATGTACCTCACCATAGAGGAGAATACCATATCCCATCTCCGGAACATGGACTCCCTTGGGATCAAGGTACCCGAGAACCTCCTCATCTCCGATTACAGCGATATCCGCTCCAGGTTCGAGGACCCCGAAGAGGATGAGCACCCGGACTTCCTGGACATGGTCGATGGCGTCATAAAGTTCTTCAAGGAGAAGGAAGGGGACAAGTTCACATGCTTCGGACTGGACTCCCTGGGCGGCCTCTATTCTCTCATAGAGACCAACAACCTCCGCTCCAAGATGTTCCACTTCTTCAAGAAGCTCAGGGAGTACAATCTGACATCCTTCATAATCATGGAGACCCCCAGGTTCTCGAACATCGTTGAGGGGCAGGGGGCTGAGATGTTCCTAGCTGATGGTATCATAGAGATGGGCCCGATCCAGCACCAGCATGACATCCATCTCTACATGCAGGTCATTAAGATGCGTTCCTGCAAGCACTCCAGGAAGAAGCACCTCATAGATATAGGTGAGAACGGCATATCCATCCTGAGCCCCGTCGTGAACTGACCTCGAATGGATGCCTTGGAATAGAATGTTTTAATTACCTGTCCGATATCACATTTAGGTTAGCCTAATACATTTAGGCTAATCTAATTGGAGACGCTGTTCGGATGAGGCACAGGCTTCGGGCTCGGCACAGGCATGCTCTGGAGGCAAGGGTGGCTCTGGTAGGCGTCCCCAACACCGGTAAATCCACCATATTCAACCTCATGACCGGAATGGACCAGGAGATAGGAAACTGGCCCGGGGTCACGGTGGAGAGGAAGGAGGGGAACCGGCGGGTCCATGGGACCGATGTAAGGTTCATGGACCTTCCCGGCTGCCAGTCCCTGTCGGGAAGGGCCGTCGATGAATTGGTGACCAGGGAAGTGCTGCATAAGGATATGCCGGACCTCATCCTTCAGATAGCGGATGCATCGAGCCCCGAAAGGTCGTTCTTCCTCCTTTCAGAGCTCATGGACCTTGCCCCCAACATGGTCCTGGTGCTGAACATGATGGATTCCTCACGGAAGAAGGGGGACAGTTATGACATCCCAGGTCTCCAGAGGGAGCTTGGGATACCGATAATTGCCATGTCTGGCAGGACCGGGGAAGGCCTTGAGGACCTTCTCATGGTCATACACCAACGACTATCCAGGCCAAAGCCCCCATCAGGCCCGGTCCAGCTCGGTGAGGATATCGAGAAGAGGACCAAGCTCATCACAAAGGCCCTTGAGAGGGCAGGCCATAGAGGGAAGGACCTCAGATCGAAGGCCCTTTCCATTCTAAAAGGAGGGCCTGCCCCAGGAGTTGACCCAATGGACCTCAGGAAGGCCCTTGAGGGTTTGGAGGCTGAGGAGGTCGAGCTCGCCATAGCTGACAGCAGGTATGCATGGTCCAGGGAAGTCCTTTCCAGATCACTTAAGAGAGGGTCGAGGAGGGACCGCCTCACTGAGGTGCTCGACCCGATACTGGCCGACCATATCATCGGCGTACCTGTGTTCCTTGTGGTCCTCTGGGGCATATTCCTCTTCACCTTCTCGGTCGCGGAGCCGTTGATGCTGCTCATAGATACCATCTTCACCTTCCTGTCAAGTTCTACATCCGACCTCCTGGGCAGTTCTTACCTGGCCGACCTTGTTTCCCAGGGCATACTGGGCGGCGTGGGGGCTGTCATGGTCTTTTCACCATCCATCTTCATTCTGTTCATATCCATATCGCTCCTTGAGGAGAGCGGCTATATGGCCAGGGCCGCCTTTCTCATGGACGGATTGATGCAGAGGCTAGGGCTTCCTGGCAGGTCTTTCATACCCCTTGTGATGGGATTCGGCTGCAATGTCCCTGCGATCATGGCGGCAAGGACCATTGAGGAAAAGAACGATCGATTGTTGACCATCCTCATCACACCGTTCATACCATGCTCCGCCAGGCTTCCGGTCTTCCTCCTCCTATCAGGGGTCTTCTTCGGTGCTGGGGCAGGTCTTGTGGTGATCCTTCTCTACGGGGTTGGTGTGACCACAGCGCTCATTTCGGCACTGGTGCTAAGAAAGCTGTTCTTCAAAGGCAGACCGATGCCGTTCATCATGGAGCTCCCGCCCTACAGGCCCCCCTCCTTCGGCCGGTCCATGCTCTATGCCTGGAAGAGGGCCTTGATGTACATGAAGAAGGCCGGGACGGTGATACTTGCCGGGGCAGTGATAGTTTGGGTGCTTTCGTCCGTCACACCGGGCCTGAAGGTGACGGATGATGCCTCCGAGAGCGTACTGGGTAAGATGGGCAAGGCGCTCGAACCCGTCTTCAAGCCCATAGGTTCCGATTGGAGGATGACCATGACCCTTTCGTTCGGCATCTTCGCCAAGGAGATGGTCGTCGGGGGCATGGGGGTGCTCTTCGACGGGGATGGCGAAGGGACACTTAACGAAAGGCTCGAGCAGGACACATATCTCGACCCTTTGAAGGCCTTCTCGTTCATGGTCTTCGTCCTGCTCTACATGCCCTGCCTTGCGACCTTCTCTGCAATCAGGAACGAGACAGGTTCATGGAGATGGTCCATTGTATCGCTGGTCTATAGTACGATCGTTGCCTATCTGGTATCCTTGGTCGTCTATCAAGGGGGTCTGCTCCTTGGGCTCTGAGGCCGCTGAAAAGGTCCAGTTGCCCGTAGGGGCCATTCTGGTCAGCCTCATGACATTTCTATTTGCATTCCTGGAAATGGCCCCGGAATGGCTACCGACGTTCTCCGGCAGGTTCCCGGCAATGGTCCAGGGCAACATACCTGAGGCCCTCGCGCTCATGGTATGTACATTACTGGTCTTGAGCGGTCTGATCCTTGTCATCAGGGGGGATGGTAGGGGCATCAGATACCATCTGGCTGGGTCCATGCTCACTGTATTCGTCGGGACGGTAATATCGCTTGTCGGGATTTCATGGACGGTAGTGGAGGTGGCCAAAGGTGCTCCATTGACCGTCGAGATGTTCCTTGGCAGCGGGACCATGGCCGGGGCTTTGTTAGCCTTGGTGGCTTTAGGGACCGTAAGACGGACGCTCCTTAGGATGGATACCAAAGGGTCGGGCGATGGGTCATGACCAGAAGCATCTCAAGGGTGTTGGAGGCCATGAGGGCCGAACCAGAGACGATATCAGGTCTGGCAGATAAGCTGGTCCTGGATGAGGAGGAGGTCCGTTCCATCCTTGATATACTGGTCTCGCTCGGATTCGTCAGGGAGCTTACCGAGATCTGCTCCGATTGCAGGGGTGGTCAATGTAGGGACTGCCCTGTCAGGACCACGGGTGTCCCCCCCTCCAGGACCTTTGTTCTGACCACAAAGGGCGAAGGTATGCAACTATAGGCCCCAGGGGACTGCTTTGTGAACAAGTTTTAATAGGGTTTTATCATTACGGTATCTCGTCCATACATAACTGGAGGGTGCAACATGGCAGAAATGGAATTTTACGATGTGAAGTCGAAGAAGAAGTTCAAGACCAGCAAGTTCGAGATAAGGGAGAAGAAGGGCAGGTACTTTGCGGTGACCAAGTCTCTTGCAGGTCCCCATGAGTGCTGGAAGATCCTCTCCGAGAAGCAGGCAAAAGAGCTCAAGAAGTGATCACTTCAAATGGGGCCAAAGAGGCCCTGCGCATTGATCAGGTAGTACAAGTCCCATAGGCTTGGCCTTCGTTCTTCGTAGGCCGAGCTAGAGCCGGGGTTCAGATAGGGGTAGAGGTTTGGAAGAAGCGTCGTTGGGGGTGAGGGCCTGAGCCGCTCTCACCCCTTGTGATAGTTCAGAACTTGACATCATTATGTTTTGCTATGCCCGAGAACATACCAAGGGTCTGTAATGTCATCTTATGCGTGTTCTCGTCCGATGCGGCACAGCAATCCTCGACAACCGTTACCTTGTAGTCCATATCATGAGCGTCCATGACCGCCCCCATCACGGCAACATTGGTCGCGACCCCGGCAATGAACAGGTTATCTATCCCATTCTCCTTCAGATATGCTTCCAGACCAGTATCGCAGAAGGCAGAGACCCTATGCTTTATGAACTTCGGGTCACCCTCGCGGACATCCATCTTCTCATGGAACTCCGTGGCCCATGTTCCGAGCTCGACCGCGCCGTACTTCTTGGCCATTGAGAACAGGGGGGAGGTATCCGAGCAATCCTTGTATCCCTTGGAGAAACCAAGTCTGACATAGATCACCGGGACCTTTTTCGCCCTTGCAGCCTTGGTCAGTTTATCAAGGTTATCGAAAACATGGTTATTCTCCATGTAGGCAGGAAAGCCCATAGAAGAGAACTTCCCCTTTGGGTGTACTATCTCATTTATGAAGTCTATTAGGACGAGAGCAGAGGACATGGGGGAAAAAGCATAAGTGATACTATTTATTTTTTTCTCGCTCTTTCTCTATTTGAGATATGAAAAAAAAAGTAAAGTCCAGCACCGTTAATTATTAATCCTGAAGGCATTCTCATCCCTCGAAACCAATGAGCGTACCCCAATTACTGGCGGTTTGCCCGGACCGTCGGTCCAGAATATCCATTATTATGATCCTCAGCCTCCTGGTATTGGTACCTATTACGGTCTGGAGCATGGCCGACATCCCGCCTTCGAGGACAGCTAGTGCGAACTGCGCGAGCTGCCATTCCTCCTCTTATTATGAACGGGTGACCTTGACATCTGCCACGGCCCCCCCAAGCATAGAAGTAGGGGCGCAGGGGCAGGTAGATGTATTGGTGGATGTAGAAGGTTCTGATAAGAGGTCGAGCTATACTGGTTTCTCCATTACGGTCTCCCTGTCCCAGCAGAACAATAAGTTGACATTACCGGCATCACAGAGCCTCTCGGGTCAAACGCTCTCAGGGACATCAGCTCCATATAGATGGTCCCGGACCTTCAGCTTCATGGTCACCGGAAAAGCAGGGGGCGACGAGGTCATCACAGCGTCCGCACGAATGGACCCCAACCATGGATCGCCAGCCGTCACGGACTCAAAGACCGCCCTGACGACCGTGACCGTCACGAACCACCCTCCGGGGCTTTCACAACAACAGCTAACACCGAGTTCTGGGGACACGAACACCGGCTTTTCCTACAGTGTTCTTTATACGGACCCTGATGGGGACATACCCTCGTTCATCAGGCTACTGATAGATGGTTCCGTGAAAGGCGATCTCCTTACAATTTCCGGACAGGGGATGGACCATATTACTGGTGTCAGGTACGGTATTACCGGAATAAAGCTCCCAGTGGGGACCCACAACTACGGTTTCGTCGCTTCGGACGGTTCGGTCCAGGTTGACCTTCCGATCGGCGGTTCCTTCGAAGGACCTACTGTCATCAGGGCAAATACTCCCCCGGTCCTATCGAACGGAACTGTGACTCCCGGTTCGGGCAGCCCTGGGGACGAGTTCATATTCTATGTAGATTACCTTGACCTGGAAAATGATATCCCGTCATCCGGTGTGCTCATCTCAATATCCGGTGGTCCATATACTGCCATGTCGGTGGACATGTCCGCTCCCGCAACGAAGAAGGACGGAGCGTTCAACAATGGTGAGAGGTTCATGTACAGAAGGACCCTGGCCGAGGGGACCTATCTGTTCTCGTTCAATGTCTCTGATGGTATGGCCCATAACTCCCTGGGCCCGTTGACCGGTCCGGTCGTGAGCGTAGTACCGACACTGGTCGCATCTATAGAGGCCCCAAAGGCTGGCAGCGTCTTCAGGGACGGAGAAGGCATATGGCTGAACGGCAGTTTTTCGTCCAACAGGGCCCTGAGCGATGTGGTCTTTACATGGAGCTCGAACATCTCCAGTGACCTTGGGAACGGGAACAGCATCCTGGTCGTTCTCCCTACAGGCCATCATAGGGTCAAGCTCTCTGTATCATCAGACTCTCTTTCATTGAGCTCGGAAGATACGGTCGATATAGAGGTGAGGCATGCTGCCCCTGTCATAACCCTTGGCAGCTATTATCCAACAAGGGGTGTTCTGATCGAAGAGGGCTCGGAGCAGGTCTTCATTGTAAGAGCATCCTCTGTGCCTACAGGAACGATCGGATATTACTGGGAACTTGACCTGTCCAAAGTCGATAATGGCCTGCCACAGTGGACATATGCGCCGGGATATGGCTCTGCAGGGAGCCACGAGGTCAGATGCACCATGACCATGGATGATGCTGTCCCGCTTACCAGGTCATGGAGCGTCCTTGTCCAGGACAGACCCGCCCCAATAGATTTCAATGGTAACCTTACAACAGACCTGGGAGAATATGCCTATGGGGACATTTTTGGGGTCACTATCAACGCTTCGGACCCGCTGGGCAGGACACTCTCCGTTCATTGGTCCATCGATGGTGTTGCGATGGCCAGTTCCACGGGTTTGGACCTCTCTATGGTCTTGAGGGATGGTCAATGGGCATCTTTGGGGGACCATATCATAGTGGCGGCCATAAGGAACCCTGACGGGACGGAGATGGAGGTCCGTTTCACTTATCATGTCCTGGGTCCTGACCCCTTTGGGCCAGAGGGAAGGGGTCCGCCAGGACCGCTCCTGGCCGAAGGGACCGTGGGGGCCACATCTGCAGGGCCCATCCTGGGGTCATTCGATACGAACTGGCCAGGTTACCTCATTGTAGCGGTTTGCACCATTGCGGCGGTCGTCAAATTGGTATCTGCTGTACTGGTCCTGACCAAGAAGGATGATACTCGACCACCTGGTGGTCCGACAGGACGGTCCGTTGGGCCTGGGAACAGAAAGGAGGCGGAGGGGTTCGAAAGATGGGATTGAACCGTACGTCTTCCATATCACTGCTCCTCCTTATCCCGATGGCATTGGCTATGGGCACGGCCGCAGGTGATGTTTGCGAGGACTGCCATTCATCATCCGGAAGTTCCGGTGGTTACGATTTCGAACCGCCGCTCGTGGTCCTTTCACAGCCTGCTGTTTGCGGACCCGGCGAGAAGGTCATGATCAGGCTGTACATGATATCCACTTCTGTCTATGAGGTCCGATCGATGAAAGCTGAGCTGATATCGGGAGGAGGAACGGAGAGGATTCAAGGGAAGCCTGGTATGGACCCAGAGGGTCAGGGATGCATCGAGTGGGAATTGACATCCGGGACAGGGCCTGCTCAAAGGTTCACTGCAGACTGCGAATGCATCTGTTATTATCGGCACGGCAGCCCCGGGAACAAGGACACGGGCCTCCACACCACGACCGTCAGGACCGACCTGCCAGTGGCCGATTCCAATATGCGTATCGACAGGGACCTGGTTTTCGTTCCTGAGGCCGGGTCCTCGGTCACATTGAGAGCGTTAGGCCCTATCTCAGGGATATCCTTGGACATATCTCCATCCCTTCTGGGCAAGGTCGATGTCTCGCTCGATGGAAAGGAACTGAGCTCGGGCGAGACCATATATATTGCTCTATCCCCCATGTCCAGGGATGCACTGGACGGTCACATCAACGTTAGCTGGACCGAATCCGGCGCCAGGCGCCATGCGTACATAAGGGTCCTCAAGGTCCTCCCGACCCCTGCCGATGGTATCGACCTTTACCACGAGATAGGCAAGTACACGGGTATTGCCGCATTCATCATTCTGGTAGTGGGTTATTTCACCGGAGGGACCGGTCCTCTGAAGAGATGGGGCAATAAAATGTTCAAGACCGCTCCGAGAAGGATCAAGTTCCACTGTGCGCTCTCTTACGAGGTCATGATATTGGTCATCTTTCACATGTTGGTACTGTGGTATGGTCCCTACCGGGAGCTGATCTGGCTCTGGGAGGTCGTCCTAGGCGAGGTCGCTCTTCTCATCATGCTGGTAATCGCCCTGAACGGGATCCTTCAGAAGAGGTTGATACCGCTCATGGGATATCAGAACTGGAGGCGGGTCCATGCCTGGGGCACATATCTTGCCACCGGGCTTGTCGTTGTCCACATGCTAACGAACGGGACCCACTTCCTCTGGTTCAGACAACTGATAGGAATGGTATGAGGTGAGATATGGCGCACGAGCTTCAGAGCATCTGGGTCCTCATCCATCCGCCACTTGCCATCCTAGGATATCTAGTGACCTTCATAGCCGTCAAGAAATCCCTTGAGCTCTCTTTCCTAAGGCCTAAGGAACAGGCAGTGATAGAGAAGGACCTGAGGATATCTCTGACCATCGCATGGTGGCTAACTTTCCTCGGGCTTGTGACGGGAATGATATGGGCACAGCTCGCATGGGGATCGTTCTGGACCTGGGACCCCAAGGAGACCGCTGCCTTGACGGTGTTCCTGACCCTCACGGCCGCCTATCTTCTGAACATGATGAGGAAGAAGGTCATGTTCCAGTTCATCGTCCTCATTGTCAATGTCCTTTGCATCATCGTGACCGTTTCCATATCGTTCCTCGATCTCGGCTTGCATGCATTTTGATCATAGAAGTTGAAGGATGCCCCCTATTCCTCCCAAAGGTCCGCTCTCCTGTCCCTCCGGTCCCGAGCGAACATATTGACCACCAAGAGGACGATAAGTACCAATATTGTTGAACTGGCAAGCACCAATATTATAAGCCATAGACCATGCCGATCATCATCCTTATCGTGCATTGGAACGTCATCATCGTTCGAAATATCATCATCATCCACATCAGGGCCATCGTCATCGTCCGTGGAGGGTCCATCATCATCGATGCTATCGTTCGTCCCCGTACCGTTATCATCAGGGTCCGTACCATTGGATGGTGCGGTCAATATGTCAATGATCCTCCAGGTAGATGTCCAATCTCCTTTAGAATCGTTGACGCTCAGTGCGATCCTATGGGACCCCGCGGGGAGGTAAGGCCCGATCACCGGTCCGTTCCCAAGGTATCCAGATATGTTCGAGTACCAATCGAACGACAGAACATCACCATAGTTCAGGTCAGGGTCTTCCGCCGCGCCTGTCAATAAAATGGGTCGATCCTCGAAAAGATCACCTTCAGGGATGGTAATTGTCGCCTTTGATGGCGCATCGTTCACCGATGTGACCATGATCCCCAAGGTCGCTCCAAGGGAGAATTCGGCATCGTGACAGCTCACATGGAGAGATCCGTTCCCGCTCCAATTCTCTACTGACCCAAGATCGAACCACCCACCTCCTATGGCAAAGACCGTAATGTTCCCTGAAGCGTTGACATCAAAGGACAAGATATCCCCATCGATGTCCATGAACCATTCGTTCAAGTCCAAGGAGGTCCCCTTATCCTCTTCCCAAACAAGAAGGTTTGGGACAGGTCCATTGGTCGGAGGGTCGTTCCTATCGATGACCTGAAGTTCGAACTCATGGGTGTCCATTCCTCCATTCCCGTCATGGACAGTGACCGTTACATTTGAGGTCCCAACGTCATCGTTGCCGGGGATCCCAGTAAGCAAGCCAGTCCCTTCGTCCTTGGTGAGCCATCCGTTGTTGGTCGTCAGGTTCCAGGTAATGTTCCCCTGCTGGTCGTCCGTGGAATCGTAATCGATGGAATAGAGAGAGTCCTGGACGATCTCCGTAATATCAGTTGTGGTTATCACGGGCGGTGTGTTCTTTACCTCGATATTGAAAAGGTGCTCATCGATACCATCATGCCCATCGGAGATACCTAATCTGACCATCCAATTCCCAACGTCGGTGTTGTTGGGGATTCCCGATAGTGACCTTGCGCTCTGGTCCCAGTTAAGCCAAGTTGAATCGGTCCAGAAGGACCATTGTATGGGGTCCAGGTCAGGATCGATCGCTCCATAGATGACAGAGTAGACTTGGTCCTCCAAGACCGTTACCACATCAGGTGTGAGGATGCGTGGGGGTCTGTTCGTTTTGGACATGTTCATCCATGGGATGAAGTCCACATAATCGCTGATCTTGTCCCCTTTCCCTTCTGGGTTCAGGTCAGGATGGTACGGGCCAGACGCATTGCCCCACCAGTTCATTGTACAGTTCAGGGGCGGTCCAGTATGGGCTGAGACATTTACCCCGAACCCGCTGTTATGTTCGATCATGTTCTGATGGACCTCACAATCGGTCGTATCGATAGCCCTTATACCATAGATGTTGGACCGAACGGAGTTCATGGTTATGGCGTTGTCAGAAGAATAGGAGATACTTATCCCGGACAGACCGTTCTCTGAGCAGTTGTTCGATGAAATATCGTTCATGTTGGCCTTGTAGAGGTTCAATCCATCGAACAACGAGTTACCGCAACAGGTGTTGTTGATCAGCTCATTGTCATCCGAGAGGTATAGGGTTATTCCATACTTGTAGTTCGAACAGCATGTATTGTTCCTGATCAAGTTCCCGGACCCGCCTTCGAGGTATATCCCCTGCGTCGTGGTGGAATACGAGAAAGTGTTCCCTTCTATCCGGTTAGTGGAGGTGAACCTCATATGCAGACCGTTCCTATTGTTATTGGAAGCATTGTTCCCCTTAACGAGATTGTTGGAACCTCCTATGATCAGGATACCGTAATCATTGTCCAGGCATTTGTTGTTCATGACCAGGTTCCATGAGGACCTGATCCCAATACCTGCGAACTCGTGCCCAAAATATGTGTTCCTAGCCTGGAAACCGCTGAGGTTGACATGGTCGGCAGTTATTGAGATAGTGTCCCTATGATCGGCCCGGTTACCGTCGATTATCGTCCGGTCCGAACCGTTCCCAATGATGTCGAGCCTCTTTCCAATGACCACGTTCTCCTGGTACGTTCCATTATATACCCTGATGATGTCCCCGGCCGAGGCAGCATCTATTGCTCCCTGGACCGATGTGAAGTCCCCACTTCCATCGAGGGCTACAACCCATGTCCGCGAGGTAGATAGAGCTGGACCATGATCCAAACAAATGTCCTCAGAACAGTTGACAGGACCATTGAAGAGAAAGAAAATGGGGACCATTGCTACGAACGATAGGACCATCCAGCATCTCATGGACATTCGACCCTTGCTCTTAAATATTTTTTTTTGATAAATAAACATCGGTAGGCCTTTTCCCTCATGATCGTTCTGCATGCCTTTTAAGACCCAAATATTCAGGGGTCATCTATTAGACATCTGGTCCTTATGGTCCCTTATAGGATGTGAGATAGATGAAGATAGGCATACTGGGTTCTGGCAACGTTGCCCAGACCATAGGAGAGAAGCTCCTATCCCTCGGACATGAGGTGATGGTGAGCTCAAGGGACATGAGGAAGGAAAAGACCATGTGGGGAGACAAGAAGCTCCCTTCGGCCGCCGATTGGGTCCGGATGATGAGAGATAATGGGTTCAAGGCCTCTGGAGGTAGCTTCTCTGAAGCAGCGAGGTTCGGGGAGACCATCCTCAACTGCACATCGGGATTGGCCACATTGGAGGTCATTGATGGGGCCGGAAGGGACAATTTCAAGGGCAAGGTCCTAGTGGACATCGCTAACCCACTGGATTTCTCCAAGGGGTCCCCCCCATCCGTAGCCTTTTGTGGTGAAGAATCGTTGGGGGAGAGGGTCCAGAAGGCCTTACCTGATGCGAAGGTCGTTAAGACCTTGAACACCGTCAATGCGATGGTGATGGTAGATCCTTCCCTTGTCAAAGGGGACCATGATATGTTCGTTGCCGGCAATGATGCAGGGTCTCGGGAGTGGGTCTCCGAGACGCTGCTGAAGAAGTGGTTCGGATGGAAGAGCGTGGTGGACCTGGGGGACCTGACAGCGGCAAGGGCTACCGAGTCATACCTTCCGCTCTGGTTGAAGGTGATGAACGCGACAGGTACGCCCCATTTCAACTTGAAGATAGTGAGATGACCCAAAAGAGCGATCCCATTTTTTATGATCAGGCAGAAAACGGACCTTCGTGATCGAAGACACCTCTGATTACTATCGTCTCACCATAATTTTTATATATTGAATAGACCAATAGTATTTGGGTAATGTTTCTAAATAAATAGCACTTTAATTTCTAATAATGAACAAAATATATTATATACTCATGATAGAGGATTGTACGATCATGACTGTTCGGCCTTTGGAGCGATGGTCTGAAAGCTTGACCGAGGTGAGCGCATGATCGAGAAAAAAAGCTGCAAATGGATGCTCGAGATAGGGATACTGTTCCTGTTCGTTGCCGTGAGCTTTTCCGGCATGATGTTATTTCGGTCCATGGACAGGACCGATGTTGACCGGCTGGTCTTCGATAGATGGTTGAACGAGAAACGTGATGTCTTCATGGAGATAGGACCCGATATACCCGTAGATATCAACGGCGATCCTGCAAGGGACGATAGCCTGACCAGATCGGGAGGTGGGACCATTGAATGGGAGCAGACGCTGGTCCCGGGAGAGGCGCTATCCTCACCCGCATTGGTCGATCTGGACAACAATGGCAACATGGAGATAGTGATAGCGTCCGCCGGTGATGCGGTCTTCGCTCTGGGACCCGATGGCAGGTTCTTCTGGGACGAGCCCTATGGTGATGATGTGATAGATTATCTAGGTCAGACAGCGGGGACCTCAGGGCTCGACTTCGAGCCTCCCCATATCTTCTCCTCCGTCATCTCCGCCGATGTGAACCTCGGTGATACCCCGGAGACCATCATAGGGGTCAAGAACGGGGCGCTATGCATAGGGTCAGATGGTACCAAGCAATGGAAGAAAGGCCTGACCACTGGTTATTATTTCTCCACTCCCTGCATAACTGACCTTGAGGGCGAATGGACCGGGGACAAGGAGGACCTTGAGATCATCCTTGCGTCCGATGACGAGAGCAGGAGGGGCTGGCTCGAAGCCTTTGAGGTCGATGGGGGTGCCATCTTCAGGGAAGAGGCCCCCGTATTGGACGAGGGAGGTCTGATCGGTTGTTCGGTCGTCGCCCATGACCTTGATGGTGACTTCTGGAACGGACCAATATTGATAAATCCGGACGTATCCAAGGAAAGGGACACCGAGCTGATAATAGGGAACCATGATAAGGCATTGAGGATCTGGGTGAGGGAGGGAGAGAACGCAGAGGGCAAACCCAACTATGATGAGCAGACCTCTACCAAGAACGGCGGCCATCAGACATACGCCACCTCAGCCGTTGCGAACGTGACCGGTGATCCTGATTGTGAGATATTCACCGGATGCTCTGAGGGGTATCCTCCGACCTGGACCGGTTGGGGCGGGAGGCTATATTGCTTCTCATCGAGCGGAAAACAGCTCAGGTATTTCTCGACTGGGAGCTCCAAAGCATCCATATTCAGTTCGCCGGCAATTGCTGACCTGCAGGTGGCCAAGGACGACCCAGAGGAGAAGTGGCTGAAGTACGAGGTCATCTTCGGTTGCGACAATGGGATCGTGTATGTCCTCGATGCTGAGGGGCTGAACCTCTTGTGGTCCTTCGATACCGGAGGCAGGGTCCTATCATCCCCAGCGATATGCAATATAGATAATGACGGGGAGCTTGAGATAGTCATAGGGTCGGATTCTGGCAAGGTCTTCTGCTTCGATGGCGATCCTTCGGAGGGGATCGACGAAGGTGTCGCATATCCCGGTGACGGGTCCGGTTATGATGTCCTCTGGGCCTATGATACCAAGGAACCCATCGGGATATCATCCCCGGTCGTCGCTGATATCGACCTCGACGGCAAGCTCGAGGTCGTAATAGGGAACCAGGCAGGACATGTCTTCTGCATATCCGCAGGCGGCAGGGCAGTGAAAGGCCAGTCAGATTGGCCCGAGTTCCACTGCGACCTCAACAGGACCGGATTCTACAATCCTCAGCTCTCCTACGGTGTCGACCTCTACGCGAAGAAGGATAAGAACGGCCTTTCCGAACCGATGGTGAGGTCGATATCGCCAGGCAGCGAGGTGATGTACAATATCACCGTCGAGAACACTGGCGTTGGGATATCAGAGGTCAACAAGGATATCATATATGTGGGGATCCAGGGCAGCTCGGTACCCGTTGACTGGAGGGCATGGCTCGACACACCGCCTGACAGGGGCAATGACAATCCGGGCTATGTGAGGCTCTCCTCCCAGGAGAAAGTGGACCTGGTCCTCCATGTCTTTG
Organism: Thermoplasmatota archaeon; assembly: GCA_025457865.1. Lineage (GTDB taxonomy): Archaea > Thermoplasmatota > Penumbrarchaeia > Penumbrarchaeales > Penumbrarchaeaceae > JALOTP01. Next base: position 1,373 of record JALOTP010000022.1, on the reverse strand, counting down.
CGCCCTGGGAAGGTGAGATCGGTGAGATGGCAAGGATAAATGTTACCGCGAACTCATCTTCCAACCAGTGGGCCAGGGACACATTGACCACACTGTCCGTCTTCGATCTGTTCGTCGATTTCGACCTGGGTTTCAACATCCTACCCTCGACGGACCCGCTGGACCCTCTCGTGGGGCAGAAGTGGGAAAGGATAGGTCCTGGCGAAGAGCGTGAGTTCCAGCTCACCATCTCCAACAAGGGGAACCTGAACGATTCCTACGAGATAGTTTTGAGCCCGCCGCCCAAGGAAGCTGGTTGGGACTGGTATTTCATCGAAACCAAGGGCCAGAAGATGATGGTGAACCTTACGGCAGGGGCCCTCAGGGACGTCTTTGGAGGTATATCTTCAGAGACCTTCACCATAATGGTCGAGGTCCCATCAGGTGCCGCCAAGGACCAGAGGATACCGGTCCAGGTGGCCGGCACTTCTGTCCTCAGCAGGAACTCGAACATCGAGGAGATAAGGAAGACGGATACGCTTGTGATGATCGTAGGTGTGAACAGGGACCTTGTAATGTACTCAAACGATCCCACTTTGCATGTGGACCCGAACTCCTCAGTTGAGTTCAGCCTGTACCTTATGAACAATGGGAACCAGGACCTGATCAGGGTCCTGCTAGGCTCCTCTCAGACCCCCAAGGGTTGGACAATGAGCATGCCCTCAGGCCCCATAGAAGTGTACCAGGGCCAGAGCAAGCTCGTGGTAGTGAAGGTCACAGCTCCCAGATACGCCAGGGCGAACGAGAAGCTGGTCCTGACCATCACCGGTGTTATAGAGGGGTCGCCCACCTACAAGGACGAGGTGATCCTGACGACCATTGTGAACCATGTGTACGATTTCGATGTCGTCGTATTGAACAAGGAGGGCATCAAGATAAATCCGGGAAAGACCCAGTGGTTCGCGATCCAGGTGAGCAACCAAGGCAACACCGAGGACAAATTGAAGCCCAGTGCGTACGAGCTCAAGCTGGACTGGAACCTCACTTTCTACAATGTCGAGGGTTATCAGAAGTACGAGCTGCTCCTGGATTTCGATACGAGCATGACAATAAAGGGTCTGCTCAAGATACCGTTCAATACGAGGACGGGTTGGTATGTTGTGGGTCTGAACCTGACCGGGATAGGTTCCTCGAAGATCGTGTATCTGAAGGTGTTCGTGAACCAGACCTTCGATCTGCAGGTCAGGTCTCTGGACGGTTCGAACAATCTGACATCTCAGATACGACCTGACCAAGAGAGGCCGTTCACCCTGAAGGTGAGCAATTTCGGTAACGGTCTGGAGCGTGTGGTCATGAAGCTCGGGGCGAAGTTCGACCCTGTCAAGGACCAGATG
>JALOTP010000070.1 GCA_025457865.1 Thermoplasmatota archaeon | reverse complement strand
CCTCCATATTGGTTCGAGTTTTTGCGGACTCACTACCTATATGGGGGGGCGAGACTATAGTACTTTCGGTGATGTTAAGAAAGGGTTTCTACAGAGCCAGTTCGACCATCACTTTATTATAGCCATTGTTTTTACTCCGTCGTTCTACCTTGCTTTGATCCGGTAGCGGACGGTGAGCCATTGGAGGATAAGGACTTCGAGGCGATAGGCTTCAAATGCGGGCTGGAGATCCATCAGCAGCTCAGGACCGAGAGGAAGCTCTTCTGCCGCTGCCCTCCAGTTTACAGGAACGACCCCGCCCACTACACCATAGTTCGCCACATGAGGCCCACCCTCTCTGAGATGGGGACCTATGATGGGACCGCCCTCATGGAGTTCAAGACAAGGAAGAACGTCACCTACCAGTTCTTCAGGGACACAACATGTTCCTACGAGACGGACGACACACCCCCTTTCGAGCTTGACCCGAAGGCACTGGAGATATCCATGGTCATAGCAAGGGCCATGGGCTGCGCCCTGGTCGATGAGGTCCACGTATCGAGGAAGCAGTATCTGGACGGCTCCATCCCCACGGGGTTCCAGAGGACCGCCATAATCTCCCTCGGTGGAAAGGTACCTTGGAAGGGGGAGCGGGACCTCCTCATAAGGCAGATATCGCTCGAGGAGGACGCCTGCAGGGAGATGTCGGACGTAGGCCACGAGATAGTCTTCCGGACCGACAGGCTCTCGACCCCACTGGTAGAGGTCGTGACCGAACCGGTCGCCCGGAACCCGACGGAGGCCGGTGAGATGGCCGAGGTCCTTGGATGGGTCATGAGGTCCACCGGGCTCGTCAGAAGAGGTCCCGGTGCCACAAGGCAGGATGTGAACGTCTCCGTCGAGGGAGGCGTAAGGGTAGAGATAAAAGGGGTCCCGTACCTGGAGCTCATACCCCCCATCACTGCGGGGGAGGCGGTCAGGCAATACAATTTGCTCAAGATCATGAAGGAGCTCAATGGGAGAGGTCTCGAACCCGCTTCCTTGGACACCGACGGCTTCACCAATATGAAGGCCATCGAAGTCACCTCGTTTTTCGAAGGGAGGGACGTTGAGCTCTTCCGTCCCTGGTTCCAGGGCATCGTCCGTGCCGGCGGGACCTACAGGGTCATGGCCGTCCTCATACCGGGTTTCAAGGGTGTCTATTCCCATCCGACCCATGGGGACCAGACGTTCGCCGACGAACTGGCCGGAAGGGTCAGGGTCATAGCGTGCCTAGACCGGATGCCCAACCTGTTGACGTCCGACGACACCCCGCTCAGGGGAGTGACATCGGAGGACATTGAGAAGATAGGGACCGCCCTGCATGCCGGAGAGAAGGATGCATTCGTTCTGGTATGGGGGGATGCAAAGGACACGGATACCGCCCTCAAAGAGATATTCATCCGCTCCAAGGAGGCATTCTTCGGTGTTCCCAATGAGACAAGACAGGTCCTGAACCCCCATACGACGACCTTCGAAAGGATACTGCCGGGACCCGACAGGATGTATCCCGATACCGATAGACCCCCCATAGTCGTCACGAAGGCGGTCCTTGATAACGTCAACACCCTGGTCCCGAGACCTTTCTGGGAGGAGGAGACCGAGATGGTATCTGCCGGGGTCCCCTCAACGGTGGCCCATCGATTGATAGTCTCCGATCAGATCCATGCTTACAGGGAGGCCGTGGCCTCGGGTTGCGGTCCAAGGTTCTGCGCTCTCGCCCTCATGGAAAGGCTCACATCCCTGAAACGCAAGGGTGTGCCTGTCAGCTCATTGGAGAGGAAGGACCTCCTGGGCCTGTTCACACTGGTCAGGGACGGTACCCTCCCCAATGAAATGTTCCCGGAGGCGGCCACCCTTGTCGTAAAGGAAGCCCTGTCACCCGAAGAGGCTGTTAAAAGGCTCTACCCCGTTGCCGTGGACCAGAAGGACCTCATCAAGGTCGTGAAGAAGGCCGCAAAGAAGGACCCCGAGCTCGTAGAGCGCTTCAGGAAGGGGCACACCGGGCCCTTTATGGGCCTCCTCAAGAAGGAGACGGGCGGCAAGGCAGCCGGCCGGTCCCTCTTTGATGCCGCATCGAAGGTACTGTCCTGAGGCAGGGGCCAACCTTATTAAACATAACGACACATCTACCGAGCGGTGGAAGATTTGTCGGACGAGATGAACCTTGGAAAGCTCTTCTCATCATCACTCGAGGAGGTCCTTGGCGGGGAGGACCTGCTGCTGGAGGTCGCAAGGGACCTGGTCAAGGACGAGATAAAGAAAAAGGTCCTAAAAGCCCTGGAGGAGAACCCGGAGCTCAAGCAGGAGCTGAAGAGCGCGCTGGAGGAATACTACCAGGCGAAGCTCAAGCAGACCCTTGCCGCTATGAAGATAGCAAAGGCATCGGTCAGGCTGGGCCTGAGGACGGCCCCCGAGGAGTTGCAGAAGGACGTCCAGGTGGAGCTGGAGAAGGAGATCACAAGGATAATAGATGATACCCTATGAGGTTCGTAGCATTGTCTTTAATGGTCAGCCAATATGACCCGAACTGACCCCGGAACTCACTTTTTAGCCATATTTTTGGAGAAAGTTATCTATAATCGGGCCGTTCGTTAAACCTTGAGGAAGTGACTCTCTTGAAGGCCGTCGTTCTAGCTGCCGGTGAGGGCCGGAGGCTGCGCCCCCTGACCGGGGACAGGGGTAAGGGGATGCTCCCTGTTGCCAACAGACCGATAATATCCTACGTCATTGAGAACCTTGCCACCTGTGGCATCCGGGACCTGGTCGTGGTGGTCGGGTACCAGAAGGAGAAGGTGATGAACCTTCTCGGGAACGGCAAGGAGCTCGGTCTCAGGATAGAGTACGTCGAGCAGAAGTTCCAGCTGGGAACTGCCCATGCGCTCCACCAAGCACGGGATAGCATCTGCGGAGGTCGCGAAGGGACCCCGAACAAGGTTAGCGAAAGGTTCCTGGTCGTACCTGGCGATTCCATTGTGAACCAGAAGGCGCTATCAAGGTTGGTATCCATTCCTGAGGGAGAATGGGGGATGCTGGCGGCCTCATCGGCAAACTCGTCCAAGTATGGGGTCGTCACTGCACGGGAGGAACATCTGGCCGCCATCCACGAGAAGCACAAGATAACTGAGGACCTGGTTTCGAGCGGGACCCCATCCATAGTCGCTCTAGCCCTGTGGGACCAGAGGACCCCATCCGACTCATCCCTCATCAACACCGGGACCTACCTTCTGGACGAGGGGATATTCAGGCTCCTTGGCACCAAGGACCTGGGAGAGCCCCTCCGTCTGACCACATGCATATCGGAAGAAGCTGTCAGACGGCCGGTGAAGGTGATAACCATCGACAGCTGGCTGGATGCCGTTTATCCCTGGGACCTGCTCACTATAAACGAGCATATACTCACATCCACGCCCAGGGAGTCGGCCGGGACAATGGAAGAAGGTGTAGTGATAAAGGGCTCAGTGAGGATAGGTGAGGGTGCCAGGGTCCGGTGCAATACGGTCATAGAGGGACCGGCCGTGATAGGGCCTGGTACATCCATAGGACCGTCGGCCTACGTTGGGCCGAACACCTCCATCGGGGAGAACTGTGCCATAGGACCCTTCACGGCGGTGAAGGGCTCCATCATCATGGACGACACTGTGCTCGGAACGCATTCCTCCGTGAACAGGTCCATTATCGGGAACGGGTGCAGGATAGGGGACATGTTCTGCATAGAGCAGGGTGAGAACACCATCCTGCTCGAAAAGAGGTTCACGACCAAGAAACTAGGGGCGATCGTTGGTTCGGACTGCGTGATATCCGACCATGTGAGCATGGGCCAGGGCGTCCTCCTGGGCAATGGCTGCAAGGTCGGACCGCATAGGCATGTAAGGGACAACCTTCAGGACGGGACGAACGCTGTTTGAGGGGTGATGGATATGTGCGGTATAGTGGGATACATAGGTCCTTCCGACGCCCTTCCGATCCTTGTAGATTCGCTTAAGAGGCTCGAATACAGGGGCTACGACTCCTCGGGCGTAGCGCTGTTGAATATCGACAAGGGCAGGATCGTACTGAATGTCCAGAAGAGGCCAGGTCAGATATCTGTGCTCGAATCCCAGATGGAACACATCGATTCGAGCATAGGTATGGCCCATACCAGGTGGGCCACGCACGGCATCCCGAACCAGATCAACGCCCACCCACATACCGACGATAAGGGCACAGTGGCTGTGATCCACAACGGTATCATAGACAATCACCTTAAGCTCAAGGAGGAGCTGAAATCGAAGGGTCATGTATTCCTTTCCCAGACCGATTCCGAGGTCATACCCCACCTAATAGCCGAGGAATATAAGGGGTCCAACGGGGACCTCTTCGAGGCGGTAAGGAAGACCGTTCACCGACTCGAGGGCTCCTATGCAATAGTGGTCCTGCACAGGGACCACCCTGACCAGATCGTCTGCGCCCGCGAGAAGAGCCCCATGGTCCTCGGGAAGGGTGTGAAGGGCTCGTTCATAGCCTCCGACGTCACCGCCCTCCTGAAGTACACGAACAGGTTCCTCTACCTCGAGGACGGGGACATGGCCTCCCTTACAAGAGATGGCATCCATGTAGAGAGGATAGCTGGGGGTCCTGCCGAGAGGCCCTGGAAGGAAGTGGAATGGTCCCTCGAGGACGCGGAGAAGGGGGGCTTCAAGCATTATATGATCAAGGAGATATACGAGCAGCCCAGGTCCCTCCACCAGACACTGTCCGGTTGGAGGTCGGAGGAGGAGACCCTCCCCAAATCCTTATCAAAGGCCAATACGGCCAGGATAATCGCCTGCGGGACCTCCTATCATGCGGGGATGGTGGGCAAGTATCTCTTCGAGAAGTACACCGGGATGCCGGTCGAGGCGTCCATGGCCTCGGAGTACAGGTTCGCCGACCATGTCCGAGAGGACCCACTGATGCTCTTCATAACACAGAGCGGCGAGACTCTTGATACGATAATGGCCGCCAGGGAGGCCAGGAAGAGAGGCAGCAGGACGTTGAGCATAACCAATGTCCTCGGGTCCACCATAACGAGGGAAACGGACCTGACCCTTTATCTGAGGTCGGGCCCCGAGATAGGGGTCGCTGCCTCCAAGACGTTCACGTCCCAGCTCATGATGATGTACCTCATCTCCTCATATGTGGGGTTCTCGACCGGGTATATCAGCAGGGACGAGTACAGGTCGGTACAGGGGCATCTTCGGACCGCCATCAGGGCCGTTGAGGGCGTACTGAAGGACGTGACGAAGGTGATGGGGCAGGTGGAGTGGTTCAAAGGGGCTGAGAACGCTTTCTACCTTGGACGGTACATCAATTACCCGACCGCGCTCGAGGGTGCGTTGAAGATGAAGGAGATATCCTACATCCACTGCGAGGGATATCCCGCGGGCGAGCTCAAGCACGGACCGCTCGCATTGCTGACCGATAGGACCCCGGTGGTGGCACTGGTCACCAATGACCATACCTACGATAAGATACTGGGCAACATAGGCGAATGCTCGGCAAGAGGGTCACCCGTACTGGCCATAGCCCCCGAAGGTGACAGGGAGGTCTCAAAGTACACGGACAGGGTGATCTACTACCCCCAGGTCCCACCCTTGTTCTCTCCCATCCCGATATCCGTAATCCTTCAGCTTCTAGCCTACCACGCTGCGGACCAGAGGGGATGCGCCATAGACAAGCCCCGGAACCTTGCCAAATCGGTCACGGTCGAATGATGTCCCGGGAAAGTTAGATGAAGCAGCTTGCTGATTATGGTCCATGGGAGGCCGGGGCACGTTCATGTTGGCAGCGGTCGTTACACTGTTCTCCCTCATATCTGCGGCCGCAGTGATAGGAGCGCCATCGTCCATATCCGGGGACATCGAGGTCCTGCCGGAATGGCAGGTGTTCATCGAGGGAAGGAACGACACCCTGGTGAACATAGACGGCCAGTTCCGTGTGGAGGAGAAGAGCGGGCTTGACACCTTGCTCGACCTGACCGCGACCCTCAGCGTGAGCGGCGGGGATTGGCAGGCACAGCTGCCCAAGACGACCTTTCCCAATGTTGTGACCGGGGAGATTTACCTGTTCAAGGTCGTCATCACGGTCCCCTTCGATGTCACAGACGGTGCGGTCCAGACGTTCTCGGTGAAGCTTACGCTCACCAACCAGCTGAACACGGCCCAGGACCAGGTCAGCTTCACAGTGGCCGTTCAGAGGGAAGAGGACCCCGATGATGACGATGGGCCCCTGAGTCTGCCGGGCGGGAGCTCGATCCCCCTCCTACCCATATTCTTCGTTGCCGCTATCCTTGTGTTCGCTGCTGTTGCAGGGATCTGGGTGTCAAAGAACATAGAGATAGTCCGGGAGGTCGGGGGCAGGAGGCGGATATTCTTCAGGGAGAAGGGCTCCGGGCGGATACTCGGGAAGCGCAGGCCGCCTCCAGTCGGATGATAGAGGAGAGCCCCGATGCCCGATGCAAAGCGCATCCTCCTGGTCTTCAACCCCTCTGCCGGGGTGGGCAGGTCCGGCCTTGATGCTTACTCGGTCTCCGACCGTTTGAGAAGGACCGCATCCGTCGAAGGTGTCCGGATCGATATGGAGGTCCGGAGGACCTCGGGGAAGGGGGACTGCCTGGATGCGGCAAAGGAGGCGGCCGGGTCCGGGGTCGATGTGCTGGCCGCCGCCGGTGGGGACGGTACGGTCATGGAAGCTGCATCCGGGATAGCATTTTCAAGGACCGCACTGGGAATAGTCCCGGTAGGTTCGGGGAACGATACGCTCTTTTCCCTATCCGGGCACAGGGACATGGGAAGAAGCCTCCGCGATATCGTTTTGGACGGTAGGCGGTCCATGGACATGGGCAGCCTGGACGGGCGCCTCTTCCTTAACGTTGTAGGGATAGGCCTTGATGCCGAGGTCAACCACGAAGTGGCAAGGAAGCGCCATCATGTCCTCAGGTATGGCCCGCTTTTCACCTACGCTCTCGCCGCACTGAAGGTGGTCGGTCATTTCAAGCCCTATGACGTGGAGGTGGCTTTCGAGGGTGAGGGCCCCGCGGTCCATAGCGTCGGTCTTTTCACCGTGGGGAACGGGACCACATGCGGCGGGGGGTTCAGATTGACCCCCCTTGCCAGGATGGACGACGGTCTTCTCGATGTGAGCATCTGCAGGCATGTGGGGCGGCTAAGGTCGGTCCTGAACATAAGGACCGCAATGAAGGGCGAACATATCCGGAAGAAGGAGACGACCTACCGTAGGACAAGGGGGCTCAGGGTCAGAGGCATGGACCGTGAGCTGCCATATCATGTGGATGGTGAAGGGGGATCAGCAAGGGAACTGAAGATATCGATCGTTCCGTCGTGCTTGAGGACCGTACACTGATGGGATCAGGAGTAAGGTCTGGTCGTGTCCTCGAGGATGTCCATGCCCTTGTCTATCTGCTCTATCGAATTAACGAAAGAGAACCTGAGATGGTGTTCGCCCCTGGGACCGAAGGTCGAACCGTGGGAGCAGATGAGCCCGTTCTGTGCGAGTTCTAAGGCCAGGTCCAAAGAGCTGATGGGCTTTTGGTCCTTTCTGAGATCATATGCTGGGAACGAATAGAACGTTCCCGGGGGGGACAGGGTCCTGAAACCGGATATGCCCTTGAGGCGCTTGGTTATATGGTCCCTCCTCCTCTGGAACTCGCTGACCATCGATGTAATGAACTTCGATGAGCCCTTAAGGGCCGCCAGCGCTCCGTATTGTATAGGGGTCGATGGACAGGCGACCATGTGGTAGTGAGCGAGGGATATCTTGTTAACGAGCTCCTCCTCTGCGGTCACGTACCCCATCCTCCATCCGGTCATGGCGAATATCTTAGAGAAGGAATTGACCACAACGGCCTTCTCGTAGGCGCCGAGGAAGGAATGGTGCGTGTTCCCCTCATAGACCATGGCGTCATAGACCTCATCGGATATGATGACGATGTCCTTGTCCCTTGCAAGGTCTATGATATCGTCCCTGTCCTGTCTCGTTATCATGCCGCCCGTGGGGTTCGATGGTGAGTTGACGACGATGAGCTTCGTCCTCTTGTCCGTCAGCTTCTTCATCTCATCGATGTCCGGTCTGAACTCGTTCTCTATGGTCAACCCGTAGTCCTTGTGCTTGGCCCCGCAGAGGCGAGCATGGGGCCTGTAGAGGACGAAACCGGGGTCCGGGACAAGGACGTTCTCACCGGGGTCAAGGAATGTGAGATAGCTGGAGAAGAGCGCCTCCGACCCGGAGCTGGTTATGACGACATTGGTGGCCTTGACATCCTTCCAGTACCTCTCCAGCCTGTGAGCGATGGCCTCCCTCAAAGGCATGATGCCGTTCGTGGGACCGTACTTGTTCATGCCCATGTCGAGGGCCTCCTTCACACCGGTGAACGCTTCCGGCGGCGGTTGGAAATCGGGCTCGCCCAGGCCCAGGTTCACGGAGTCCTTGTTGACGAGCTCGAACATCTTCCTGAGGCCTGACAGTTCTATGCCTTCCATCCTCTTGGAGAACATGGGTGCACCGCCCGAACAATACACACATTCCATATTTAATGATGTGGCCCGGCAGGGTTTTCCGGTGGATGTACCTGTCTGGCCATTTACCGAAAAGTAATATAAGGTGTGACCTTTTCCTTCCAAGCCCCCTCTATTTAAATGAACCGTCTTCCTTGGAAGGCGGAAGAAGGGGGTGGATGGACCGGTCTGGCCGGTCCGGGGTGCATAGGATGCAAATGCAGGTTCCGGTCTCGCGGTTCGAGAGCGTCGGTGTCAAGGTCCCATCAAGGTCCCTCACCACTTCTGATCTGATGAAGACCATGAAGCACAGGATAGGACTGGACCTCGAGAGGCTCACCGGTATCCACGCAAGACGCGTATGCTCCCCCGGGGAGGACTCCTATACGCTCGCATTGGGCGCGGCGAAGAACTGCCTTGACCATTCGAAGTACGGTCCCAAGGACATAGAGGTCATAATAAACTGCTCCATCTCCAGGTCCAAGGGCGGTAAGATGATCGTTTACGAGCCGTCCCTCTCCCATTATATCAGGCAGGCGATAGGCGCAACGAACGCGATGGTATTCGATATAAACAACGCCTGCGCCGGGATGCTGACGGGCGTCGAGGTCCTGAACGGTTACATACAGAACGGGACCTTCAAGAACGGCCTGGTCGTGAGCGGAGAGCACATCACACCTATCAGCAACAGCGCGGCAAGGACGGTCCGTTCCATAGCGAGCAGGCAGCTTGCCTCGCTCACCGTGGGAGACGCAGGAGCGGCCGTCATCCTGGAGCGTGCCATCGAACCGAACAAGGGAATGGCGGTCTCCCAGTTCACGACGCTCGCCAAGTTCTGCGACCTCTGCATAGGTAAACCCCTCAAATCCGAGATAGGCGGCGTCATGGTCGCAAAGGCGCGGAAGATCCACAAGGTCGCCATAGAGCATGCCCCGGAACTGGTCAGGGGGGCACTGGTGAGAGCGGGACTGACCCTGGACAAGATAGACCATATAATCCCGCATCAGACCTCGAAGAGCTCCATTCGCAAGGGCATAAAGGAGCTCGCTGACAAATTCAAGGTCACGCCCAGGAACGTAGTGATAAACCTCATGGAGTACGGGAACACCGCCTCAACGACCGTTTTCCTGGCCCTGTACGATATGTTGAAGGGAGGCAGGGTGAAGAAGGGGGAGCGGATAATGCTCCTCTGCTTCGCATCGGGGCTTGTGGTGGGGGTAATAATCTTCACAATGGACGATCTGGTGGACCGTTATGGGATCCATGATTAGGTCCGCGGCCTTCGCGGGTATGGGGCGAGCTCCCCTTTTCCGGGGCGGGTCCATTTCGATGGGGGTCAAAGCGGCCAAGAAGTGCCTGGACCGCTCTAGCATTGACCCGTCCGAGATAGGCATCCTCATCTTCTGCGGCATCTACAGGGACGAGAACATCGGAGAGCCGGCCATCGCGTCGTTCATCCAATCGAAGCTGAGCCTCAACCGTTTGAGCAACGGAGAGAAGGCGACCTTCGCGTTCGACATCCTGAACAGCGGGTGCGGAGTGCTTACCGCTATGCATGTGGCCGACAGCCATATCCGTTCCGGTCTGGCAAGATATGCCCTTATCGTCGCATCGGATTCCGTTCCTATACGCGACCATACGGAGGCCTTTCCGTTCGCACCCGGCGGCGGCGCGGTCCTCGTGGAGGGTACAGATAAGGCCGGGGGATTGGTGGATTTCAGGTTCGACACCTATCCGACGGATGGCGAGGTGTTCCGTTCTTTCATAGAGTACCAGGACGGTTCCAGGAAAGGGGAGAGGAAGGGTCAGTTCCTCCGGTTCGAGAGGGACCCTCGCTTCCTTGAGGGGGGTATCAAAGGGGCCGATAGGACCGTCAGGGAGCTCCTCAAGAAGAACAAGCTCCGGGACTGTCGAAGGCCCTTGGAATGGACGGGAAGGTGGTGGATGTGACCGGCAAGCTCGGGAACCTCCATACGGCAGGCATCATAGCCAGCATGGAAAAGTCCTTCAAAGAGGGGAAGAAGCTCCCAGCTGGCAATTACCTGCTGGTGAACATCGGCTCCGGGATATCGGTCTCCGCCGCTCTCCTAAAGGTGTGAACAGAAAAAACGGTCTTTTCCTGGTTATCACCTTTAATGCGAAACTCTTAAATCCCACTATTAGCTCCACTCCTTCTGTCCCCGTCTATATATAACAAGACCCGTCCAAGGAAGGTCCTGACCCGTTCCAGGAGAATAATGGATGTCCGACCCCCGAATAGCACTCTATCATGATGATGCGAGCGGTGAACGCTACGAGGAGAAGGCGTTCCAGAAGACCGGGGTGAAGTACGAGAAGATCGGACCCAAAGAGATGGTCCTTGACATACTGGAGAAGTACGATGTCGTTTTTCTCCCGGGTGCGTTCCCGCTGAGAACGCATGACAAGGGGGGTTTCTTCGCGTTCATAAGGTTCTTGAAGCGGATAAATGTCATCTACCGCAGCCATATCATGAACTATCTGAAGGATGGGGGCGGGGTCGTATCGGTTTGCGCCTCTGTCGCATCCATGGGAAGGAGGATGGCCATCCCGTTGCCCCTAAGACCTCTCTTCATAGGAGCGAACCCGCTCGGGGTGTTCGATTTCCATGCGAAGTACGGACCGAAGACAGGGGTCGTTGACCTTGAACCTGTCCAGTACAAGGATTCCCCTCATGCAAGGAAGATAGTATCGGACGTTCTAGGAGATTACTCCGAGGGCCAGTTCTCTTCGCTGTACTTCCGGGGCCCTGCCATCACCTATGATGCAAAGCACGATATCATCCATCCCGCCATAAAAGAGGGCGAGGACAGGCCCAAGGAGGTCGTGGTCGCGAGGTACGTCGATGAGGACCCCGAGCTCAAGGACAAGGGCGCCATCGTTTACAGGGAATACGGCAGCGGAAAGGCGATATCCTGCTCCGTACACCCGGAGTTCTCGACATGGGACCTCTTCGATTCCATGATAGATGTTGTCGCCCGCAGGTGAGTGACGCTAATGGCCCTGGACATGGAAGGCGAGTTCTACAAGCTAGCAAAGGACATACTCTCCAAATCCCAGAACTTCTACAAGTTGGCGGCCATCTCCCCGAACGATGGGAGGCTCTCGATAATGGGTGCCGAAGGGTTCCTGATAGTCCCCAAGAGGCACCTTGAGAGGTTCTCGAGGGGAACGGAGGAGAGGGCCTACGAGCTCGGTTTTGTGTGCGGTGAGGACACCTTCGGCGGGCTCATGAACGAGTTCGACGAGGAGATAAGGGAACTGCCCCCAAAGAAGCTCACGGAACTGGCGTTGTTGATGTCGAGGCAGATAGGATGGGGCAGCTTTGAAGTTGTGAAGCTGAGCGGGTCCTCGGCCCAGGTGACGATCAAGGGGACGACCACCATAGAGCTAAGGCACAAAAACGCGAAACATCATTCCCTCACATGCGGATTCCTTGCCGGGGTCCTTTCCAGGGCGTTCGGGAAGGAGATGAAGGGAACGGTCGAGGAAGTGAAGAAGGATTCTGTGGCCTTCGTTTTCTCCGGAAAATGATCCCTGAGCCATCCGATCATCGGATAGGTCCAAGATACTTTAACGAACAGATCGGTCCACATGGGGGCCGACAGATCAGTCCATCAGTTCGATCCCGAGGTCTCCCAGATAAGAAAATTCATCTATAGGCAAGGCAATAACGATCGGGATCAGGAGGTTCAAAGAAAACGTGCAAAGATGGAACGATGGAGGAAAGAAAAGTGATACAGACTAAAGCCGCAAGAGGCAATGATGAAAAACTAATTATAAATATGTACATGGTTCATAATAATAAAAAAAATGGAAGTGTAAATGAAATGAAGAAATTCATTCTCGTGTTTACATTCGCATTAATTTTTTTAGGTATATTTCCGACCAATATCAATGGTGAATACTCTGATTTCATATTAGATCCCCAAAAACCAGAAGTCTCAGTAAGAAGAGGCGAATCAGTTGATGGTCATTTTAATATTGTAAACACTGGAAATCATACCTTAGAAGGGGTGCTAACGGTAGATCAATTTCCTTGTGGTCATTCTTGTCCCACCATCCAACTTCTCTCTGACAGTTTCATATATCTGCAGCAAAACGAGTCTACTAGAATCGATTTCAGAATTAATTCAAAATGGTGTAATGATGTTCAAGAATTGACTTTTCATATAAATTTAAAAAATGAAGATTTCTTTAGGATATATATCGTTGTAAATGTGAATCATAATTATCTTCATTATTCCCTTTGTCTATTCCTTATTACTTTCTTAATTATCGGATTAATTATGATAATCTCAAAGATACGAAAAAGAAAACAAAAATGATCGTTCTGACCTATAGGGGGTAAATTTCATCTACTCATAAAGCAATACCTGACCCAACAGGAGGATCAAGAAACAAGGACGAAGGAAACTGACGGATGGTGAAAAAAGTGGTGATGGTTCTAGTCGCACGTGGCAAAATAAATGAAGAGGGATGGTGTTCTGGGAACTAATGGTTGGAGGTCAGAAAAAAACTACAGAGGAACAAACATGGAGAAGAATAGCATGATGCCCAGACTAGCCGAATATGGAATTTGAATGAACTTCCGAAAAAAATAAAAATAAAAGTAAAAAAAGAGGCACTAAAATGAAATTTAATATAAATAAAATTATTATTAGTTTGTTTTTTTGTATATTTATAATTGGATGTTTAGATCATCAAAAAAAAAGTGATAATTCCAATCTTGAATTTGATTATCCAATATCTATAAGAATCCAAAGTCATCAAAATTATACTACAAATACAAGTGTTAATATTACGACAAAGGATGGATTATTATTATATAAAAATAATTTTAAATTAAATATTTCAGAAATAGTTGCTTTTACTTTTTTTACAAAATATTGTATTAATCATTATATTAATGTAGAAAATAATAATATTACAAATTCATTAGAAATTCAAGTTCCTAGTGGACCTTATATTCCTGAAAATATATTTATTGATATTTTTAAAAATAAAATAAATATTTATATTGTTATCGAATAGTTCTTTTCCTACAATAGTATATTTTATTAAGTCAGTTGATAATACCTAACTCGACAAGAGGATCCGAAATGATTACGAAGGAAACTGACGGATGGTGAAAAAAAGTGGTGCAGCTTGTAGCCGGTATAGGCAAATGAACAAGAGCTTGAGGATATTTTGGATATGGACGGAGATGGCAAATTTAAATATTTTAAAAAATATATACAGGATGTGAATAAATGATATCAATATCATTTAAAGGGAATATCCTCAATAAATTAATTCCAATCTTTAAAAGGAACGGATTTGAAATAAAGTATAGTAAACAAATGTCAAAAAACCATCTGGTACTTCAAATTCATTATTTTAAATTCTTTACTTTAAATTCTTTTTGGAAAACCTTATTTATTATTGCAAATTATGATATGAACAATAATATTACCGAAGTTGATATTGTCCATGGATTAATTTACAAAAATTATTGGGGAAGAGAATTATTAAAAGGAAGCACGAAGAATGATGAAATTTATGTATCCAAATACCTTCGTTCATGTTTTTTATGATTAAAAATTCAAATATTATAATGAAATCGAATTCAACTACTTGTACAGAGCACAGACATATCTCATCCTCTCAAGAGATCCGTTCTATTCTGATTACGGGTAGACCCTGACCGGTTCCCCTAAGGGGAGAAATTTCATCTACTCCAAAGACAATACGATACCAGACAAGGAGGAACAAAAAACAAAAACGAAGGACAAAGACGGATGGTGAAAGAAAGTGGTGCAGCTTCTAGCCATATATGGAATTGGTAGGATTATTAACTGACCTTGGTGTTGCTATGGATACCTCAAATGATGAAAAATTGAGTGAAAATAAATGGAGAAAATATTGGAGTAAAAAATGGTTATTAGTCATTTTTATATCAATGGTAATTTCGACAATTTTCTCAATAATATTATTTCTAATGGAATCCTACTTTTACATTATTTTAATTCCAATAATCGCATTATGCTTAGGGGCTTTATTGGCCTTTTTAAATTGGGAAATCCCCTCAGATAAAATATATATTAAGATTTATCTGACAAACCAACAATTGAAAGATCTAATTAATGTGTGTTTCCAGGAATATGGAGCTACATTGGATAAAAAAGTGAAGGAAAATTATCTTTTCATAGTGTTTGAAAAATTAGGTTATTTTGAATATTATCCTAAAAAATCAATTTTTATCACAAATAAAGGAAATAAAACAATCGTAAAAACAATAAACGAATTTATAAAATTCTTAAATTACAGGTGTGATACCTTCGATAAAATATCTATAGAGAGATATATTGACAAAGTTGAAAGAAGATACGTAAATGTTGAATATCAACCTGAAAAAAACAATTGGAATAAGAATAAAATAAATTCAATTATGAATATAATATTGATATTATTCCTTATTATTTCATGGACATTATCTATTGTAATTTCATTATTGATTGAATGTAATATCCTTTTAGCATTAAGATTGTCTTTAATATTTGGTTTATTTTTTAGTATAATACCCTTATTAATTTTATTGATTTTAATTATTATAGACTATCGAAAAAATGGTGTCATGCATATACCAACTCATTATATTATGGAACAAGGGAAAATTTTTTTTAAATTAGAAAAACAGACTTATTATGAGGAATTAAATATTAATCATATAAAAAAAATCAAGATATACCCTTTTAATATAGTGAGAATACTCACTAATAATAGTTTTATTCTTCATAAACAAATTATATATTTTTCAAAAAGAGGCGTAAATTTTATGATAAAAATGTATGAAAATGATATTATATTGTTAAAGAAAATGAAATAATATTTATTTTAATAATTTCACCCTTCATCATTAAAGATAATTTCCGATATCCTCCATTAGGCAAAATGGGATGTGATTTTTTAATAATATATTTAAATCGCAAAGGGTATTTTTATGTTTTGTAGATCCTTCGTGTTCAGATTTCCTATTTCCGCACGTAATCGGTAAACCACCCGTTACCTTTGTTTTTTAATAGTTCACAATCGCTCTCCCATTTCTTTCCTCTGAAGCCCGGGTTCTACTATGTAATGCATAAATTATTTCATCCTAAAGCGTTTCCTCCGTCCTGACAATGATGATGATAAGACGCATCCTGACGGAGGACCTGGACGCGGTGAGGGCCATCGCAAG
>JALOTP010000106.1 GCA_025457865.1 Thermoplasmatota archaeon | reverse complement strand
CCCTTCATCAGAGCAGAGAGCAGTACAAGGAGCTCTTCCAGAGGTCCATAGACCCTATTATTACAGTGAACAGGGAAATGAAGATCATCGATCTGAACATCGCTGGCATCAGGTTTTTTAGCGCCCCCTCAGGGAGCGCCGTTGGCAAGAAGGTAAACGAGGTACTATGTCTAGGTTCCGAGTATACCAAATATTTGGAGGGTCTTGCCTACGAAGAACTGACCGACACGCCCCTACCTGTTGAGGTCAAGTTCATCAGGGACAATAGAACGGTCCATATGGAGCTCTATCCCATCAAGATAGAGAATGAGAAAGGGGAAGAACTGGTACACTTGATTTTCCATGACATCACTCAGAGGAAGGTCCTTGAGGACCAGATGAAAAGGTCTTTGCTATCCTATGATGTAATGGACGGATCCGTTCTTCTGGCATCAGATCTTCCGTTTATCAACATGATAGGTCTATTGAAGGAGCTTCAGGGGATAGGGTACAGTATCCACCTCGTCATTCGGCCGTCCGCTGAGGAACGGATGTTCCGGGCTATCTCTCCAGTTTCCATATTGATATTGGACAGAGGTCTTTTAAACATAAAGCATAGAGGATATTCAAAGATGGTCAATGATATCGCCGCACCACTTAAGAGCGGGGATGTCCTCTACATACAGGACCTTGAATATATTGTTCAGAACGATGGTTTCCTCGAGGTGCTAAAGCTCGTTCAAGACCTCCGGGATATGACCGTCCTGAGCGGTGCTTCGGTATTGATATCCATGGACACGGAGGTACTGGACCCGCAGCAGTCCACAGCTTTTATGAAGGAATGCAAGCCACTGACGAGGAGGTCGTTACAGTCCCTCCCCATGGAGCTAAAACGTCTTTTAGACATTATTCTTGAAGCCAACCTCAAGGGGGAGAAACCGGACCACACTGCCCTGGCATCGCTTTCCGGAAGGAGCAAACCGACCGTGAGAAAAGAGGTGAGAACGCTCTCGGGAATGGGTCTGGTCAGGGTGCACAAGCACGGAAGGCGGAAGCTCATAGAGCTCACTAGGAACGAATATTGTTGATAATGAAAAATGTTTTTCACTGATCTTTTCACTATTGATAAATGAAGGTAAACCCATTGCCATTTAATGGATGGGAAGGACCCGCTCGGACAGTGGCAGGAAGCGACGTCTACTTTAAAGGTAGTTAAAAGACCTTTGAGAAAAGATGAAAGAGCAGGATATTATGAGATATTTGACCTAATCAAGAGCGGTGTGGCCGTCTATATGGCTATAGATGACGGAAATGATTTTACCATAGTTGATATCAACAAGGCCGTTGAAAGGATAGAGTCCGTCATAAAGAAGGATGTTATCGGAAAGAAGGTGACAGAGATCTTTCCCGGGGTCGGGCTGTTCGGCCTCCTTGACGTGTTCAGGCGTGTCTGGCGGTCAGGCGTTCCGGAGCAATTCCCCATAAAACAGTACAAGGACGACAGGATCAGCGGTTGGCGCGAGAACTATGTCTTTCGTTCATCGGACGGCAATGTTATAGCGGTATATGATGACCTTACCGAGATGAAGGGATCGGAAGAAGAGAGGCTGCTGAACGAGCGTCGGTTGGAGAGCCTGTACAGGATATCCATCTATGAAAAGGATGATATCCAGGACTTCCTCGATATAGCACTTGACGAGGCGATACAGCTGACCGGGAGCAAGATAGGTTATCTGTATTTCTATGATACAATGAAAAAAGAGTTCACGCTCAACTCTTGGTCAAAGGGTGTCATGAAGGAGTGCACAATCCAGGAGAAGCAGACGGTCTATCAGCTTGAGAAGACAGGGATATGGGGGGAAGCCGTCAGACAAGGCAGGCCGATCATCATTAATGACTTCCAAGCCCCCGATCCCCTGAAGAAAGGTTATCCGGAAGGTCATGCTTCGCTCTCAAAGTTCCTGACCATTCCCATATTCCACAAGAGCGTGATAGAAGGCGTGATAGGGGTCGCCAATAAAGAGACCGATTACAACTCATCTGACGTTCGCCAGCTGACCCTTCTCATGAACTATGTTTGGGTGCTTAAGAAGAAGAAGGAGAATGAGAAAGTCATCAAGCATCTTGCATCCTTCCCAGAGCTTAACCCCCACATTGTAATCGAGTTCGAACTCGACGGGGCGGTTAAGTACCTTAATCCCGCGGCTAAAAGGGTCTTCGAAGGAGCGAAGGATTCCCTCAGGGACCTGATACTCCCACAGGACCCGCTCGGGCTCGCAAGGGACCTAAACAGTTCCCATGACCTGACGCTGGAAAAGGAGTTCGTCCTTGGAGAGAGGACCTATCTTGCCTATATCGCAAAGCCTGCGGGAATGGATAATTTCAGGGTCTATGCCATTGACATAACCGAAAGGAAACAGATGGAATACGCATTAATGGAGAACGAATCAAGGTTCAGGAGCGTCTTCGAAACCTCAAATGTGGGTAAATCGATGACCTATCCGACTGGAGAGATAATCGTCAATAAAGCTTTCTGTGAGATGCTGGGGTATCAGCCAGAGGAATTGGAACATAAAAAATGGCAGGACCTGACACCCCCGGAGGATATTGGGACGATCCAAAGGATTATTGACCCACTCTTGAAGGGCGAACGGGACAGTGCTCGTTTCGAAAAAAGGTATGTCCATAAGAACGGTTCATACCTCTGGGCCGATGTAAGCACGGTGATGAAACGTGACAAGCAGGGTCGACCATTGCATTTCATCACGACCATTGTAGATATCTCTGATAAGAAAAAGGCGGAAGAAGAGATAACAGACCTCAACTCTTTCCTCCTTTCAGTAAGGAACATCAACCAGACCATCACATGGTCGGACGATTTCAAGGCTCTCCTTACCGAATCGGCAAGGATCCTTGCGGAGACCAGGGGATACCAGAACGTAACTGTGGCCTATCGCAGGGACATCGATGAGCTTGTTGAGCATAGGAGCTGCAGAAAGGGTGTCTCAACGTGTCACATGACCACGGATTGGACGACCTTGCAGGTCCCTTTTTGTATCGAAGAGATATTCAGAACGGGGGTTCCAAGGACGTTCGATTCCCATTCGACCGAGTGCGAGAAGTGCAATATGTACAATGCTGAAGATGACCATGAGCATATTCTGGTCCCTATCAAAGCAGAGGACGGTCCAGTCCATGCGGTGATACAGATCG
>JALOTP010000069.1 GCA_025457865.1 Thermoplasmatota archaeon | reverse complement strand
TAAGGTACAACCCGGTGACAGTGTCGTTGATACGAAGCATGTCCTGGACCGTTGACATGGGGAGATATATCACCATCCCGGTGTAGAAGAAGTCCGAGTCTATCCCTATGACCTTGAGGGTCTCCGAACCGGTCGCGGTCTTTATTCTAAGTTCATCCACGAGGCCGATATCCGTGTACGACGCCAACTGCTTCCCGATGACAGCGACACGATCCTTGGAATCGTACTCGGTCCTATCGAACCATCTTCCCTTCTCGATGGTCAGGTCGATCCTCTTGACCTGGGTATCCGATAGGTATCCCCTTGAATGAACAGTCATGTCCCCAAGGTCGAACATGGTCTCAATGTAAGGCTCTGCCACTTCGACTCCCTGGATCTTTGACACCTCATTGATCAATGAGGAGTTGAGCTGGTTAGGCCCTTCCGATTGTGCAACGATGTCGATATCGTAATCCATGTTGTCGATCGTCCTCGACAGCTCCTGGCCTAGCGATCGGCCGAACGCGACCAGTCCAGTGAACACCGCCACGGCGATCGCGATCTGGACCACCGATGACAGCGACCGACCCTTCCTCTTGGCCGCGTTACGGATACCCATCTTCACGGTCCTGGGTAATAAAGGAGGCGACATCAGGATCCTGTCGATCGGTCCGCCGTAGTTCGAAGCGATCCCCTTGTCCTCCATGCCCCCCCGGACAGGCACCCACATCGCCTTCAACAACGCCGGGACCGAGGCCACGATGACGAAGACCGTCCCCACAGCGATGCTGATCAGGACCGTCGGGAGGTGAACAGAAAAGGCCGCCGTGAATCCCATCAGACCTCCGAAGTACGACAACAGGCCGAAGGTGACGATGATCCCGAGGAACGCCCCTATGAACGATCCGATTACTGCCATGACCAACGCCGAGGTCATATAGGCGCCGAAGACCCGCACCTTCGTCGCTCCGACCGCCTTCAGCATGGCGATCTCCCGTCTTTGCTCCATCACCACCGTGTTCATCGTGTTCGATATCAATATCATCGAGGCAACGATCGCAAGGATGGTCAGGATGTACATGATCGTCAGGAACATGTCCAGGAAACCGAAGCCCGGGTACTCCCCCTCCTGCCTGACCTCCGGTAGTGTAGAAAAGGCGACTACCCCGGTATTGTTCGTGAGGTACGATCGGATATCCTCGATGGTCCGATCCACAGCATCATCGCTCATGTCCCTTAGCGTGAACGCCAGATAGTTGTATCCCGTCGAGTTCGACATCTGGGAGATCACGGCCATCGTCCCGTAGAAGACCGCATAGCCTTCGGCGTCGTAGAGGGTCTTCCCGTGGGCAAGGCTCCTACCCACCCCAGAGATCGAAAGCGTCCTCTCGATCCCGTTGGCATCGAGTGCTCTGAGCTCATCACCCGCATCGCCGTCGTACGTTCCCAATTGTAAATTCACTCCTTCGGTGAGGACCTGCCCCGAAGAAGGCCATGACCCGCGGCCCAATCTTATCTTGTCAACGTTCTGACCGGTCGGGTCCGGGATCCCGACGAAGAGGGCATCTTCCTTCCTCTCTCCCGAGTAGAACTTCGTGAAGTACAGCTTGAAGGCCGAAAGGCCTTCGACGTTCTTTATACAAGAGAGGTCGAAGAGCTCGCTAGGCCCCAATTCCGTGTTCTCGAAACGAATCACGAGGTTGTGCAGGTTCTCCTTCTCCACCTGGTCCGCCATCACCGAGTTCGCCATCGGGTCCACGGCGAACAACGACACGCTCATCACGCCGAGCGCTATGGTGAGCACGGTGAAAATGGTCCTCGCCTTCTTCTTGGCAAGGTCCCTTAGGGCTTTCTTCTGCATCGCCCCGACCATGCTCAGCCCCCTAGAACGAATCCCCTCACCTGGGACAGGTAGAACACGACCATGGATGCCCAGCCCATGCCTATCCTCGATATCCTCATGGAAAGCGTATTGAACCTGTTCGGGCCTTCGGAACCGATCGCACTCCTGGCCAAAAAGTATGCCGGGATCAGGAATGGGATGAACACCAATCCTACAAGGGATAGCCAATACGACATCCTCGAGTCCCTCTCCCTGTCCGGACCGGTCAGGTTCGCGGGTTTGAGGTCCATCCATTTGATGCTGGCCTCATTTCTCAGAACGTTGAGCTTGGGCACGAGGTACCATTTCGCCCTCTGCGATACGCCCTTTCCAACCTTGAGGATGTTATTGGTCTGGACCAAAACGACCGCGAGAGCCCACTCAGCGGACCCTCTGAAATCGGCCTTCTCCCAAAGCTTTAGCAGAATATTCCAGAAGGCGAGCACCGCTATCACGGAGATGATCGCCCAGAAGAAGTCGTCCTTTCCATTGAAGACGGTGACACCAGGGATATGGCTCATGAGATGCAGGACCAAAGCATCCATCCATTGGAAAGTATAAACGGTCAGAGAGACGACAGCGAACCTCCTTATCATGACCGTTCTCTGGGCCGCTTTCTCGGAGATGTTCCTGTACTCTATCATCCTGATGAGCATCATCAGGAACATCAACTGGCCCCCGGTCGTGAAGAGGAGCAGGGGCAGCCAAATCTTCATCCGAAGGATCCCGTAGGGATCGCCCATGATGTTATCGATCGTATCGAGTCCGGTCGTGAGCATGAGGACCGTTCCGAACAATCCGATGAAGAGCATCGCGCCTCCGATCTTCATTCCAATCTGGGGCAGGTACTTCGGAGGCCTGTCCATGGATAGATAGAGCCCCACGATGGCTCCGATGAACGAGATGAACAGGAACGGGAACAAGGGCTCAGTCTGTCCTGCCAGCGGACCTAAAGCGAATAATACAACGTAATCGACGATCGTCGATACCCCTTCGAGCGGATACTGCACCATCCTGTCGGTGCCGGGGTACGTCGCGAACGGATATCCGGGCACCACATACGAGGCGAAGGCCCACATGACAGGCGAAAGGACGATCACACCAACGATGAGGCCCAGATAGACCTTGACGTTCCTCGAGACCTTAGAGACACCGCCATTGCGGAGGAGGGCCCACTGGATCACGGAGTTCACGATGACCGCCCAGGCGATCGTATGGAGCGTCATGAAGTGGAAACCCCTGTACAATATCACCTCGGAGCTTTGGACGATCGATCCCCCGAAGCTCATGTCCCCGACGAGGGGGGTGTAGGCCATCCTTCCGAAGAACCCGTGCTGGCCGAGCACTGACTCCACAAGGAACGCGAAAGCGAGCAGTAAAAAACCCGACATCATCTGTTTGGCGATCACTCCGCTTAGAGGTTTTCCAGCCCTTAGCTGCTCCCTGATCGACAACGTATGCGATACCGTCGAGACCATGAGGAAGAGTCCCGCCATCCCCCCGATGTAGGCGATTAGGAAGAGCGTGACGAGGTGCAGCATCGATCTGTCGGCCATCGCCTCCGTCCCCAGCCATGTGAGGTCGTAGGTCCTGCGGAAGATGTGGACGCCGACCATCCCCATGATGCAGAGGCCCCTTACTATGTCCAAGGTCACCATCCTGTTAGATGCCATGCTATGCCCCCCTCTTTGGATCGTTCATCATCTGATATTCCCTGAATACGACCCCGGCGTAGGAGTCCATTCCAAGGGCCTTCCTGATGGAGTGGTTGATAACGGCATCCCCCGCCTCATCGACCATCCTGACAACGTTCCCCTCGGATGGATCCGTAAGCAGTCCCGAGGATGCCATCATTCCTAGCCCCATGATGAATACCATGGTCATGTCGAGCATTCCGTCGAGCTGTTCCGGGGAGAAACGCTTGAAATCCTCCACGGAGAGGAGCCCGTCCTTGAACGAGGACCGGATACCCTCCGCCATCCTCCGGGCGCGGTCGGAGCCTGAGAAGATCGCCGTGAAGAGATTGGGGTTGTCCCTCGAGAATAGGATCATCCCGATCCCCATGTTGAGGAACGGATGGGGACTGTAAGGTTTCCTCGAATATTCGAGGAGGAAAGCTGAGGCCGTCACCAGGACCTCCTCCTCGAGCCTCCCCATCGATCCGAACTGGGAGTAGATCGGGATCGTAGAGCATTTCAACCGCTTTGCGATCCTCCTGGCCGTTAGCTCGGCGATCCCCTCGTCCTTGACGATGGCGAGTGCTGTCTCGAGTACCATACCCTTGGTGATGTTCTCCTTTCGGGGCATCGATACAAGTAATATAACATCTGTTATATAACATTTGTTATTATATGGTCTCATTCGGTAAGGGAATGACCCTCGGACCGTCATCAATATCTAATCCCTATCCATTATCAGTGTCCGTTATGGAAAAGGACCTCGACCGCTATCGCAGACAGCTCATCCTCAAGGACATCGGAATGGATGGTCAGATGAGATTGCTGGATAGCAAGGTGACGGTCATAGGATGCGGTGCCACCGGCTCTGTCATAGCCAATGCACTTGCTAGGTCCGGGGTCGGGCACCTGACCGTGGTGGACCGCGACGTCGTCGAGCCAGACAACCTCCAGAGGCAGCTCCTCTTCGATGAGGACGATATAGGCTGCGCCAAAGCCGCTGCGGCAGGCGAGAGACTGAAGGTCATCAATTCCTCCATAGAGGTGAGCTCGTTCGTTGAGGACGTAGGTCCCGGGAACATAGCCCCCATAACGAAAGGGTCCGACCTTATCATGGACGCCACGGACAACATGGCTACCAGGTTCCTGATGAACGAGCTTTCCGTCCGCGAGGGGATACCCTGGATATATACCGGGGTCGTTGAGACGATGGGTATGAGCATGAACATAGTGCCAGGGAAGACAGCATGCCTCAGATGCGCCTTGCCCGCCATCCCCGCCGCAGGGACCCTTCCCACCTGCAGCACCGTGGGGATCATCAATACCATCCCATCGCTCATGGGCTCCATCGCCGCAACGGAGGCCATCAAACTGCTCTTAGGGAAGGGTTGGAGCAGTGATATGGTCGTCTATGATGTGTGGAAGGGTTTCTTCGACAGGTTCCCGGTCAAGAGGAGGGTTGATTGTGAATGCTGTGTCGAACACAAGTTCGACCTCCTTGATGGGAAGGGATGGGGGGGGGCCTCCCGGCTCTGCGGCTCCGATGCGGTCCAGATAACATCCCCTCATGATCAGTTCCCTTCCCTGAAAGATCTGTCCAGGAGATTAAGGGCTGTCGGGGAGGTGGAGGACCACGGTGAGTTCCTCAGGGTAAGGGCGGAGGGGTACGAGCTTGTGATATTCAAGGGCGGGAGGACCATCGTCCACGGGACCAGTGATGAGCTGGTGGCAAGGTCGCTCTATTCGAAATATGTGGGGAATTGAGGGGGCGTCATCCCAGCATCATATCCTTCCTTCCGTTGGAGAGAAGGACCACTCTGGAAACCGGGCTCTCGCCAACAAGATGGTGCCCGGTAAGCTCTGCCATTCTGCTGGCAAAGGCCCTCATCTCGTCCATGGAGGGCATATTATCGATACCGAGCCTCTCCCTTGAGTATCCGACATGGACGTACCCTTTGGGCTCTATGAAATCCGGGTCCGCAATGCGGTCGAGGGATGCATACTCCTCCTCGAAACCCAGGTTATGGCCTTTCACCAAGGTATGCCTTGCAACCTTCCTGGTATCGAGCGAGGGGAGGATGCTGAGGGTCTCCAGGATACGCTCCCAGCCGTTCTCCTGCCTTGGCAGGCATAATGACCGGTATATCTCTTTGTTGGGGGCGACGATGGATACATAGAGCTGGGCGGGAAGGGGTGTCAGGTCCCTGAGTACGTCGGGCATCGTCCCGTTTGTGACCAGGAACGTTGTGAATCCTCTCCTCTTGTACTCCCCTATCAACTCCCCCAGATAGGGATAGAGCGTAGGCTCTCCCGTCAATGATATTGCGACCTGGTTCGGGTTCCTTGCCTCCTCCCAAACCAACGGGTTGCACCTGGGGTCCCCTTTGAACCCGGAAACGAGCCTCCTCTGGGCCTCTATGGTCCCGTTCACGATATCGACGGGATCGTCCCATTCCCCCCCCGACCCCTCGAACCCCTGATACCTCCAGCAGAAGAGGCACGAATGGGTGCACCTGTCGGCGACCGGGGTCATCTGCAGGCATCTGTGGCTCCTTATCCCGAAGAACTGCTCCTTGTAGCAGACCCGTCCGCCCATCATGGAATCATGGAGCCAGTGGCAGGTCTTGACGGCCGAATGGCGCCCCACGATGGCGTATCCCTGCTTTTCGTACATCGCCTTGAGGGCGGGGTCCATACGGGGCCGACGGCCTCGAACCAATAAAAACTTGACCCTACAGTCACCGTCCCGGTTGAATGGGGGCCGGTCCCGAGCGGCCGTGGAGCTCTCTCATGGCTTTGTAGGGGTTCTCTTCCAGCTGGAAGCGGGTCGGTCTGATATAATGGTCCCTCGAGCTCTTCGTGTGCCACGCCCAGAGGAGACCGTGGTCCTCCGACCCATTACGGGCCATGCTTCCGTCCTCATCTGCTTCCATGAGCCGTTCACCCAGCTGGACCAGCCACATGATGGAATGGAAATAGAAGTTCTTCATGCCCCGGGACCATCTGACGATGAAGATATAGGAGAGCGGGACGCCCTGGTCGTCAAGTCGGGGATGACCTTTGGTCCGGACAACGACCAATTTATATGGCCTCTCCAAAGCGGTCCTTACCGGGACTATCATTATGCCAGGAATGGCGAAGAGCTCGTTCTTTCTGAACATCGCCCTGAGCCTGCGGGAAAGGTCCTTTCTGCCCATCCCGAAAAATTCCGAGATCATCTTCGATAGTTCCCTCAGGTCCTGTCGGGACCCCGAGAAATCGTCCATTTCGATGATGGGCGTTGACCCTATGATGGATTCGAACCTGTGCTCGGATATCCCATCCCTCTCGATGATTATCTCCCTAAGTTCCTCGTTCAGCTTGTGTTCGTTGTTCTTGATACCTATGATGTTCTTAATAACGTGAAGGGCGGCATAATCTGCCTTGATCCTTGACCTGGAATAGGATTGGTAAAACACAAGGCTGCCTGCGATTATGATCAGGATGATGAGGATGGGCATCCATCCCTGCGAAAGGATCAGGCATCCGTAGACCAATAAACCGAAGATAGGAAGCGCGGGGTAGAGCGGAACCTTGAAGGTGGGTCTGTAGTTCTTGATGTTCGCTTCCCTCATGAACAGCACGGCAAAGCATGCCAACATCAGCGTTATCAGCTCAAGGCTAGATGCTGTCCTGACGAACGCATCGAACGGCAGAAAGAGTATCAATACCATGAAGATGGCCGTTGCGACGACCGCTACGGAAGGTACACCCTTCCTTGAATGCCTTGAGAACATTGGCGGGAGGAACCTGTCCTTGGACATGGCATATGGGGTCCTCGAGGCCGTCAGCATGCCGGCGTTCCCTGTTGTCAGGAATGCCAGAACCCCCGCGACGGTCATCACGACCACCCCGACGGCACCGAACATGGCCCCGCCCCCATCGGACAATGGGGTAACTGACCCTGATAGGGCCGCTCTGCCCAGGAGCCCGGCCGTGACGAGAACGGAAGCCACATAGATGAGGGTCACTCCCGCCCATGACAGGATGAGGCCCCTTGGTATGTTCCGTGATGGGTTCTTGACCTCACCGCCCATGTCCGTTATCCAAGTGATCCCGGAGAAGGAAACGAATACCAGACCGGTCGTTGTCAAAGTGGGCAGGACCGCAACATCGTCGCTCACCGTCAAATTGGAGGGTTTGAAGAAGAACAGCCCGGCAACTATGTAAAGGGCCAATAGACCCAGGAGCCCAAGTGCAGTGTACTGCTGGAACCTGCCTGCGACCTCTACATGGAGCAGGTTCAGCACCATGAAGGCGGCACATGCTCCTATGGCTATCATCCTGATCTGGTAAACGGGCATGTAAGGGTCCATCAGTGTGAAGAACATGGCAAGGCCCAGAAGCGCCCAGGCGGTCTTGGCCGCAATGGAGAACCAGAAGGCGATGCCGCCTAGCATGCCCACCCGTGGGCCCATGGACCTGTCAGAGAAATAGAATATCCCACCCGTCTTGGGCATGGCCGTCGCGAGCTCGCATGTGCACAGGAGCGCAGGGATGAAAAGAATGCTCGCAAGTAGGTAGGGTATGAACACCAAAGGCCCTAACTCCTTGCTTGCGGGTCCGGGAAGTACAAACAATCCCGACCCTATCATAGCCCCCGCCGTTATGCAGATGACCCAAAGGAGACCTATCTTTTTCCTGTGCATCCTGAACGTCCAGGTCTTGCGACCTTTTACAAATCAAGATATTTGATATAATAAAATGACCACCTTATTCTCCGTTCGTTCCATGAACGGTCTCGCGAGACGAAGATGGACCTCTCAGAACAGACCCCTCACCCTTCCGTCCGTGTCCAGGTCCATGTTGACGGAGGCGGGGACCTTTGGGAGCCCTGGCATTGTGGTTATGCTGCCAGTAAGGGCGACTATGAAGCCCGCACCCGCCGAGAGCCTGACATCCGATATCGTCACCTTGAACTTGGTTGGTGCCCCGAACAGCTTGGGGTCATCGGAGAGGGAATACTGTGTCTTTGCCATGCATATGGGCAGGTCCCCGTACCCGTTCACCGTGTAGAGATCTAGCTTCTTCTGAGCGTCCACTGAGAACTGGACCTTGTTCGCTCCGTAGACCTTCAGGCAGATGGATTCTATCTTCTCCTTGAGCGGCATATTGTCGGGATAGAGCGTATTGAAGCAGCTCGAGCAGTCGGTCATGACCTCCATTACCTTCCTTGCCACATCCAATGCACCCTCACCACCCCTGGCATGATGGTCCGATAGGGCTACGGGTATGCCCATCGCCTCGCAGAGCCTTAGGACCTCCTGGACCTCATCGTCATGGTCCTTCTCGAAGACATTTATGGCGACGACAACGGGAACCCCGAAGAGCTGAATAATGCCCAGATGCCTTGCGAGGTTGGCAGAGCCCTTCCGCACCGCAAGGACGTCGATCTTGTCCAGGTCCTTCTTCTCGACACCGCCGTGCATCTTCAATGACCTGGTGGTCACGACCATTACGACCACCGAGGGTACCAGGCCAGTCTTCCTTGCCACTATGTCGAAGTATTTCTCTGCGCCAAGGTCCGAACCGAAACCGGCCTCCGTCACGAAATAGTCGCTTAGGTGGACGCCCATCATCGATGATATGTACGAGGAGGTCCCGTGGGCGATGTTCGCGAAAGGACCTCCATGGACGAACGCCGGAACACCCTCTAACGTCTGGACAAGGTTGGGTTTTATGGCATCCTTAAGGAGCATCGCCATTGCCCCCACGGCCCCGAGGTCCCTGGAATAGATGGGATTCCCCTTCATGTCGTAGGCCACGATTATCCGCGAGAGCCTCTCCTTGAGGTCATCTATGCCCGATGAGAGGCAGACTATCGCCATGACCTCGCTAGCCGCGGTTATATCGAAGGAATCCTCCTGGGGCATCCCCGAGGTGATGCCGCCCAGGCCAATGACGACGCCCCTGAGCGACCGGTCGTTCATGTCCATGACCCTGTGCCAAACTATCCTCCTCGGGTCTATATGGAGCTCGTTCCCGTGGTGCATGTGGTTGTTCAGGAGGGCCGCGAGCAGGTTGTGGGCGGCTGTTATGGCATGGAGGTCGCCAGTGAAATGGAGATTTATGTCCTCCATGGGAATGACCTGAGAGTACCCGCCGCCAGCTGCTCCCCCCTTTATCCCGAAGACCGGACCCATGGACGGCTCCCTTATGCCGGGCATCGCTCTGTACCCCAGCTTCACGAACGCCTGGGCCAGGCCTATGGTCATGGTCGTCTTTCCCTCACCGGCAGGTGTCGGGTTCGTGGTTGTGACGAGTATCAGCTTCCCCCTGGGGAGCTTCTTTACCCTCTCCATGGTCGAAAGCTCGACCTTCGCCTTGCCCTTACCGTAGAGCATGTACTCCTCTGGGAGCAAACCGGCCCTTCTTGCTATCCCTTCCATGGGCAGAAGTTCCGCTCTTTGGGCGATCTCGATATCGGAGAGCATGACCAGGTGAATGCGCGGTCCGGACAATAAACTATCGAATTGCTGCAACCTATCATGTCTTGGGACCGGAAGCCGATTTATACCATGCTTCCCATCACGGGAAGGGCAGGTCCTAAGATGGAGGTAAGGGAGCTCGTCAGGCTGAAGAAGGGAGTGGGGGGTCTCGAACCCCCTAACAACCTGGCCATATTGCTTGACAGGACCAGGGAGGGGGGGGAGACCATGGCCCGGGTCCATACCCTCAGAGGCCCATTGACGGTAAAGTGGTCTAGCCTCATCGACGGAACCGGGGCCAGTTACGAGGGCCCCAAGGACGACCTTGCGGCGATGACCCGCCTGCTGAAGGATGCATCCGCCAGGGAGAGAACGGCCGAGACGCTCCAGATGGAGCCTCAACAGATCATGGATTCCAGAACGCTCAGGGACCTATGGACCACCCTTTGGGCCTCCATAGACGCAAACCCGGGGACCGGAAAAGGTCTGGGGACGCCACCGGACCATGGGCTTCATCCTCATGCATTCACACCCGAGGAGATAGGCAGCATCCATTTCGGTCCTAAGCTCCTATCCCCTAAGCAGGTTCAGGCCGTAGCAAAGATTATGTCCGAGGCGGACGGACCCCACCCGCCCTACTTCATCAGGGCACCGACCGGCAAGGGTGCCTTTTACATACCCTATACCCGCGGAGCAATGACCGCTGCCGGGAACGACGCTTCTGCCCTTCAGCTCCTACGGTCTAGATTGATCGTTGAGGAATCCCTGGAACAGGAGGTAGGTGGGGACGGTAGGCCAGCCAAGGTCAGGAGGCTCCTGCACGAGGACCTCTCGAACCTTCCCTTGGAGAAGGGGGACCTGGACCTCCTCAAGAGTGTCTGTGCGTGGGGGGCCTTCTACCTCGAGAACGCAAGGTGGCCCGTAGCTCTTTCGGATATCAAGCGTACAGGCCTGGGTA